>CAZPWO010000018.1:0-25794 GCA_964590525.1 uncultured Herbinix sp. | reverse complement strand
TTATAATATATATGGTTCGTTAATTAAACTATATCAGTATAAATATAGCAATTAGGCATAGCAATGTCAAGATAAATAATCCCCTTTCCATCCCCCTATTTTTATGTTAGGATTAAGTTAAATGAACAAACTAATAAAAATATTATTCTAAGGGTGACAATTATGATAAGAGGCAGCAAAGGATTAATTAGAGATATTAATACAAGGCTTGTATTAGAAACAATTATAGAGAATGAAACTATTTCAAGGGCTGCTATCTCCAAGAAATTAGGCCTAACAAAGGCAACTATTTCTACCATAGTCCAAGAATTAATTAATAAAAAACTTGTTATAGAAGTTGGAAGTGATGATACCAAACTTGGTAGAAAACCTATTCTACTAAGTCTAAATAAAAAAGCTGGCTATGTAATAAGCATTGACATTGGGGTGAAAACAATCTCCGCCTTACTATCAGACCTAGCCGGAGAAGACTGTAGATTAAAACAGATTACTACTCCTAAAAACACCTTCAACCTAGTAAATGTTTTAACTAAGCTAATTGAAACAATGATAGTAGAGGATCACCTCCCATATAACCTAGTAGGAATTACCCTGGGGATTCATGGGGTTGTACAAGATAATCAAGTATCTTTTGCCCCATACTATAATTTATCCGCTATTAATCTAGCCCAAGACCTAGGAAGCCATTATGATGTCCCAATATATCTGGAAAATGAAGCAAACCTATCTGTTATTGGAGAAAAAACTTTTCAATATGATTATAAAAACATTGCTAACGTTAATATCCACTCTGGTATTGGCTTAGGGATAATCATTGATGACAAATTATATACAGGCTATAACGGAAGAGCCGGGGAATTCGGCCATACCATTGTTGAAATTGGAGGCAAGGCCTGCCCTTGTGGTAATAATGGCTGCCTTGAGCAATACGTATCTGAACAAATGCTAATGCATGAACTTGCCCAAATGAAAAAGCTAGAGGAGGTCTCTTTTGATGATTTTTCTAAGATGTATCAAGAAGATGACCCTGATGCTAAGTATATAATGGACCTTTTTATCAGATACATGTCAATATGTATTAATAATGTCCTTAATGCATATAATCCAGACATTGTAATAATTAACAGCTCTTTTACCATCTTTTGTCCTGATATTATTAAGGAGATTGAGGACTCATTAATAAGCAAGATGAATACTTATGTTAGTATCGTCCCTTCTGCACTTCAAGATTCCTCTATCTTACTAGGAGGAGTATGTGTAGCTATTAAGAACTTTTTAGAAATTGACAATTTAAACTTAGTCATTTAGAAAGAGAACTCTTTTAGATATATTAGATATAAGACATATTAATAAAAAAGCTATTGATAAAATTAATTAAACTTAATTTTATCAATAGCTTTTTTATAATTTATTCTTTTTCTTCTTTAGACAACTTCTTCATCTCTCTACTTCTTTTTGTCATCATACCACCGATTTGGCCTGACTCCCTTGCTGTTAGTGATTCCCATCCACTGGTCATTATCTTATCAATATAGCCCAGTTCTTTGGCTATCTCATATTTGAATTTTTCTTCTGCTTTTAAGTTCTTTAAATCAATCTTCTTTTTCTTCTTAGCCATGTCTACACCTTTCTTTCTTTTTCTAAAGTGTAACCATGTCTTTACTAATCTATACTGATTTCTTGTCCAAGATGAAGTGAGTATATTATCATCTCTTTTACCTTTTTCCCAGTAATCTGCTCCAAGGCCCTGCGATAATACCTTAGCTGGGTCCCATAGCGGCTTACAAAGATAAGAGGATCATTTAAAAAGTCTGATTTATAATCAAGTAATACTATTTGACCATCTTCCTCAAAGAAAAGGTCTATAATACCTTGAACCAATATTAATTCCTCACTATCCACATCTTTATAAATCTCATTGGCTGGAATTCCAATAACAAACTGCTTCTCCTTATATAACAAGCCTTCCTGCTTAGCCCTTCTCATACGGTGGGCAATCTTACTTTGAGTAAATCTGTATATGTTATATCTATTAAGGAGCTTCATATCCTCTTCCATAACCATGGCTGTAGAAACCATCTGGTCTAAGTGTTCTTGTAAGTCCTCTTTGGAATTTATCTTGCTAAGGTCAAGTAGTTCCATAACCTTATGGTATATTGTACCCCGACTTGTAGCAGAGACTTCTTCCCCATCTTCCAACATAAACTTAGGAACTGTGGCTTCATTCTTATCTTCTTTTTTGTCTTCATCCTTATCTTCTTTTTCAACTCTTTTTTCATCAAAAAGTTTTACACTATGGTCTTCGTCAATAAATTGTCCCAACTGCTTCAATTCTGAAATTGTCATCTTTGACTTAATATCTATAGTGTTTTCATAAGGATATTCCCTAGAAAACCTTTTATTAATCTCATCTTTAAGATCTTGGTCATATACCTTATTAGGATCCAATGATAAAATTTCACTTTTATCAGCTTGTACAAATGTTTGTCTAACAACTTCATCTTTTATAATATCATCCTTATGAATCACATCTATCTTAAATAAATCATCTTTATTAGGACAATTAAGTATTGCAGGAATAATAAGGTCCAAATATGTTTTTGAAGACATAATTTTAAAATAGGAGAATTTCATTGCCTTTATATCATCCACAGAATCTAGATAAGCAGTCATTATTAGCTTCTCTTTAGCCCTGGTCATAGCCACATACAATACTCTTAACTCTTCTCCCATACTCTCGTTTTGTGATTTCTTTTGTATTACCTTCTTTAAAAGAGTTGGTACTTTGCTTCTTAATTCACTATCAATATATTCTGGCCCCACCCCATATTCCGGATGGAGGATTACAGCCTTTCTAAGATCTTGGGTGTTATATTGCTTGCTTAAACCACCCACTATGACAACGGGGAATTCCAATCCCTTACTCTTATGAATACTCATAATACGGACCGTGTTATCATGTTCCCCTGCAGTAACGGCCTCTCCATAATCCACTTGGTACTTTTGAAGCCTTTCTATATATCTTATAAAATTAAACAATCCTGTATAGGTACTTTGCTCAAACCTTACTGCCTGGTTTATTAGCATATCTATATTTGCCTTTCGCCTGTCACCACCAGGCATTGCCATAACATAATAATAATATCCTGTTTCCTCTAAAAGTTCTTCAATTAGCTCATGAATGGGCATGTGTTTCATCCTACCACGAAAATAATTTAAAAAATCCATGAATTTATCTAGTTTTTCTGTTAATTCCTCATTAGAAACTTCCTCTTGATATGCTAAAATTGCCCCGTAGATACTTCCACCAGGAAATGTGCCTCTTATGGTAGCCAGCTCATTTGTCGTAAGGCCCACCATTGGAGAATAAAGAAGTCCTGTTAGTGGTATGTCCTGCCTAGGGTTATCAATAATCCTTAGGACATTTAACAGGGTCATAATTTCCACAGTCTGAAAATATCCTGTTCCTGTATCTGCATAAGCTGGGATACCTTCCTGCATTAAGGTATTTACAAAAACCTCTGACCATCCAGACATAGTTCTTAGTAAAATCACAATATCCCTATACTCAGCTGTCCGGTAAGTTTTTTTACCTTGATCAAATAATTTTAGCCCAGTCTCCGGGTCAACTATCTCCTTAATCCTTTTAGCGATTACCCTTGCCTCTAACTCTTTCTTAGTGTATTGAAGTTCATCTTCATCTAGTTCTTTATCTTCCTCAGCTAAATCAGACTCTTCTTCTGTTACTAGTAACAACTCCGTATCCTTGCTAATCCCTTCATCTGCATCATCAGGATTATCCAGTAACTCTTCAAATAATTCTCCATACTTTAAAGAGGCAGCTTCATCATAATCTATATCTCCCACAGACTTTTTCATTATCTGATAAAAGATTGCATTAACACTATCAAGGACTATCTTACGGCTTCGGAAGTTTTTATCCAAATCAATCCTTTGATATTTATTTCCTTGCCCATCTTCATCTTCATCCTCTGTACTATAATCATTATATTTTTCTAAAAATATCTCTGGCATAGCAAGACGAAACTTATAGATACTTTGCTTAACATCCCCTACCATAAAACGATTTGGCTGTCCCATCTCTTCCCTAGATATACTTGTTAATATAGTCTCTTGAACCAGATTACTGTCCTGGTATTCATCAATCATAATCTCTTCAAACTCTTGGCTAATTTCTAGGGCTGCTTTACTAGGAACTTTTTCTCCATCCTTATCTTCCACTAGGATTTCCAAGGCAAAATGCTCCAAGTCACTGAAATCCACAAGATTCTTCTCTTCCTTCTTCTTAGCAAAATCTATGGCAAATTCCTTGGTTAATTCTATTAACACCTTCATTACATCCCTTACAGCCTTCATGTCAGAAAGCATTTCATCTGGAGATTGGAAAAAGTATTGTTTTACCAGACCATTTATGCCCTTTTTCACTTCCTCTCTTAAGGCTTTAACCTCATCCTTAAGTTCTGGAAGTACATCCTCTTCCCGCTTCCCTGACAGCCTTTGAAAGTTTACATCAGTAAAGACCTGGTAATAATCATTATATGACAAGGCTTTCTGCATATTGTTAATCATGTCCTTATCTGAAAGAAGTGCAGGAACATATGCCCCAGGTCCCCCTGTACCATTACTAATCTCTAGAGCTTGCTGATTAATCTGAATAAGATCATCTAGTAATATATTTATCTCATTAAGTAAACCCTTCATCCAATCAGTTTTCTCAATATCATCCATGGATTGGACTTCAAAAGTCTCTAGTTTCTCATCAAGCCACTGGCCTGGCCAAGGATTACTTCTAGAGAAACTATATAGTTGCAAGATTAACTCTTCCACTGGTTCGTCTGATTTAGACCTTGAATAACTCTCAATAAAATCATGAAAATCTTCTCTTCCTTCTTCATACCACTTCTCTAACAAGTCAGCCATAACATCGGACTTCATAAGGGTAACTTCTGCCTCATCTGCAATCTTAAAGCTGGGATCCAGGTCAATCAGATGAAAGTAATTACGCATTACATTAAGGCAGAAACTATGTATGGTAGTAATATGTGCACCTTGTAGAAGGGCTAATTGCTTTTGCAAATGTTCATTATCTGGCTCTAGCATCAACTTTTTATCTAAAGCCTTAGCAATTCTCTCTCTCATTTGACCTGCTGCCGCATTGGTAAATGTAACCACAAGCAAAGAGTCAACATCCATAGGGTTTTCACCTTCTGAAATCATGCCTATAATACGCTCTACTAAGACCGCTGTTTTTCCCGATCCTGCTGCCGCTGAAACTAGGACATTTTTATCCCTAGCATCAATAACTTTTTTTTGTGCCTTAGTCCACTTCATCTAATCACCTGCTTCCTCTCCCCATATCTCATTCTTTATCTCATCCACTGGCTTTTTCTCTAGATTCCTATATCCATATCCAGGAAGCCTTAAGTCAAATCCACATACACTTTTATATTGGCAGTAATCACAGGCAGTCCTGTTACCCATACGATAGGGATTAACCTTTGTATCCCCTTCTAATATCTTCTTACCGTCTTTAACTAGTTTCCCATTAATATAATCCCCTAAGGCTTCTATCTGCTTCTTACTGGCTGCAGATGAACGTTTATTCAGCTCTCCATCCTTGTTTGTTCCAGCTTGAATTATGTTAGAACTTACAGAAGAACGCAAACTACCATCTGGACCTTTTAGATTTTCATCCATCATAGCAACAACTTCTTTATCCTTATTAACAAGACCATTCATCTTAAGACTCTTGAAGATTTCTTCCTCTGTCTGATCAGATTTTGCCACCAATGGATCATCAATATGATAATAGAAGATACCTGCAGGTACAATCTCCTTATCCCCATGTTGTTTATGAAGATAATCCATAGCTGCACTAAGATAAACCCCTAGTTGCTGCTGAAGCCCATAATAAACCCTTTGAATATCAAAACTTGTACTTCCTGATTTATAGTCAATAACTCGGACATATACCTTGTCATCATCCTCATATAAATCCATACGGTCAATTCGGCCTCTAAGTGAAATACTTTTATCTGGCAGATGATAAAAGGCCATCTCATATCCACTGGGTTCAAATACCCCTTGTTTAATCTGGCTACAAAGAGCCCAAAGAGTTCTTATGGTTATTCTTTCTATGCGCTTAATCATATATTCATTACGTTTAGTACTTCTAATAAAGCTGTTTTCATACTCTTCTACTGCTTTATTTACACTTTCAACAGCCCACTGATCCCTGGTTTCATCAGGAATGGTATGCCATGTATATTGTCCACTACTTAATCTCTTAGAAAAATCATCTATTGCGTTGTGAAATATATTACCTATGTCCGGAACTGCTAACTTATATTCCTGCCTTTCCTCCAAAGACAAACCATAGGCCATAAAATGAGCAAATGCACATCCAGCATAACGTTCCAGCCTAGTTACACTACCCCTAAGCTCATCTCCATATAATAAATTAGCAATTTCTTTAGAGATACCTTCTTCTTTATTAATATAAAAAGTCCCATCTATCAATTTATCCAAAATAGACTCTGTCTCTTCATGGGAACGATAATAATTAAAAAGTTCCCTCCACAAATCATTTACTTTACCATCATGATTTCCATCTTGATAAAGGCTAAGACCCTTAGCTAAATATGACACCCCTTTATCCATAAATACAGATTCCAAATCCTCATTACTACTATCCACATAAGTAATCTCAAGCTTTGGAAACAGCGCCTGAACCTTACTAATTATAAATGACGGATTTACTGATTTACCTTCATCATTTACCCTGTGAAAAGTTATATAAAGTTTATCACTGGGTTTTGTCATACTTAAATATATATAAAACTGTTCCGTGAATGCCTCTTGCCTTCTAGTAGGTGCCAACTCAATATCATGGCTAACAAGAAGCTCTCTTTCACTATCAGATAATATACCTCCCCCTGCAAATGCCCCTGGTACAAGTCCTTCATTAATCCCCACAAAAAACAGGACTTTAACATCTTTAAGCCTGGTCCTTTGGATATCACCAATAACCAGTTCATCTACCCCTGGAGGTATTAACCCTACCTTTGCTTCTGTTAGTCCAGTTTCAATGATTTCAGAAAACTCTTTTAGCCTTATATGTTCACTGCCTAAAAGCAGAACTATCTGGTCATATAAATCCATGACAATACCATAGATTTGTTCATATTCCTTAGCAAGTGAGGACATATTATCCTCTTGAAAGTTATTACAAAAGCCAAGTAATTTTTCCTCTACATCTAACCTAACTCCCAGTTCATAAAGAGCCCTTGTGTAGTCCTTAACATCTTTGTCTTTATCCTTTAATACTTTATACAGGGGCCCAATTTCATCAACTAACTGCTCTCTAACTCTATTAATCCCCTGTAAATCTATCTCATCCTTACTTCTATAAATTCTTTTAAATGGTTCCTGATACCTTTTATTGCCTCTTACCCCAGTTGCCATAACATAGTTATTAAAAAGGTCAATATCTTCTCTGGTAATGTCCGACAAACCTGTTCTTAGGTATCTGAAAACACTTTCGTAAGAATAATCTTCTTCTACAATAGCAATTGCAGATCTTAGAAACTCTGCAAATGGATTCCCAAGTATCTTCTTCTTATAATCAATAAAGCAAGGAATTTTAGCCCTAGTAAAAATTCCCCTGGCAAATGTATTATAAGCCTCTATATCCCCTGTTACCACTGCTATATCTCTATAGCGATATTGTCCACAGCTTACTAGTTTCTCTATTTGTCCTGCAACAAAAAGCATCTCTTCTTCTGCATCTTTAGTTGAATAAATCTTAATTTCATCCTGTTCTTCATAATAAGGCATATAAGGATATCGAAAGAGATTAGCCTCCAATGAAACCAGGGCCTGACAATTTTTAAAACGATATGGCACTGGGCTCTCGGTTATTTCTTCAGCATATCTAGGCTCTTCTATCCTTGTATTAACCTCCTTGGCAATCCCATACAACTTCCCTATAGTTTTTTTACTAATTGCAAATAATTGATGATGATTATCACCTAGTTCTAAGCTTTCCCTTGGATCTATTGTCACTGTTACAATGACCTTCTTAGCATACATGATCATCTTTCTAAGTATCTGATACTGACTTGGAGTAAAGCCTGTGAATCCATCTAGGTAAATCACGCTATTCTTTAGCCACTGAGACTGATCCATAACATTATTAAGAAGTATAAGAACCTCTTCAGCAGTAATATATCTTTCTTTCATAAAATCCTTGAAAGCTTCATAGATTGTTAATACGTCAGCTAATTTAGTTTTTAAGATAGTCTTATTTTCAGAGGCCTTCATTAGTCTTTCAAAATCTTCAGGCACAATATTATATTGATATAATTCTGATAAAAAAGACTTTAACTCATTAATGAATCCATTCTTTTTAACATTGGAGCCAAAAAGAATTAAATCCTTCTTCTTATCTGCCACCACCTTGCGTATAACCATACTCTTACCAGTATCCTCCAGAATGGGATAGTTACTGGCAGCAGTTTCATCAAATATTCTATATGCAAACCTAAGAAAACTTAATATATCCACATTCATAACACCGTGGTCTGGATGCATATTAACCATATCCTTCTGGGTCTGTAAGGTAAATTGTTCTGGCACAATTATAAGATGTTCCGTGTCTGGATTCTCTTTTGACCTTGTAATAACATCTTCATACATTTGATAAGACTTACCAGAACCAGCACTTCCAAGTATTAATTGTAAAGACATAAAAAACCCCCTTAAAATAATTTCTCTGCATAAAACATTACTATTATTAATACTATATAATAAGATTGAATCCATAAAGCTATAGGGCCTGGAGGAAAGAAATGGCAAATACTAAAATAGTTGTAATCCAATTAAAAGAAATCATATATACAGTGATTTTCGTAGGTTTAGGAATCCTTTTAATACTACTATTAATATCCATGTTTCGACCTGATAAAAAAGAAGCAGAGCCAACATTAAACCAATATAAGCCTGGTAAATGGACCACTGCCATCGAACTTAGCGATGCCGTCATTAATCTTGAAGTCGTCTTAGATAAGGATCATATTAATTCGGTTAAGATAATTAATCTTGACGAAACTATAACCGCTATGTATCCCTTAGTCCAACCTTCATTAGATAAGATTAATCTACAGCTATCTCAAGGTGTATCTATGGATGAAATAAGTCTATCAGAAGATAGTAAATTCACAGAAACACTTCTAATTGATGCCATAGCAACCGTTCTTGAAAAAGCAAAGGATACACCTTAATAACTTACATAACATTATTCTAACAACCGGTAAAGCTTCCTATCAACATAGGAGGCTTTACTAAATTTCTTCTAACTGCTTTAGCCACATAGCTGAAGAAGCATCACTGGGCATCCTTAAATCTCCTCTTGGAGATAATGAAACCTTGCCAACCTTGGGTCCATCTGGTAATGTGGAACGCTTAAATTGTTGTGAAAAGAATCTCCTATAAAACACCTTTAACCACTTTAGTATTGTATCTTGATTATATTCATTGGCAAATGCAATCTTAGCCAGACGGTATATCTTCTGTGGTTCAAAGCCAAAACTCATAAGCTGATATAAGAAAAAGTCATGAAGTTCATATGGACCAACATAGTCTTCTGTTACTTGAGATATTTCACCTTCCTTGGGTGGAAGAAGCTCTGGACTAACTGGAGTTGATAATATGTCTGTAATAACATCCTTAAGTTTTGGATTATTTGTTTCTTGTCCAAAGTATTGAACCAGGTGTTTAACCAATGTTTTTGGAATAGATGAGTTCAGTCCATACATTGACATATGGTCACCATTAAATGTTGCCCATCCTAGGGCCAACTCTGACATGTCACCGGTTCCTATTACAATACCATTATATTTATTAGCAAGGTTCATTAATACCTGTGTTCTTTCCCTTGCTTGACTATTTTCATAAGTTATATCATGTTGATTTATATCATGGCCTATATCTTTAAAATGCTGCTTAACTGCCGCATCTATTGGTATATCAAGTAAAGTTGCACCAACACACTGGGCAAGAGTTAAAGAGTTATTATAAGTCCTATCCGTAGTTCCAAAACAAGGCATAGTAACTGCTATAATTCCTTTTTTTTCATATCCTAATGCCTCAAATGTCTTTTCCACAACAAGTAGGGCTAATGTGGAGTCTAATCCACCGGAAACTCCTATAATAGCCTTTTCAGTCCCAATATGCTTCATTCTAGTTTTTAGTCCCATAGTCTGAATATCTATTACCTTCCGACAATGACTTTTCCTAACTTCATCATCCATAGGTACAAATGGGGACTTGTCAACCTTCCTAGTAAGCTCTATCTCAGTTAATGAAGCATTGTCTTTAGTAAAATAAAAATCCACTTTTACATAGCCATCTACTGTTTGACCATGATAAGTATTCTTTTTTCTTCTTATATTTTTCAGTTTTTCAAGATCAAACTCTGTATATATCATTCCATTTTTGAAAAGCTCTGCTTCCTCTAGGATGGTCCCATCTTCAACCAAGATATTGTGACCTGCATAAACCAAGTCAGTTGTAGATTCTCCCTCACCAGAAGAGGCATAAATATACCCACATATTAGTCTTGATGACTGACTTTTAACCAAGGCTCTTCTAAATTCGTCCTTCCCAACAAGTTCATCACTTGCCGATAGGTTAGCAAGCACCGTTGCTCCTGCAACGCAGTGCGATATCCCAGGAGATTGAGGAATCCTTAAATCTTCGCAAATCTCTACACCCAACCTGAAATCAGGCATATCCCTGCTTTCAAATAATATTTTAGAACCAAAGAGGACTTCCTCACCTAAGAAATTTATTTTAATGGCTTCTCTTATTCCATCAGAAAAGATTCTTCCTTCATAAAACTCAGAGTGATTAGGTATATTTAGCTTAGTAATCACTCCCAAGGTGTGACCATTATGAATTACTACTGCCACATTATATATTTTCTCTCTATAATCATAAGGAATTCCTACAATAATCATAATCTCTTTATCAAGAGAAAACTCTTTAATTCTTTCCACTTCCCAAAGAGCACCCCTAAGCAAAGTATCTTGAAAAAATAAATCTCCACATGTATAACCGGTAATGCCCAGTTCCGGGAACACCACTACTTTTACATCTTTCTTTACAGCATCTTCTATTAATTCAATAGTCTTATCTCCATTATATCTACAGTCCGCAACCTTTATATCCGGTGTTGCAGCTGCAACCCTAATAAATCCATTTTTCATAAACTAGCCCCTTTCTATCAAATAGAAAACCTTTTGTAAGATCAAGTCTTCTTAACCTGTTCTTAGTATGTAATACATTAATGTTAATTATAGATTTCTTTATGATATAATACAAGGCAAAAAAAAGCGGCCGAAGCCGCCCTTTATCTTTTGTAAAAACCCAAAATGTCGTTCCCCCGTATTTTGACGCCTAGACAAGTCTAGGTGGGTAACCGCATGTATGCTTCTGCCTTCCGCTACAATGGCGGCCTGGCATCCGTATACAGATTTAGGAAACCCCTTTTAATCATGTAGGTTCAAAATAACAGGTATATCGAGCATCTCAGGAATATTTTTAACGTTTTTAATAACTTACTGTAATCTTATTATAGCTAATATAATTTTATTTATCAAGCCTTTTAGGCGGTTTCTTCCTGGTATTTTTTGTCTTCCATCTCAAAGTGTGGAAATGTGAAAATAAATTCTGTACCTTCTCCTACAATGGATTTTACATTAATCTTTCCTCCATGTTTTATTGCTATTTGTTTAGCAATGGTAAGGCCAAGTCCAGTACCGTTTTTGTTTTGTCTAAGCTTTGTTGAATAAAACTTTGTAAATATATTCTCCAAATCTGATGATTCAATTCCAACACCTTCATCTCTAATAGATACTATTATATCTTCCTTCTTTATTAATTGTATGTGGACTTTTTTGTTTTCATCAGTGAATTTTATGGCATTATCTAAAATAACCATAAACATTTGTCTTAGACGATCATAATCACCCTCAACCATATACACAGGACTTTCCTTATATACAATAATTTTTATATTTTTCTTATCGGCTATGGCTTTACCACTACGCATAATATTATCAATAATTTGTAAGAGATTCACTGGTTCTTTTTCAATAATAAAATCAGGATTTTGCATCTTAGCCAGTATCATAAGATCTCCAACCAATCTTTCCATGGATTTACACTCATTAAGCATCCTGCCATAATATTGGATTTTTGTATCCTCATCCTGTACAACCCTGTCTAACAAGCTTTCTGTATAGGCCCTCATAACTGTTATTGGAGTTCTAAGCTCGTGGGACACATTGGCAAAGAAATCCATCCTCATCTGCTCTAGATTTTTTCTTTGTTTGTCATTCTCCAGAAGCTTTTCTGATAAAACGTCTATGGTTTTAGCAAGATCTCCAATTTCATCTTTCCTGTTAGTCCCTGTTTTAATATTATAATTGCCTGCTGCTAGTTGGGAAGCTGTAACCCTAATTCTTGATATTGGGCTAGAAAGCCCTTTAGCAAATATAATACTAATAAAAAAAGAAATTGCCAAAGATACTAGACTACTGATAATAATCAAAATTATACTATCTTGAACTACTATTTTTTTATTATTTACCATCATTTTTAATAGAACTGCTCCAGACACTTCTCGGTTTATTCCATAAACAGGCTGAGCAACTGTAACTGTCTCCGCTTCATATATCTTATCGTAGCCACTTCTTATCATTGCTTCACCGTCAAATGCACTTTTTAGTAATTTTTCATATTCTGAGATTTCCCCAGTTGATGCAATCTCACTATATGTATTTGTGGCCATAGATCTACTCATGGGCATCATTGCCTCAGGATTAGGAATAGTCCATATATCCTCTGATCCTGAAATATCTTTAGAGTAATATACATAATCAAGGGCTTCTGCGTATTGCCCACTTATTATAAATTGACTCATACGTTCTGAGATGTTTTCCGCCTGAGTTTGCAATTGGTCTTGGTAGGTTTTAACAATTGAATCCTCGTATAAACGAATAAAAATCAAACCTATTAAAAGTGCTGTAATAAAAAGCATTATAGCATAATTCAAATAGAGTTTAAAAAACAAGCGATTATAAATTCTTACCTTGTTTTCCTTAACCATAGTTATTCCTCTTCAATCTCAAATTTGTATCCAACACCCCATATGGTTTTTATAGACCAGCTAGGATGTTCGTAAACATCTATTTTAGAACGTAATCTTTTGATATGTGAATCCACTGTTCTACTATCTCCATAATAATCATATCCCCACAAGCTGTCTAGTAAGTTGTCTCTAGTAAATACCTTATTAGGATTACTTGCCAGTGTCCACATGGTCTCAATTTCTTTCTTTGTCATCTGAACTTTATTATCGTCAATAGTAAGACTGTATTCATCAAGATTTATCTCTAGATTATCAATCTCAATTACATTATCTGATGCGCTTTTGTTCTTATTAGCCATTCTTCTTAGTACTGCCCTTACCCTTGCCATAACCTCCCTAGGGCTAAAAGGCTTTACAATATAATCATCTGCACCAATATCAAGTCCCATGATTTTGTCAAAGTCCTCTCCCCTTGCCGTTATTAATATCACTGGTACATTAGACTTACTTCTAATCTTACGACAGACTTCATATCCATCTTCCTTAGGCATCATTACATCCAATAATACAACATCCGGATTATGTTCATTAAATAATTCTATAGCTTCCGCACCATCACTGGCTACAATAGGTTCAAACCCTTCCATCCTGGAGTATGTTGATAAAACGTCTGTAATATCTCTGTTGTCATCAGCTATTAATATATGCTGCATAGTATAAACCCTCCTTATGAGTTCTTTTCCCATCTTCTTAAGTATAACACGAAATTTTCCCCTTTTATCCACGTGAAACTAAATTGTTAATTTCGCTTAATATATACTTTATATAATTATTATAAGCAAGAGGAGCTTTTAAAACAAGTAGAAAAATTTTTTTGTTAAGTTTTTCTAATTCTTTAATCGTTTTATCATTTGCATTCCTCTAAGATTATGCATAATGACACCTTTCTGACAAATGTTATTGTTATATTATAATTAGATAGGATGTGACATTAGGAATTTCCAATTATCGGAGGAAAGAATATGAAGAACAAACTAGTTAAAATCTTCACAGTCTTAGGCTTGTCTCTTTTATTTACTATTTGTCTGCCAAACATTAATGGTACAAATGTTGAAGTTGCCCAGGCATCTAGTACTGAAAGGTATGTTGCTAGCGATTCCCGCCTTAACATTAGTAGTGTACCAATTGTTAGGGGTAAAACTTTTACTTTAAAAGTTTATAATCTTAACAGCACAGCCAAGGTCAGCTATAAATCTGATAACTCGGAAATTGCTTCTGTTAACAGCGATGGCTTAATTACAGCCAATAATGTTGGAACTACTACTATAACAGTAACTGTCAGAGATGGGTCACAAACAGTTGATCTGACATGTAATGTTACAGTAGGCCCACCTGCATTCAGTGTTACAATGACTCGTTCAAGAATTATACTTGGTCCTGAAGATGTAAGTCAACTAAGAGTCATAATGAAACCTAGTAACACAGTAGAGGACGCTAAATTTTCTAGCTACGATTCCTCTATTGCTTCCCTAAGTACGGGAGGACGGATCACAGCAAGACAATTAGGTTTTACTTACTTGTTTGCTGAGATAGATGCCCTAAGCTACAATGGTTACCGTAAATTTGCAACATGCAGCCTTATTGTGACGGATTACCCATCAGAAGTTAAAGCTTATTTTGATGAACATCCTGAAGTTGAACTGTTGCCATTAGACGAACTAACTGTTGCCTTAGGAGAATTCTTTGGAAATGAAGCAAAGAACAATTCCTCAAATACCAAGTCCAGCAGCAATGCCTTAATTAATAGACTTGATAAATTTCTCAATGAAAGATTCGACAACCTCGATGAACTCCGTGAGATGCGGAATAAAGTTATTGCTCAGAATGCATCTAATAGGTAGAAGCTAATTTCTGGTTAATCAATAATCAAAGGGGCATAGAGATATAGTAATTATATTTCTATAGCCTCTTTTTTTGTAACCTTTTTTGTAACATTTTTTTATTATTACCATAAATTAATAATAAACAACGAGGTAAACCCATGAATAGTTGGTATTTCCCTAATGAAAAAAGAGTCATAAACTCTCCTAACAATATAAGAATGTTTCCTACCCAGCTTGGAAGACAGAATCTGGGTAGGCTTATTGTTCAAAGCACTACAAATAGTTTTGCACCAATTGAAAATGCCATTGTTAGGATCTCATCACCAAGCTTACCTAGTCAGACTATAGAAGAAGTTAGAACAGATATTAATGGACAGACACCTGTGATTGAACTGGCAACCCCTCCCATTGATTACAGCTTAGAACCTTCCCAAGAGCAACCTTACGCTGAATATAATATTAATGTTGCTGCTCCTGGTTTCACCCCAGTCAATGTAAATAATGCACAACTTTTATCTGGGGTAACAGCCCTACAAGAGATTATTCTAAATGAAACAGATGATAGACTTTATGTAATACCTCCACATACTTTGTTTGGGAACTTTCCACCTAAAATTGCTGAATCAGAGATAAAGTCCGTTGATGAAACAGGTGAAATCGTATTAACAGAAGTGGTTATACCTGAATTTGTCATTGTCCATGACGGTCCCCCTACAGATACAGCTGCAAGTAATTACTATATTCGTTTTAGGGATTATATAAAGAATGTGGCCTCAAGCGAGATTTATTCTACCTGGCCTGAATCTACCATACAGGCAAATGTACTAGCAATATTATCTTTTACCTTAAATAGAGTCTTTACTGAATGGTACAGAAATCAAGGTTATAATTTTACAATAACCTCATCTACTGCATTTGACCAAAAATGGGTTTCTGGTAGAAATATTTTTACTAATATTGGATTAATTGTTGATGAGATCTTTGTGAATTATCTTTCACGCCCTAATGTAATCCAGCCAATTTTAACCCAGTATTGTGACGGAAATAGGGTAACCTGTCCCAATTGGTTGAGTCAATGGGGCTCTAAAGACTTAGGAGATCAAGGATATTCCGCAATTGAAATCCTACGACAATACTATGGCCAGTCTATATTCATTAATACAGCTAATGAAGTCTCTGGAGTACCTGTTTCTTGGCCTGGTGAAAACCTTACTATAGGTTCTAGTGGTCCCAGCGTTAGAATAATCCAAGAACAACTTAATGTGATTTCACAGGTTTATACTGCAATCCCTACAATAGCTGAAGACGGCATCTTTGGCCCTCAAACTGCTAATGCAGTTGAGGTATTCCAAAGAACATTCAATATGCCTGTCTCAGGTATAGTTGATATGCCAACTTGGTACCGTATATCTGGTATTTATGTTGCAGTAACAAGAATAGCAGAATAAGTTTTAAGCTTCATTTGCCATCTTTCTAACTTGAGATAGTGCATTCTTCACCTGAGGTATATATAGTACTATTACCGTGGCAATAGCCTCAGGTACAATGTAAGTGGCGTTATATATTAGGGAATAAACCACTACATTCTGCCCATCTGCAGCCCCTGCAAAATATATTGCTCCAGAAATAACATGACATATGTATCTGCCAAATACACCTAATATATAACCTTTTACAGCCCCATCTTTAGATTTTGAGAAAAAACCCGATAAACCTAATACTCCAAATGCAAGGGGATAATCAATTATTAACTGGATAGGCCCTATAACAAATGGCCCAAGGATAAGATCTAGGGAGCCATAGGCAATGCCTGTTAGTAATCCAATCTTTGGTCCATATAGATAGCCTACAAAGCAGATGAAAAACATACTAAATAGGGTTATTGAACCTCCGTTAGGCAAAGATGAAAATTTAATAAATGAGGTTATTACTGCAAGAGTCATAGCCATTGCTGCAAAAACCAATTGCTTTACCTTGATTTTCATATTCCTTCCGCTAAAAGAAGCTATTGATAGAAATAATATAACAATCAGTAAAAACAATCCTATCTTCCCTGCAGTAGTAGGGACATAATTAATACCCCACTCATCATTAATAGTGATAATAAAAAAATCAAAAACTTTTTGAAACATAAAAAATCCTCCTTTTTGCTAAGGAGGGACCACTTTGGAATTGCTTCCTTCCGCCGGTATTACCCGGATCAAGTAGTGAGGGTCAGTGTATATAAAATACACTTCTCAGCATAAGTGCTCCCCTAGCTTAAAATTTAAATATTAATATGAAGTTTTGTACTAGTTTGTACCTTGATGAGTATAGCTTCTTTTAGTACACTTGTCAAGATTCCCTTTATATTATTGGGAAATTAAAGCAAGACAGGGTATCCATAGCTTGCACAATTGGATACCCTGTTTTGTCCTTAATGCTTTATTACATTCCCATTCCAGCTGGCATTCCTTGAACTGGATCTTCTGTTGCAATATCAACAACAACTGCCTCTGTAGTTAATAAAGTAGATGATATACTTGTTGCATTCTGTAGAGCACTACGAGCTACCTTTGTAGGATCTAAGATACCTTTAGCAACCATATCTACATACTCTTCATTAAGAGCATCAAAACCAATTCCTTTTTCGCTTTCTTTAACTTTATTAATTATTACTGAACCTTCTAGTCCAGCATTGGTAACTATTGAGTATAGTGGAGCTTCTAATGCCTTCAATATAATGTTGGCACCAGTCTTCTCATCACCAGTAAGTGTTTCAGCAAGCTTAGCAACATCACTGGATGCATCTATAAATACAGATCCACCACCTGCTACAACCCCTTCTTCTACCGCTGCTTTAGTAGCTGCTAAAGCATCTTCCATGCGAAGTTTTCTCTCTTTCATCTCTGTTTCTGTAGCTGCACCAACACTAATTACTGCAACCCCACCTGCTAATTTTGCAAGTCTTTCTTGTAACTTTTCACGATCAAATTCAGATGTAGTCTCTTCAATCTGTGATTTAAGCTGATTAACTCTAGCATCAATTTCAGCTTTGTCCCCAGCACCATCAACTATTATAGTATTTTCTTTTTCTACTTTAACTGATTTTGCCCGTCCTAGTTGTTCAAGTGTAGTTTCTTTAAGCTCTAGACCTAATTCTTCAGAAATTACTGTACCACCTGTTAAAATAGCAATGTCCTGCAGCATTTCTTTTCTTCTATCTCCATAACCTGGAGCCTTAACAGCAGCAACATTAAATGTTCCCCTTAATTTATTAAGAACAAGTGTAGTAAGGGCTTCACCTTCTACATCTTCAGCAATTATAAATAACTGTTGACCTGCTTGCACAACTTCCTCTAGTAGAGGTAGTATTTCTTGAATGTTAGTAATCTTCTTGTCTGTAATTAAGATATATGGATCTTCCAGATTAGCTTCCATCTTTTCCATATCTGTACACATATAAGCAGATACATATCCACGATCAAACTGCATACCTTCTACAAGTTCTAGTTCTGTCTTCATAGTTCTAGACTCTTCTATAGTAATAACACCATCACTGGTTACCTTTTCCATAGCATCAGCAACTAATTCACCTACAGTATCATCTTCAGCAGAAATAGCAGCTACTCTAGCTATTTGATCCTTACCTGTTATAGCAGAACTCATACCAACAATTGATTCTACTGCAACGTCTGTAGCCTTCTGCATTCCTCTTCTTAAAAGAACAGGATTTGCTCCAGCTGCAAGATTTTTCATTCCCTCACTTACCATAGCCTGAGCTAGTACTGTGGCAGTTGTTGTACCGTCACCAGCAACATCATTTGTCTTAGTTGCAACTTCCTTAAGAAGTTGAGCTCCCATATTCTCAAATGGATCTTCTAAATCTATTTCTTTAGCAATAGTTACACCATCGTTAGTAATTAATGGTGTACCATAAGATTTGTCAAGAACTACATTTCTACCCTTAGGTCCTAGGGTTACTTTTACAGTGTTAGCTAACTTATTAACACCGATCTCCAATGCTGCGCGAGCATCTGCACTATGTTTAATTTCTTTAGCCATAATTTATCTCTCCTTATAATTAATCTTCTATAACCGCAACAATATCACTTTGTTTAACGATAATAAGTTCTTCATCTTCAAGTTCCACTTCTGTTCCTGCATATTTAGAAAAGATTACCTTGTCTCCCACTTTAACCTGCATAACAACTTCTTTCCCATCAACCATTCCACCTGGACCAACTGCAATAACTTCTGCCTGCTGTGGCTTCTCTTTAGCCTGCCCCGGTAAAACAATTCCAGATTTGGTTGTTTCTTCAGCAATCAATTGCTTTAAAACTACTTTGTCTCCTAATGGTATTAATTTCATAACATATTCCTCCTTTTAATTTTCAAATATAGTGTTTTTTTAATTACTAGCACTCTCACTAGATGAGTGCTAACTGATAGAATACATATTAGTAAAATTACTCCGATTATGCAAATCCACTTCTTCGCTAATAATCGATTAAGCCCGTATATTTCTAATTGTTTCTCCACTTTTCTCTTGTTCTCTCAATTATACTCACTTTTTGAAATTAATTCTTATGTTGCTTTCTCCAAAAAGAAAAGTTATTACCTTTTTGATAATAACTTTCATATTATGCTTATATAGTATATTGCATTTCTTTATCAATATACCATATTTATTCTATATTTGTACTGTTCATTTTACGAAGCGCCCTTTGAAGTGCATCTTTGGAGTCCCCCCAAGGTTCATCAGCGTATCGATAATCAAACTTGTCAATAAACCACTCAAGGTCATCTATAACTCTTTTCATATTATCTATATATAGGCTATTCAATCTCTTGCTAAAACCATCTAGTTGGGAACCACTTAGATATTCTGATGATTTATCAGATAAAAGTTTATAGTGGTCGGTGCAAAAACCTTTACATGAATTAAACATTTTTCTAAATTCATCTTCACGGCGATAAAGGTGGAATAATGTATCAATATATCTTTCAAACGTCCCATCTACTTTACTACAAATATAGCATGATGATTGTACTTTAGAGATATAAGAAGTCTCTCTGCTTTCATTATTTTTCTTAAATAATGAAGGCCTTGTTAGCTTAGACACAATCCCTCCACTTTTTTCAACTTCTTTAATGACCTTTTTCATATGGCTTTGCATAATAAGTGCAAGGCCTAATCTGTTTTGATTGCCATATAATTTCATTACATGCTTTTGGCAAAATCCCAAACGTGAAGTTTCTCCCCTAACATCATCTTCCATATAACTAGGCCCCATAACAAAATCCATTGCATTCCCTTCAAGGCTTTCTACCATAAAACATATAGGACATTCATCCTCAACCTCAAAAGCCTCATTTACTGGTATTGTATATAATTTTTCTTTCAATTCACCTACCGCCTTCCTTCACTAGGATAGACTACTTATCTTCTTGGATCAGGTCTTTAATATCCCTTGCTCTTTCCTTAATTCTTTCATTAGCATCTCTAGATATTAGAATCTGTGAAATCCACCTACCTGCTTCTTCTTTTTCTCCAACTTTTCTAGCAAGTTCAGCCACTAACAAGGTTACAGTATTCTGGTCCATACCACACATTGGAAATGCTTCTGTACTGTAAGCTTCTTTAAAACCTTCATAAGCATTTGATATAAAACCCATCTCTTCTTTAAATAAATCTTTAACTTGTTTCTTGTAATTCTGGTTATCCTTAGGCAATTCTTCTCGCTTACCCCGTATTACCCATGCTGTTTTAAGACATGTATATGCTCTTTCTGATGTTTTAGATTTCTTAACAATAGAGTTTGCTAGAGCAAGCTTATGTCTTACAATAGCATAATCATAACTATATGCGCCCTCTTCTACACTTAAACCACTAAATGAATTTGAAATATTCTTTTTTATTAACTTTCCCTGAGTAGGTGAAACATATTTAAAAAATCTATTTAAGGCTGCATAACCACAATGTGGACAGACTATTGCATCATATTTCAAAGGGTCAACTAATTGGTATTTTGGTCTTAAATCAGTATCCATACTATCTAATTTAATCCTACCTGCTTTTATTGCCTTTGACTTGAATTCTTTGTAGCAAACTGAGCATGAAAAGGTCTTATCAAATATAACATCTTCTTCTATTAATTCAGGGGTTTTTCTAGCCTCTTTTTTCTTTTCATCCTTTTTTTCTTCTTCATAAACATCTAACTTTGATAGTTTTCCAAGCCCAAATTTATCTAGTCCAGAGAACAAATTTGCCATTTGGGATTCTCCTTTCTTAGCTGGTTTCTTAGGTCTTCTCTTAGGTGACTTTTTAATTATTTCTTTATATTTGGTCTATAAGAACTTTTTAAAGAGACAATTCTGTTATATACAGGATTATCTTTTGTACTATCTTTTGAATCTAGACAGAAAAAGCCCTTTCTTATAAATTGAAATCTTATTGGAGAATTATCTTCTGTTGCACTAGGTTCTATATAACAATTTTCTAAAATTGTTAATGAATTGGGATTAAGATTAAGCCCTCCATCTTCGTTGTAGGCACCTTTTTCTTCATCCACGATGTTTTCATATAATCTTGCCTGAAACTTCTTAGCAGTACTTGTAGACACCCAGTGAATGGTACCTTTTACTTTTCTTTCGTTAAAGCCAGACCCACTTTTTGTCTCTGGATCATAGGTACAATGGACCTCTGTAACATTGCCATCTTCATCTGTAAAGTACTCATTACATTTAACAAAATAAGCATTCATCAGTCTAACTTCATTCCCTGGAAATAGGCGGAAGTACTTTTTAGGAGGCTCTATCATAAAGTCCTCTCTTTCTATATAAAGATACTTGCTAAACGGTATCTTCCTTGTGCCCATTTCTTTGTTTTCCGGGTTATTAGGGGACTCAAGATATTCCACCTGATCTTCTGGATAATTAGTTATAACTAGTTTAATCGGATCCATTACAGCCATAATTCTAGGAGCCTTCATCTTCAAGTCTTCTCTTATACAATACTCTAACATTGCATAGTCAACAGAGCTGTTGTTTTTAGAAATCCCAACAAGTTCCATGAACATTTCAATAGATTCAGGTGTAAACCCTCTTCTTCTTATGCCACTAATAGTAACCAGTCTAGGATCATCCCAGCCATCTACAATTCCATCATCAACTAATTTCTTTATATATCTTTTACCCATAATAACATTGGTTAAATTCAATTTTGCAAACTCAATCTGCTGAGGTCCATTCTCGTATTCCAACTCATCAATAACCCAATCATACAAGGGTCTATGGTCTTCAAACTCTAATGTACAAAGAGAATGGGTGATTCCTTCAATAGCATCTTCTATAGGATGAGCAAAATCATACATAGGGTAAATACACCATTCATCACCTGTATTGTGATGGGTGGTTTTTGCAATTCTATATATAACAGGATCTCTCATATTCATGTTAGGAGAAGTCATATCTATCTTTGCCCTGAGTACTTTACAGCCATCTGGATATTTACCATCCTTCATTCCTTCGAAAAGTTTTAAGCTTTCTTCTATGTCTCGCTCTCTATATGGGCTGTTCTTCCCTACTTCTGTCAAGGTACCTCGATATTCTCTAATTTCATCTGCTGTCAACTCACAGACAAATGCTTTACCTTTTTTAATCAGTTTAACTGCCGCTTCATACATTGCTTCAAAATAATCAGATGCAAAAAATATACGGTCCTCAAAGTCTCCACCAATCCATTTAACATCCTCTATAATGGAATCTACGTACTCAGTCTTTTCTTTTAAAGGATTTGTATCATCAAATCTTAAGCTAAATCTACCGCCATACTTTTTAGCCATACCATAATTTAATAAAATAGATTTGGCATGTCCAATATGAAGATATCCATTAGGTTCTGGAGGAAACCTTGTAACAACTTTTTTCACCTTACCTTCTTCTAGATCCTTTTCTATAATCTGTTCAATAAAATGTCTTGATACAACTTCATTTCCACTTGTTTCATTAGATTTGTCTGTGTTACTCATGAAATACCTCCTAATATTCTATACTAATATATAATCATGCTTTGGCTTTCTATAGTCAAATGCTTATATTATTAATTCTGCTTGCTGATTAATTTTTACCTATGTTATATAATACCACAATTACAAGGAAGATAAAAGCACGAAATAAAAACAGGGCTAATAGGGGTGTCCGGAAGACAGGGAGCAGTTTTTGCAACAGGATTATAGTTTAATGGTCGGTAGCAGCTAAAAAACTGCTCCCTGTCTTCCTCCTTTACTGTGGTACGGAATAATAAAATATAGCTTTTTTGCAACCCGCTCCCGCTTAGTTGCAAAAAAGCTATATTTTATTATTCCTAGTTTAAGACTTTGATTATTGCAAAAAACGCGGATGGTAAGGCAAGACAAATTAATACGCAGTCCCCAAGCCACCTATAGCAATCCTCAAGGGCTTTTGGCACAATGTTACTGAACTAAATCTTTATTTTGTTCTGTAGAATATGTGGTCTCCAATTACTTTGTAGTTGGAGTATTTCTTTTTAATGGTGGATGCACCATTATTATTAACTCTAAAGCAGGTGTACTTACCTATATTATTGCTGCCTTCTAGAGCATCTTTGGCGGCTTTTGTTGCCCTTTCCATGGCTTTTTGCTCTGCCTTTTGATTCTTGGATCTGGAGAATACTCCTGTGTCGTACCCCTTAAGTGCATCATCTAGTATGCTCTTTCCTGATTTCCTTGCTTTCGTTACACTGAATTGAACAGCCCATTTGTTATCATAGATAACTTCTTCTATAGTATCTACATGCCAGTAGATATCACTTTTTGCTCTATTTATAACAACGTTAGCAACTGCCTTCATTCCTTCATAGGATTGATTTCCTGCTTCTGAATAAACAAGACTAGATAAAAGCCTTAGTTCCTTTTCTGTATATGCAGCTTTCTTCTTTTTTGCCTTGGGCTTATCCTTAGGCTTGTCCTTCTTTTTTTCTTCTTGTTTCTTTTCTACCAGCTTTTCTTCTACTAGATTATGACTTTCTATTTCAGTTTCTTCTTTTGATTCTTCCTCCATCACACTTTTCATTGCTAAGCTAACTATATAATTAGTAGGTTGTTCTTCCTGTGTAAATAGGCCTAAATCAGAAGCATACGCAGCTTCTTTACTAATGCTAGCAAATAACATCAGCACATATATTCCTATCAACAACTTGATAATTACCTTCTTATTTGTTTTCATCTTATCTCCTTAATAGATATTACAATCTTATTCTTATTTGTTGAATTTATTTAATAACTTGTTAACAATTATAACATAAGTCGGTAAGATTTCAACTATTATTTCATTTTCGAGATATTTTCGCTGGCAATAAAAGAAAACACATAGGGAATTTCTGCTCACCATGTGTTTTCTTCTTATATTTCTTTTTATATTTTTTATATATTTTCTTCTTGTCTAAATTTAGCCAGTAACAGGTCTAGCATCCTTCCGTAGCTCTTCACTCCATCTTCTTGGGCATTGGCTTTTAGATATGTATCATTCACCTTGCTTGAAACTGCACTTACAACAGTGTCATTATATTTTGCCCAATATTGTGAATTTGTTCTAAAGTCTTTTTCCACTCCTGCTGAATACTCCTGCCTTATTTCAAAATATAAATCTGGGCTTTGTCGATACAAAGCATTTCCTGAAGTAACTAGGGCTAACATGGTACTACTATATTGAAGCTCCAAGCTTTGGGAACTCATTCCTGCAAGGTATGCAATATAATTAGCTTCATCTTCTCTCATAAAACCTCTTAAGTGGGCTAACTCATGGAGCATTGTGTATGGAATAGAGTAGTCTGGAATATGAATATTTACGTTAGCTTCCATGGTAAATGGTATGAAAATCCCTGTGATTTCTGTATAGGACATTAGGGGTGAAAGCATAATGGGTTTAGGGGCTGCATAAAACCCAGCAAGTACAGGATATTCCTTAGATAGTTGACCCATGGCCTTGTCTGCTTCTTTAGCCAGCTCAAATACAGTCATGGACAACTTAAATGCTCCTTCCTCATCTGTCATTGGAATCTTCTCCCTCATATCATTAGCTTGTTGAGCTAGGACTTCTGTTAAGGCGTATAATTCCTCAACCGAAGATTCTTGAACTTCAAGATCAGCATAATAAGTGAATGAATAACGATAATAATTTATGCCTGCTAATATTGTAAAAAGAAAGACCAATAGACTTAAGGTAGATAATATATTTAAAAGCACTTTCCCAAAGTTGTATAAACGCTTTTCTTTATCTTTTATTATATTATATATAAAACGAATTAGGTACAGTAGAATTACTATTGGAAAAGCTATAATTATAAGCTCTGCTAGAGAAAATGGAAAGATACCAGTTATTATTGATATTAATTGTGATAACCATTTGTAAATATGATTTGCAAAAATCCTTTCAGCAAAGTAAATGCTATTTCTTGAGATAAGTATTAGAATCAAGGAAATTGGCAATAGTACCAAAAGATATATGCGTTTTAATTTAAGTAACTCCCTCACTTATATCACCCCCAAGATAATCCATCCATAGGTTTACATTATAATATTATTATGTCAATGAATAACAATTAGATTACACGATAATAATAACATTTTATAAGTCTTTTTTCAAGATTACATTGACTTATTTCACCATGTAGTTTTTGGTAAAAAAATCGAGGCGACAAGATTTGAACTTGCGACCTCTGCGTCCCTAACACAG
>CAZPWO010000017.1:17687-26722 GCA_964590525.1 uncultured Herbinix sp. | reverse complement strand
TCGCATATTTTACCAGGCTTAGATGATGGTTCCAAAAGCATAGAAGAAAGTGTAGATATGTTAAAAAGTGCTACAAGTCAAGGATTTAAATCTATTATTGTAACCCCACATTATAAAAGTGGATTATCTAAAGACTTTACTATAAAGGTGAAAAAAACTATAGATAAATTTAATAATATACTCAGAAAAGAAGAATTGGATTTACTTTTATACATAGGTTGTGAAATTTATTATAGTGAAACTTGTCTAGAAAGCCTAGTTGCTAATCAATTGCCAACTATGGCTGGCTCTCGTTATGTTTTAATTGAATTTCACCCAATGTCTGATTATAAATATGTTAAGAATTCTATTTATAAATTAAGAATGGAAGGATTTATACCTATATTAGCTCACGGGGAAAGATACAAATTTATATCAGATTCTCTTAAGGAGGTCAGAGAACTTATTGAATTAGGTGCCCATATTCAGGTTAATGCTTCTAGTATTGTTGAGAGGACATTCCGTAAGCAAAAGAAAATATCTAGAAAGTTGTTAAAAAACAGATTGGTTCATTACGTATCAACAGATGCTCATAATAATTCAACAAGGCCCCCACTTATAAAAAAATGTGCAAATTTTATAAGTGAAAAATACGGGGAAGATTATACAAAAGATTTATTAATTAATAATCCTCAGAAAATTATTAATAAGATTTATGATTAAACAACTAATTTATAAAAAAGGGAGAAGGTGTATTAACTATGGTATATTCAGAGATTTCAGATGAATACATAGAAGATGATGTAGAAATGGATTTAAAGGAAATAATATCCTTGTTAATTAGTAGGATGTGGTTAATTATACTTGGTGGAATTGTATTTGGTGTCCTTGCATTTCTTATTAGTAGATATGGGATAACCCCTATGTATAAATCTTCAACACAAATATATGTTATGAATAAAGAAGAGGATGCCTCTATATCTTATTCTGATTTACAATTAGGTTCACAACTAACCAATGACTTTATGACATTAATAAAAAGTCGACCAGTTACCCAGTCGGTTATTGATAGTATTAATTTGACAATGACGGCAAGTGCACTGGCAGATAGGATTACAGTGGAGAATCCTAACAACACAAGAGTGCTAACCATAACAGTTGAAAATAGCAATCCGAATACAGCAAAGTTGATTACAGATGAGATTAGAGACGCTGCGGCGGAGCAGATAAAACGTGTTATGGGGATTAATCATGTTAATATTGTAGAAGAAGCTAATATTCCCACAAACCCATCATCACCTAATGTTATGATGAATACTTTCATAGGAATTGTATTAGGTGGTTTTCTTATGGTCTTTATAGTATTTATAAGATATATGCTAGATGATAATATAAAAACAACAGATGATATTGAAAAACATCTTGGTATAACTGTATTGACAATTATCCCTAAGAGGAGCGAATAATTAAAACAGGGATGGTATCGGAAAGGAAGTGGCTTATGGCAACTATATCACTGAAAGATTATATTAAATTAGATTATGTTGAAAAAGAAGCCTATAATAGGCTAAGAAGTAATTTGCAATTTACCAGTGACGATATTAAGGTTATAGGAATAACAAGTTGTATTCCAGGGGAAGGTAAAAGTAGTGTTACCATGAACTTGGCTGCATCCATGGCAGGGGCAGATAAGAAAGTATTGTTTATAGATGGAGATCTTAGAAAATCAGTATTATTAGGCCGATTTAAACTAAGTAAGCCAGTAGGAGGATTATCTCACTATCTATCAGGTCAAAAAGAAGAAAAGGATATAATACATAGCTCAGATATTGACAATCTAAATTTGGTTTTTGCAGGCCCAATGCCACCGAATCCCTCGGAACTACTGGGAAGCAGGAAGTTTGCTGACTTTATAGACAGTGTAAGTGATGGGTATGATTACATATTTATTGATACTCCACCAATTGCTAGCGTTATTGACCCAGCAGTTATATCAAAAGTATGTGATGGTATGGTTATTGTAATTGAAGCAAATACAATTTCTTATAAATTTGCCAGAAAGATGATACAGCAATTAAGGAAAACAGGTACTAAATTGATTGGAACTGTCCTTAATAAAGCTGAGTACGACAAAAGAGGATATTACGGCAGGTACTATGGCAAATATAATGAAAACTAATAAAACAATAGTTTTAGAGGTAGTCTGACTTGTTCAGCTACCTCTAATTTTATTATAGCTACATTTATATTTTTTTGGACAAAAAAATATGAATGTAGTATAATATATAGATGTATAAAACAACATAAGATATATTTTGAATTTGCGAGGAATGAAATATGAATAAGCAATTACTTAAATTAAATAATGTTAATAAGTTTTTTGGAAAAAACCATATTCTAAAGGATATCTCTTTAGAGATTAATGATGGAGAGTTTTTGACTCTTCTTGGTCCGTCAGGTTGCGGTAAAACCACTATTTTACGGTGCATAGCAGGCTTGGAGAGTATAGATTCGGGAGATATATTATTAAATGGAAAATCTATAAAGGAATTGGAGCCAAACAAGAGAAATGTTAATACTGTTTTTCAAAATTACGCCTTATTTCCACATATGAATATTTATGATAATGTTGCATATGGACCACGAATCAAGAAATCTATAAGTAATGATGAGCTTAAAATAAAAGTATCTGAAGTTTTAGAACTAGTACAGATGACTGGATATGAAGAAAGACTACCTAATCAGCTATCTGGTGGTCAGAGGCAGAGAATTGCTATTGCAAGAGCTTTAATAAATGAGCCGGATATTCTGCTTTTAGATGAACCCTTAGGGGCCTTGGATTTAAAGCTAAGAAAGTATATGCAAACAGAACTAGCTGAAATTCAAAAGAAGACAAATACTACTTTTGTCTATGTTACCCATGATCAAGACGAAGCTCTTAATATGTCAGACCGTATTGTTGTTATGGATGAAGGAGAGATTCAACAAGTTGGTAGCCCCAGGGATGTATATAACAATCCTAGAAACCTTTTTGTTGCTACCTTTATAGGGGATAGGAATATAAAAGAAGTTGAAGTTATAAAGAAACATAAGGACTTTTCTGAGATTAAGTTTGCTTCATCTGTTATTAAGATAAGATGTTCAAGGAATATTGTTGATTGTGGAAAATCAGGCGAAAAGGTTATCCTAGCTTTTCATATGGATAAGATGAGAATCTCTTGTACAAAGGCAGAAAACTCTCTTTTTGGACAGGTTGTTTCTGTCCATTACGCTGGTTCCCAGATAAGAACTAGGGTTAATGTAGATGGAGAAGAATTAACTATTATTGAATATCAAAGTAATGAATGTGATTATAATGTTGGAGATAATGTTTATGTAACCTGGGAGGATTCCGGCGCTGTCCTTCTTCCGAAATCGGAGGGTTCAAATGAAAAAGTTTAAGCGGAATGCTCCTGCAATTCCTATTATTACATGGATTCTTTTATTAGTGGGAATACCAATGATATTTGTAATTATACTAAGCTTTTCCTCTAGGGATAGTCTGGGTAATGTTGTTTTTGAATTTACTTTAGATAATTACAAGAGATTATTTGATCCTATTTATCTAAAAGTGTTTTCCAATTCTTTTTTACTTGCTTTTTTAACAGCTGTAACAACGTTATTAATTGGATATCCAGTAGCTTATTTTATTGCTCAGTTAGAGGCCAAGAAAAAGTCATTAGCAATCATATTAATTTTAATTCCTTTTTGGATTTCAAGTTTGCTTAGGACATATGGTTGGATGATTTTATTAGGAAACACGGGGATAATTAATAATGTCCTTATGAAATTCAATATTATAGAAAAACCTTTAAGTATGATGTATAAATTCTCTACTGTTTTAATAGGAACATCTTATATGCTTATTCCATTTATGATTATTTCTATATATAATTCAGTGGATAAGCTTGATAAGTCTTTACTTGAGGCCTCTTATGATTTGGGAGCCAGTAAGGTGAAGACCTTCTTCAAGGTAACACTACCATTAACTTTACCAGGAATAGCTACTGGATTTACCCTGGTTTTTATTCCATCCCTAGGTATGTTCTTTGTATCTGACCTTTTAGGTGGAGGTAGAAATATATTCTTGGGGAATTTGATCAATACATTGGTTACAAGAGGAAGAAATTGGCCCCTTGCTGCAACATTTTCTATAGGTATGATAGGAATGGTTGTAATTGTACTACTTATTTATAGTGGTATAAATAAGGGTAGCAGGAAGAGAACAGAATAAACACACAAAGTTATTTTCACATAAAGGAGATTTTAATAATGAAAAATAAGACCGGTTTCCGAACATTTTATCTATCCTTATTTTTTATAATTTTATATGTTCCCATACTTAGCGTTATATTATATTCATTTAATAATAGTCCTTCTACAGCACAATGGACTGGTTTTACATTGGATTGGTATAAAGAGTTACTTAAAGATAGAGTTATTGTAGATTCTTTAAAGGTAAGTATTCAAGTAGCAATTTTAACATCAATCTTTTCTGCAATATTAGGAACTGCTGCAGCAGTTATTTCAACATATGTGACCAAAGGCATGGAAAAATCCATTAATGGTATGATGCTTTTGCCATTAGTAATACCAGAGGTTGCTTTGGGAGTTTCCCTACTTTTGTTTTTCAATATTTTAAATATGCCTTTTGGAATATTAACATTAGTACTTTCCCATTCACTTTTTTGTGTACCATACGTTTATATCATGGTTTTATTAAGGCTTAAAGAGATTGATAGATCAATATTTGATGCAGCAAAAGACCTTGGTGCCAGTAGCATGCAGATAATTAAAACTATTATCATACCTTTGGTTTTGCCATCGATTATTACAGCTTCTTTATTGGCAATGGCCCTTTCTTTAGATGATGTTATAATTTCGACATACATGTCAGGTCCAAGAACAACAACCCTACCGGTTCATATTTTCTCAATGATGCGAGTAGGAGTTACACCTAAGATAAATGCACTATCTACCTTAATTCTACTTGGTACATTTTTGATAATTGGCCTAAGTCAGGTTTTTAATAAAAGACTTGTTAAAAAAACAAAGTAGTGTATAATAGCTAAACAACTAATATATAAAAGTAACTAACTAATTATTTCAAGGAGGAATTACAGATGAAAAATACTAGAATGAAAAAAATAATAAGTTTATTATTATCTGCAGTTTTAATATTTGCTTTAGCGGGCTGTGCTAATAGTGACGATAATAAAGAGATAAATCTTATGACATGGGCTGATTTTATTCCCCGTAAGGTAATTAATGACTTTGAAGAAGAAACTGGTATAAAGGTTAATTATAAGGAAGTATCATCTAATGAAGAGATGCAGTCTTTGATGGAGGCCAACCCTGATCAATATGACTTAGCTGTAGTCACAGATTATATGGTAGATATTTTAAGAACAAATGAAAGCCTTGAATCTTTCCACAAGGATAAGTTATCTAACTTTAAAAATATCAATCCTGTATACCAAGGAAACTATTATGATGAAACTAATGAATATTCAATGCCTTATGCAGTATCAATATCATTTCTACTGGTTAACCCTGAAGCTGTTGCAGAGTTAGGTGCAGACCCTATTACAAGCTATAAAGACATGTGGCAACCAGAGCTAAAGGATAATGTTGTTACAGTTGACTGGTCTGTAGAAGTTATAGGTTTTGTTTTAAAATCCCTAGGATATGAGTATAATGAAACTGATCCAGACAAGCTTGCAGAAGCTAAGGACAAGTTATTTGAATTAAGTGATAATATAATGAGATTTGAGACTAATACTCCAGAGGATTCTTTAGTAAATGGAGAGGCTGTAGTAGGTTTTATGTATTCTAATCAAGCTGTTAAAGGAAAAGAAACAGATGAAAGCTTAGAGCCAGTTTTCCCAGAAGAGGGAATGCCTATCTTCATTGACTCAATTGTAATGTCAAAAGATGCTCCTAATAAGGATAATGCTTATAAGTTTATGAATTACCTTTTACAAGGAGAAGTTGCAGCTGAAATCGCCGATATTACGAATTTTGTAACAGCTAATAAGGCGGCTGAAGAATTTCTACCAGAAGAATTTGTAAACAATGAAATGCTTAATATTTCAGATGAAGTAGCTGCTAACACTAGTTTCTATATTGATGTAGCATCTGTTACTGAAGAATATGAGCATATATATTCAGAATTTAAGTTGCAGTAAGCAATCAACATATAATGAAGATGCATTAGTATAAGAAAAAAAAGAGTATAAGGGCTTAGTTTAAACTATGACTAAACCCTTATGCTTTTTTATTCTCTGGCTTATACATTGACAATCAATACATATATGTTCTAAAATACAATTGAAGAAAAATAAAATATATAAGGTGATGACAGTTGAAAACAAACAATTATAACAAATATTTAGCATTTCGTAAGAAATATCCTGACTTTATTTACAAAGGATATAATTTTACAATTAAAGAATCTACAATAGATATAGAATACCAATTTGCTATTACAGGATTAGCTGAGTTTAAACCAAGATGGTCAATTGCAAAAAGTAATCTTAAGAAAGTTGAATCAGATCAAATTCTTGAAAAACTGATTTTTTCATTGGGTTTAGTTGAATTAATAAGCTATTGGAAGATAACATGTTCTCCAAATGTTCATATACAATGTGGCAAACTTTCTGAAAGCCAAAGTCTTTGGTGGAAAAAGTTATACAAAAAGGGCTTAGGAGAATTTTTTTATCTAAATGAAATATCTGTTGATGATGATTTTATGGAGATTTTCAGTAAATCTAATCTAGATGATGGTAAAGAAAGACTAAGCCAAGTTGAAGAAAAAGAAGAAAAATTAATTAATAAAGGAAAAACCAAGGTTCTAATACCCATTGGTGGTGGAAAGGATTCCATAACTACACTTGAGATTTTACGTGATGATACTGAAAGGTTTTCCTATATTATTAATCCAAGGAAGGCGACTATTGATTCTGTTAATATAGCTAAGATAGGAAAAGACAATCAAATATTTGCTAATAGGACTTTAGATCAAAACATGATAGACCTTAATAAACAAGGCTTTCTAAATGGGCATACTCCATTTTCAGCAGTGGTTGCATTTTCATCAGTGATAGCAGCTTATGTAAATGGCATTGAATTTGTTGCTTTATCAAATGAATCAAGTGCTAATGAATCAACAGTTTTTGAAACAGATATAAACCATCAATATTCAAAAAGCTATGAGTTTGAATTGGATTTTATTAATTATGAGTCTGACTATATTGATTCTAAAGTGAAGTACTTTAGTTTATTAAGACCTTTAACAGAGCTTAAAATAGGAGAAATGTTTTCAAAGCATAAGGAATATCATGATATCTTTAGAAGTTGTAATGTTGGTAGTAAATCAAACATATGGTGCGGTGACTGTTCTAAATGTTTATTTGTTTACATTATACTATCTCCATTTCTTCCTCGACCTGATATGATTAATATATTTAATAAAGACTTATTAGAAGATGAAAAACTAAAAGAAACTTTTGAAAAATTGGTTGGGATTTTACCAGAGAAACCATTTGAATGTGTAGGGAGCCGTGGGGAAATCAATGCAGCATTACAGGAGCTTTTAAGACAATATAAAAGCGGCAATCAGCCTCTACCTTATCTTTTAAAATATTATAAGGAATCTTATGAAGTTGATAAATATGATATCCAGAGCTATTTAGCATCTTTTGATCATAAGAATTCTATTCCAAAAGCATTTTGCCATATATTAAAATCTAAAGTGTTATGAAAGGAAATATGACCTTGATTGATGTATTAAAAGAACTTCTAGAAGAAAAAAAAGTTTTAATATTAGGCTATGGTAAAGAGGGGAAGTCAACATATAAATTACTTAGAGAGTTAAAGATATGTTCAAAAATTGCTATAGCAGATATTAAAGAGCATGATGATTATGATGAAAGAGACACGGATGTTTATTTTGGTCAGGATTATTTAGACAATATAAACTTGTATGATGTGGTATTTAAAAGTCCTGGAATTGTTTTACCAAAAAGTGTTCATGATTACAACTGTACTATTACATCCCAAACAGAAGTATTTCTAAAGGCCTATAATAGGCAAGTTATAGGTATAACAGGAACAAAAGGAAAGAGTACTGTTTCATCTCTTTTATATCATGTTTTGCATAAAAACAATATATCATGTTTATTTGCAGGGAACATTGGAACCCCTGTGTTTGATATATATAAAAACATAGAGAAAAAAACAATTGTAATACTAGAACTTTCCTGCCATCAACTTGAATATTGTAATCATTCCCCAGCAATAGGAATCCTTCTTAATCTCTTTGAAGATCATCTTGATCATTATGGAAGTTTTGAAAAATACATAGCTGCCAAGAAAAATGTATTTCTGCACCAACATCCCCTTGATTCTTTCTTTTGTGATGAGAATCTAGCCTTGGATAAAAAAGAGTTTCTTTCCCGGGTTTTTTATATTAACACAAAAAAGTTACCCTTTGATTCCTTGGAATCGTTAGGGAATATATTATTAAGGGGAAAACATAACCTGAAAAACTGTGCATTTGTATATGAAATCTCCAGATCTTTTTCTATCTCAGATGAAGATTTCATTAATTCCCTTCAGACCTATATTCCACTAAGACACAGGCTGGAGTTTATAGGAAGAAAAAAAGGAGTAGATTATTACGATGATTCAATATCAACCACCGTTGAATCTACTATTAGTGCAATAGACAGTGTTGAAAATGTTTCCACAATAATTATTGGTGGGATGGATCGAGGAATTAATTATGCCCCATTAATAGAATATTTAATAAATAGTAAAGTATCTAACGTTATTCTTATGTATGAATCGGGTAAAAAGATATATAATATGCTTATGGAAAAGGATTTAATAGGTAAGAAGATAAAGATTGTTTTAGAGGCGGATTTATATGCTGCAACAAAGACAGCACAGAATATTACATCAGCTGGAACTGCATGTATACTTTCACCAGCATCAGCTAGTTATAATGATTTTAA
>CAZPWO010000017.1:6523-17587 GCA_964590525.1 uncultured Herbinix sp. | reverse complement strand
AGAAGGGAGATTAAAGATGAGAATTGGCGGAGGAATTGTTAAGCCATATAATAATCCTGATGAATGGCTGACCCAAGTAAAGGATTTGAACTATAGTACAGTTTTGGCTCCTGTAAGTTATGACACAGCTCAGGATGTTAAAAATGATTATATGAAATGTATTAAAGATAACGACCTAACCATAGGTGAAGTAGGGATATGGTCAAGTCCTATATCTGCTAATGACAAAGTAAGAAAAGAAGCATTAGAATATTCTAAGGAGCAACTGGCACTTGCAGATGAACTAGGGGCTAATTGTTGTGTAAATGTAGCAGGAGCTCAAGGAGAAGTATGGGATGGTTTTTATAAGGAAAATTATCTGGATGAAACATATGATTTAATTGTAGATTCTGTACGTGAGATAATAGATAGTGTAAAACCCAAGAAGACATTTTACACTTTAGAGCCTATGCCCTGGATGATTCCAGATTCCCCAGATACTTATCTGAAACTAATCAAGGATATTGATCGTCCTGCCTTTGCAGTCCACATGGATTATACAAACATGATTAATAGTCCAAAGCGCTATGTTTATAGGAATGAATTTATAAAAGAGTGTTTTGATAAACTAGGGCCCTACATTAAAAGCGTCCATATAAAGGATTGTAATATGGCGCATGCATACTCTTGTGTTATTGAAGAAACAATGCCAGGTAAGGGTAGTATAGACTTTGCTAATGTTTTAAGATTGTGTGCAGGACTAGGTAAGGATATGACAGTTTTTGTTGAACATCTGTCAACCCACCAAGAATACAAAGAAGCAGTAAGTTATGTTAGGAATCTAGCAATAACAAATAATATAGATATATTATAAAATTATGATATGACAAACATATTGACTACTTAATGACAGGAGCGTTTTAAACACATGATAAAAACTAGACTAGATAGTATTAATAAGAAAATCGGATTTTTAGTAACTATAATAATTATCACTTCACTACTAGGGCTTTCTATATTGAATTATTTTATATCTAAGAATGAGTTGTCCCGTTCAAATGATATTATTTTGAAAAATGCCATTGAATTTACCATGGTTGAGATTAATCGTAATTATGATTATTCCCAAGATGAGGGGAACTGGTTATCCAGTGAACAGGCTAAAGCTAATTCCTTGGCTTCTATGGGAATGTTAATTGAAGGAGAGGTAGACCAGGTATCAAGTGCTACAACAACTGAAGTTGATGCGATAAGCTCAGCTACAGAAAACAGCATACATGGAAAACACACCATTGATTTAGGTGAGTCAGGGTATTATTTTATTGTTGACTCTCTGGGACAAGTTATTTATCATCCATTTATGGATGATAACATAATTGATTTAAAATCCAAAGAAGGAAAAAAAGTAGTTGAGGAGTTAATTACTCTTGCCAAATCCGGTGGTGGGATAATGAATTATGCTTTAGAAGATGAAGTGGGTTTTGTTAATGGTAGTAAATCCGTCTACAGCAAATATTTTCCCAATTGGGACTGGGTTGTTAGTGCAGTTATCTATGATGCAGAGTTAGCACGGGGTTCTGATATTATATTATTGTATAATGCAATTGGATTTGTAGTAGTCTTAGCTATATCTTTACTACTAGTTATTGGACTTACAAAAAAGATAACTAATCCAATTAAAAAAGTAGTAAGTTCACTTGGAGATGTTGCTAAAGGAAATTTAACTATAGATAAGATAGATTTTACTGCAGAAGATGAAACCAAAATTCTTGGTGATTCGGTTAATCGTCTTGTTGAAAATCTAAGTGCTGTTGTTCGAATGGTTATTAACGCCAGTGAAGACCTATTTACATACGCACAGGAACTTAATTCTTCATCTGAAATTGTATCCCAGGCTACTACAGAAGTAGCAAGTGCCATAACAGAGATAGCTTATCAATCGGATGAACAGCATAAAGACACTGTAGATAGCGTTCATAAGTTGAACCTACTTGGAGAAAATATAAGAGAAACAGCTGATGTAAGTGAGAAGATAGGTCAGACTCTGAACAAGAATATAGAACTAAAAGATAAGGGTTTATCTTCAGTAAATGATTTAAAAAATGCTAATAATGAAAATAATGATAATACTGCTATTTTAGAAGAAATAATTCATAAAATCAATGAACATTCAGACGATATTAGTGGAATCACAACAATAATTACCGATGTAGCTAATCAGACAAACCTTTTAGCCTTAAATGCCAGCATAGAGGCTACTAGGGCAGGTGAAGAAGGAAGAGGATTTTCAGTAGTGGCAGAAGAAATTCGTAAGCTGGCTAGTGAAACCTCTGAAGCAACCGACGATATAACAGACAAGATAAATCAGATGAGGACCCAGTCAAAAGAGGCTGTAGAATTCGTTACTAAGAATAGGGTAGGAGTTGAAAGGATTAATCAAACTGTTAATCAGACAGAAAAGGTTATATATAATATATCTGATGGATTACAAGTACTTATTGATGAAGTCAAGATAATCATAGATCACAACCAAGAGATAAACAGTAAAAAAGATGAAGTCTTAGTTATGCTTGGTAATGTTACAGACGCCACTCAAGATAATTCTGCTGCCATAGAAGAAATATCAGCTACAGCTGAGGAGCAGTCATCCGCAGTGCAAGAGATAACTAATAATATAGCAAAGCTTAATGAGATGGCATCAAGTTTGAATTCATTGGTAAACAATTTTAAAATCAATAGATAGATATTAATTATAAAAAAAAGCCCTGACTCATAAAAGCTCAGGGCATTTTTTGTTTTATGTGTTTTCTGTTTTATTAGAATAATAAATACCTAAAGATACAAGTATCAAGCCTACAAAGGTGAATATAGACATTGTTTCATCTGGTATTACCAGTGCAGATGTAAAGGCGCCGATTATTGGTATAGAGAATTTAAATATGGTAATTTCACTGGCTTTAACATTTTTAAGTATCTGATACCACAGGGTAAATGCAACTGCAGATATTAATATAAGACTTATGAACAGGGCAAGTGAATAAAAGCTGGGAAAGCTTATTAACTTTCCATAAGTAAAGAGGCCTATTATAAGCAAAAGTCCACCACCAATTGTCATCTGCCATCCATTTAAAAGAACAGGATTAATGTCCTTGCCCATTTTCTTGGCAATAATTGTGCCGATACCGCTAAAAAATCCACTAATCAGAAGATAGCCTTCCCCTATAAACTGAAAGCTTAATAAGTCGGACGAACTACCAAGGCTATTAATGTTAATTACAATCATACCAATAATTCCAAGAAGCAAGGCAGCAGTTTTTCTCATATTAAGTTTTTCATTGGCTAATAGAAAATGGGCCAGAATCAAAACAAAGAATATGCTACTTTGAGATAGAACAGAGGATTTAATCCCGCTAGTATTAGAAGTTCCTATAAAAAAGAAAGCATATAGCAATGTTGTTTGAAAAACACCTAAGATGGAAAGATTTCGAAAGAGTTTTAATGAATTAATCTTTGGTGCTTTCTTATAAAGTATAAAATAATATATAAGGACCAAAATACCTGCCGCAAAAAAACGCATACCTGCTAAAGTTAATTTTGCATTATTATCAACCATGTCTAATTCTAGATACAATAATTTCAGTATGGGAAAAACAATTGCCCATAATACACAGCATAATAAAGCTAAAATAATAGTTGTACTTTTTTTCATTGAGTTCCTCCTAAAGTATTATTACTACCTCCTAATTATAACACATTTTTCAACATGAATTTAATCCTTATGCAATATGTCATTGGCAATCTTCCTATAAAACATTTTTTCGACATCATTAGGGTCCTTGCTAATAGCCAGTATCCACATTAACTTGCATACCACAGCTTCAGTAATCATATCATAAGCTTCTAGTATATTAATATCTTTCTTTAGATTATGCCCAACTGTATATACAGCCATATCACTGCCTTCATTTGCCACTTGAGTAGTCATAACAATTGTTTTGCCCCTGCTGTTCCATTTCTTTATAATGTTGTAGTAATTGTATTCCGGCATTGATGGGACACCTCCAACCCCATAACTTTCTATAATTACAGCATCATTTTTACTAAGCATGTAGTCAAGCAAATCTTCCTTCATTCCTGGAATAAGTTTAAATATAGCAATGTTAGAATTAAGCTTAGTATAAAACTTTGGTGAAGCTTCTGTAGATTGACTAATAAATTGTATAACTTGACAACCTTGTATAATTCCTAGATAAGGAAAGTTGATACTAGAAAAAGCCTGTAGGCTTTTTGAGTAAGTTTTTCTTGCCCTAGTCCCTAGAATTATCTTACCGTTAAACACAATTTGAACCCCACTTGCTTTCTTGGAAGAAGCATATAAAAAGCTGTCAAAAAGGTTTGCTTTAGCATCGGTAAAATCCTTATTAATTGGCCTTTGTGCTCCTGTTATAACAATGGGTTTTGGAGAATCTTGAATCATATATGATAAAGCGGCAGATGTATAAGCCATTGTATCAGTACCATGTAATATAATAAAACCATCATAATTATCATAATTTTCAATAATGGTTTTTCCAAGATCTATCCAAATTTTTGCTGAGACATTAGTGCTGTCAATATTACAAACCTGTACAGTATCTGTATGACACAGGGAAGAAGTTTCAGGTAAGTAGCTGAGGATTTTATTTAAAGACATCTTAGGAGCAAGTCCATCAGAGGTTCTTTTAGAAGCAATAGTTCCTCCAGTTCCAATTAACAAAATTTTTTTCATGTTTAGACACTTGCCTTTCGAAGAATTTATATGAGTCAATAAAGTTAATTTAAAGGATTATTATATGCAGTTTTTCGCTGAAACATGTTGAAAAGTATTATAAATATGTTATACTAGAAAAAGAATAATTTTTTTCTACATTATATAACAAAATGAATATTTAACCTACAAGGAGAAATTATGGAAACGTATGATAATGATGAACATTTATACCAAGAGGAAATAGATATAAGAGAACTTGTTTTAGTACTTTGGAAGAAAAAATTTCAGATTATTAGTGTGGCTTTAGTAATTGCAATTATTACGGGACTAATCAGTTTTTTTCTTATAAGTCCAGTATATCATGTTGATATGCGAATGGTATTAAACATGCCAGAGTCCTACAATACCAAATATGGAGGCTACGCATTACCTATTAGATCTAATGAAGAATATCTTAATATGCTTACCAGTAACGATGTTTTAAAAGGAACTATTGAAGATATGGAATATGATGATATTACTATTGAAGATATTAGAAAAAGGGTTTCTATTGACATAGATAATCAGAATAATACTCAAAACGTTTTTCTTGTGAAAGTTTCGGCAAATGACCCAGAAGATGCAAAAAAACTTGCTGATAGTTTGTATGATAATTACACTGAATTTATAAATGTAATTACCATAGAGGGTGCTCTAGAATATTATATTAATAGTTATAGTGTTCAGCAAGAAACTTTAAAAGTTTCATTAGAGACCAAAAAGAATTCACTAGAGAAAAATGAAGAATTGTTAGCTGAAACACCAGCAACAATAAATCAAAAAGCCGTATTAGAAGAGTTGGAGAATCAAGGTTCAGTAAATGACTTTATAGTTTTAGAGAGAATAGTAAATCCCAATTATACTGCAATAGAAAGTAATATAGTTGAAGACAAACAGTCTATTAATAGTATAGAAAATTCTTTAAAAATCATAGAAGATAATCTACAGGAATTAAATATTACAAGAGATTTGTTAGAAGAATATTATGTAAGTAATTCTTATGATGACTTGTCTACTAATACTGTGAATCTTGCAAATCTTAGTATATCATTACCCTCTAAGCCAATTGTCCCAAGCCAGAAGACAAGCCCAAGCAATGGAAGGAATGTTATTATTGCAGGAGTCTTAGGAGGCATGCTAGGTGTTATTGTAGTTCTTTCCCAGTGGTGGTGGAAGAACGGAGAATCTGAAGAAAACAGTATATAAAAAAACATAATTCAATTATAAGCTTGGTCTCATCTGATGACCAAGCTTTATTTTTTATTCTTATTGCATAAAACAGTTCTGTGTGCTAATATGGTAAAGTGTTAATAGGGCAAATCACTTAGGAGGATTTTACATGAAAAAAATTTCAGCTTTAATATTACTGATTGCTTTAATGGTTAGCTTAGTTGCATGTAGTGGAGACAAGGATGAATCTGATCAATCTTTAAACTACATAAAAAAAAGAGAAACGTTTATAGTAGGTCTTGATGACTCTTTTCCACCAATGGGATTTAGAGATGAAGAGGATAATATTGTTGGATTTGATATTGACCTAGCAGAAGCTGTTGCAGAAAAGCTTGGACTTGAGTTGGTGTTGCAACCAATTGATTGGACAGCTAAAGATCAGGAACTTAATACAAAAAACATTGACTGTATATGGAATGGTTTTTCTATTAATGAGGAGCGACTAGCACAAGTAACAATGTCTAAACCTTATCTAGGCAATACCATTTCCTTAGTTGTGGTAAATGATGGTTCTATAGAGACATTAGATGATATGGCAGGAAAAAGATTAGCACTACAAAGTGGTTCTTCTGCTGAAGATGCATTGAATTTAAAGGGAAACAAAGAATTGAAAGATTCTTTAGGAGAGATTAATGCCTTTGCTACATATGAGATAGCTCTTTTAGATCTTGAAACAGCTAACTCGGATGCTGTTTTAATGGATTCTGTAGCAGCAAATTATATGATACAAGAAGCAAAGAAAGACTTTATTATACTAGATGAAAGTTTAATTGCAGAGGAATATGCCATTGGTTTTCGTAAAGGTGAATACGAACTTTGCAAAGCTGTAGAGGAAGCACTTTCTGAACTTAAAGAAGAAGGAATAGTAGGAGAAATCTCCACAAAATGGTTTGGTTCAGATGTAACATTAATTCAATAATTATATAGAACTAGAAAATAAAAATAAAAGGCCTTTAATTATGTAAAATTTGTTTGTATACAACGCGTTATTATGTTAACATGATAAAGTGTTATTACGATGAAATTTACTTAATTGGAGGTCTTTATGAATATTGTGATTGACAATGTCCCTTTGGATTATTTGTTAGATAATATGTTATCAGCAAGCGTATGGGTTTTAAAAATTTTTTTTCTTACTGTTATATTTTCAATTCCATTGGGTTTTTTAGTTGCATTAGCAAGACGGAGCAAGTTCAAGATTATCAGCATTCCCACCAGAATTTATCAATTGATATTTAGAGGGACGCCCCTTATGTTACAATTATTCTTCTTTATGTACGGACCTTATTACATATTTGGATTTAGTTTTAGTAGATTTACGGCATGTATGATGGCTTTTATATTAAATTACGGGGCTTATTTTGGTGAAATCTTTCGTGGTGGAATAGATGCTATTCCAAAGGGGCAGTATGAAGCGGCAAAGGTATTGGGATATACTAAGTTTCAGACTTTTATTAAAATTATTTTACCACAGGTTATAAAACATGTCATTCCAGCTACTGGAAATGAACTTATGACTTTAGTTAAGGACACGGCCCTTGCACATGTTATATCGATTCCAGAATTATATGATACAGCTAGTAGAGCTGGATCTAGGTATTTTTCTACAGTGCCAATTATAATTGCGGCGGTTTTTTATCTATTTATGAATACTATAGTTGAATTTGCATTTAAATATATTGAAAAGAAATATAATTATTATAAGAATTAATCTAGGGAGGTTTGAATATGTTGTTAAGTGCGAGAGAGTTATGGAAACAATTTGAAGAAGATACAATAGTACTTAAAGGCATTTCCCTAGAAGTTATTGAAGGGGAAGTGGTTGCTGTTATTGGACCTTCTGGTTCGGGAAAATCCACTTTACTTCGTTGTCTAACCCAGTTGGAGACAGTTGACAAAGGTAGAGTTGAGATATGTGGTAAGTTGATGGTTGAAGAAAGTGTTGGGGGCAATGCAAGATACAGTAATAATAAAATTTTACATGAGATTGCTTTAGATACAGGCTTGGTTTTTCAGAATTTCAATCTTTTTCCACATTTTTCAGTCCTAAATAACATTATTGATCCCCAGATTAAGGTTCTAGGTGTTGAGAAGTCCAAAGCCAAAGAAAAAGCTATGGAATTACTTGATAAGATGAATCTTTCAGACAGGACAAAAGCTTTTCCAGGAGAACTTTCTGGTGGACAACAACAACGTGTTGCCATTGCCAGGGCACTGGCTTTAAATCCAAGAATATTATTCTTTGATGAACCAACCTCAGCTTTGGATCCAGAACTTACAGGGGAGATTCTTCAGGTAATACGCTCATTAGCCAAGGAGAACATGACAATGGTTATTGTAACTCACGAGATGTCATTTGCCAAAGATGTGGCAGATAGAGTTATCTTTATGGATGAGGGGAAAATAATAGAAGAGGGAAGTCCAGATGAGGTCTTTTCTAACACTACTAATGAGAGAACCAGGGAGTTTCTCAAGGGTTATAATAAGCTGTAAATACACATTTTAGCTTGTGATTTTTATGTACAATTTTTGCGTAAAGTAATCCTTGCAATAATTGGTTTTCTTTGATATAATAAGAAATGAGTAAAAAGATAGGACTGACTTAAAGGGAGTGGACGGGAGTCCACTCTTATCTTATGTAAAACCAATTATTGTAATTAAGAAAGTAGGGGTCTAAATGTCAAAAAGAAGAACTTATGAAAACAAGACAGAAGAATTATTGGAGCCTGTTATAAAAGAACATAACTACGACCTATATGATGTTGAATATATCAAGGAGGGTAGCAATTGGTATCTAAGGGTATATATCGACAAAGAAGGTGGAGTCAACATAGATGATTGTGAGATAGTAAGTAGATTTTTAAGCGAGGAACTTGATAAATATGACTTTATTGCTGATTCCTACATCTTGGAGGTAAGTTCACCAGGGCTAGGCAGAAAGTTAACAAAAGATAGGCATTTTGAAAAAAGTATAGGGGAAGAAATAGAAATAAAACTTTATAATGCTATTGATAATATGAAGGAATGGACTGGGACTCTTCTTGCTTATGATAAAGATGACATAAGTATTGAATTAGAAGACCAAAGCAAAAAGAACATTCCTAGGTCAAGTATTGCTAGTGTAAGATTGTCATTTGATTTTTAAATTTAATATTATATAAAGGAGGATAAGTGAAAAAATGGATAGAGGCAAAGAACTGATTGAAGCTTTGAATCAGATAGAGAAAGAGAAGAATATCAGTAAGGAAGTTTTGCTAGAGGCTCTTGAGAATTCATTGGTAGCTGCATGTAAGAATAATTTTGGAAGAGCGGACAATATAAGGGTTATTATTGATAAGGAAACTGGTGAAGTTGTAGTATATGCAATGAAGGAAGTTGTTGAAACTGTGACGGAGCCAGCTGTTGAAATCAGTTTAGAACAAGCACGTATGATAGATAAAAACAAGGTAATGGAAGACATTGTTAACGTAGAGGTGACACCAAAGAATTTTGGTAGGATAGCTGCACAAAAGGCAAAACAGGTTGTAGTTCAAAAGATTCGTGAAGAAGAACGAAAGGTTTTGTATGAGCGGTATAAAAGCAAGGAAAGAGATATTGTAACCGGTATTGTACAACGTTATGTGGGCAATAATGTAAGTGTCAACCTGGGTAAAATAGATGCTCTTTTAATGGAAAACGAGCAGATTCAAGGGGAGTACTTTCGTCCCAACGACCGTATAAAACTATACGTACTAGAAGTTAAGGATACTACAAAGGGTCCAAGAATAATAGTTTCTAGGACTCACCCAGAACTTGTGAAAAGGCTTTTTGAAGCTGAGGTTGCAGAAATACAAGATGGCACAGTCGAAATAAGATCTATAGCCAGAGAAGCAGGTTCAAGAACAAAGATGGCAGTATGGAGCAATAATCCGGATGTTGATGCAGTAGGTGCATGTGTTGGTTTAAATGGTTCAAGGGTTAATGCTATTGTCAATGAACTTCAGAACGAAAAGATAGATATTATATCTTGGAGTGATGAAGCAGAGGAGTTAATTAGTAATGCACTAAGCCCAGCTAAAGTAGTATCTGTTGAAATTGATAGCCAAGTAGATAATAGTGCAAGAGTAGTTGTTCCAGACTATCAACTATCACTAGCAATAGGCAGAGAAGGTCAAAATGCTAGGCTTGCGGCAAAACTAACTGGATATAAGATTGATATAAAAAGTGAAACGCAAGTTGACGGATATTAGGAAGATTAAAAAGGAGCTGGTTAGTTTTAATGGATTTAGAAAAGAAAATATTAAGTTTAATTGGAATAGCTACAAAATCACGAAACTTAGTGAGTGGCGAATTCCAAACAGAGAAAACGGTGAAAAATCATGAGGCATTCCTAGTAATAGTAGCGGAAGATGCATCAGATAATACCAAGAAAATGTTTGGAAATATGTGTACTTACTATAAAGTGCCAATTTACTTTTTTGGTGAGAAATCCCGGCTAGGTCATGCAATGGGTAAGGAGAATCGGGCCTCCTTGGCCTTGGTTGACAAGGGCCTAGCAGACACAATTGAGGAGCAACTAAAAATGATGCAGTAAAATTGAAATAAACGGAGGTAGTAAGTATGGCAAAAAAGCTAAGAATATTTGAATTAAAAGATAATATAAATGAACAAGCTAATAAAACTATCAAAAGTAAGGAAATTGTGGACTTTCTTGAGGAAAAAATGAATGTTAAAAAGACCCACAGTAGCAATCTTGAAGATAAAGAAGTGCAGGCAATTAAGAAACATTTTCTGCCTTCAAAATCATCAAGCACTACTAACAAGCAAAGCACTTCCACAAGCAATTCCACAACACAGAGGAAACCACGACCAGCAGGTCAATCTGATTCCCAACAAAAGCAAGGTTCATACAATCAGCAAAGTAACCGCAATAGAAGTACTACAAATAATAGACAGATGGGTAATAAACATATGGAAAATAAAACAACAGGAAATAGACCAACAGATAACAGGCAAACAGGAGCTAGACCAGCAGGAAGCAGGCCAACAGATAACAGGCAAACAGGAGCTAGACCAGCAGGAAGCAG
>CAZPWO010000017.1:0-6423 GCA_964590525.1 uncultured Herbinix sp. | reverse complement strand
CAGGAAGCAGACCAACAGATAACAGGCAAACAGGAGCTAGACCAGCAGGAAGCAGGCCAACAGGAAGCAGACCAGCAGGAAGCAGACCAGCAGGAAACAGACCATCAGGAAACAGACCAGCAGGAAACAGACCAACAGGGACTAGACCAGGAGCTTCAACAAATGAGCGAAAAGATTTTGATCAGCAGATTTTAGATAAAAAAGTAGCTGAGAAAAATGAATTAAATGGAAATAAAAACAGAGACAGAGTTAATAAAGGCAAAAACTACAGAAATAGAAACACATCAAGATACAAGAAAGTGGAAAAAGAACAAGAGAATCTTCCACCAAAGAAAGGGCAATTTATTAAGCCAAAGCCAGTAGTGAAGAAAAAAGAAGAAATTAAGACAATAGCAATTCCAGAAGTTTTGACAATTAGAGAATTAGCAGAAAAGATGAAAATTAATCCAGCACAACTTGTTAAAAAATTGTTTTTAGAAGGCCAGGTAGTTACAATTAATAATGAAATTACATTTGAAGAGGCTGAAAATATAGCAATTGAATATGATATTGTAGCAGAAAAAGAAGTTCTAGTGGATGAAGTTGAAGAAATCTTAAAAGAAGAAGAAGAAGATCCTGCTAACCTAAAAAAACGTCCTCCTGTTGTATGTGTTATGGGCCATGTAGACCATGGAAAAACATCTTTATTAGATGCGATTAGAGAGGAAAATGTTATTTCAGGCGAAGCTGGGGGTATAACTCAGCATATTGGTGCTTATGAAGTGGAAATCAACGATGAGAGGATTACTTTCCTTGATACCCCAGGCCATGAAGCTTTTACTTCTATGCGTATGAGAGGTGCACAAGCCACGGATATTGCCATATTAGTTGTTGCTGCAGATGATGGAATTATGCCACAGACTGTAGAAGCAATTAATCATGCAAAGGCTGCAGGTGTTGATATTATTATAGCCATTAATAAAGTTGACAAGCCAAGTGCTAATATTGAAAGGGTTAAACAAGAACTTACAGAGTATGAATTAGTTGCTGAAGATTGGGGTGGAGATACAGTAATTGTTCCGGTTTCAGCTCATACTAGAGAAGGAATAGATCAGTTATTAGAAATGATTCTATTAACTGCAGAAATGGCAGAATTAAAGGCTAATCCTGACCGTAAAGCTAGAGGTCTAGTTATAGAAGCAGAACTTGATAAAGGTAGAGGTCCAGTAGCTACAATTCTAGTTCAAAAGGGTACATTACATGTTGGAGATACTCTAGCTGTAGGATCTACCCATGGTAAAGTTCGTGCTATGATAGATGATAAGGGTAATAGAGTAGAGTTTGCAAAACCATCTAAAGCAGTAGAGATATTAGGGTTGAATGATGTACCTAATGTTGGTGAAATCTTTGTTGCAACTGACAATGATAAAGATGCAAGACGTATCAGTGATACCTATATTAATCAGAACAAAGAAAAGTTAATATCAGAAACTAAAGTAAGATTATCCCTAGATGGATTGTTTTCACAAATTCAAGCAGGTGAGATTAAAGATCTTAATCTTATTGTTAAAGCAGATGTTCAGGGTTCTGTTGAAGCTATGAGACAGAGTCTAGAGAAGTTAAGTAATGACGAAGTCGCTGTTAGGGTAATTCATGGTGGAGTAGGTGCCATTAATGAGTCTGACGTGATTCTTGCTTCAACCTCCAATGCAATAATTATCGGTTTTAATGTAAGACCTGATAATGTAGCAAAAGAGATTGCTGATAGAGAAGGAATTGATATCAAATTATATAGAGTAATATACGATGCCATAAACGATGTTGAGGCTGCAATGAAAGGATTATTAGATCCTATTTTCGAAGAAAAGGTTATAGGTCATCTAGAGGTTAGACAGACATTTAGTGCTTCTGGAATAGGAATTATTGCAGGTTCATATGTAACAAGTGGTAAGATAGAAAGAAACAACAAAGTAAGAGTATATCGTGATGATAAACTTGTTTTCGAAGGTGACTTAGCATCCTTAAAACGATTCAAAGATGATGTAAGAGAAGTAGCTACAGGATATGAATGTGGACTAGTCTTTGAAAAATATAATGATATTAAGGTTGGAGATAAGGTTGAAGCATATACGATGGTGGAGATTCCAAGATAAGAATGTTATGTAATTCATAGTACAATTAATTTTATATAAGTAAGAAGGGAATTGATCTTGTATGAGAAAAAAGAGTATTAAAAACATTAGAGTCAATAATGAAGTTCATAAAGTTCTAAGCGAAGTTATTCGTACGGATATTAAAGACCCAAGAATTCATACAATGACATCTATTGTCTCCGTAGAGGTTGCTCCAGATCTAAAGACCGCAAAAGTATATATTAGTGTTCTAGGAGATGAAAAGGCTAAAAGTGACACACAAGAAGGACTAACTAGTGCAGCATCATATATTAGAGGACAATTAGCTAAAACATTGAATTTAAGATATACTCCACAACTAACCTTTGTCTTAGACGAGTCAATAGAATATGGAGTAAATATGTCGAAATTAATCGACGAGGCAAATAAAAAAAATGAAGAATAATAAAGAGAAAATTATTATAATTAAGGAGTATATATAATTATGGATACTTCAAAAATTAATTTAATTGACGAACTTGCCGGAGCACAAAGGGTTGGTATAGCAGGTCATGTTAGACCTGATGGTGATTGTATTGGTTCATGTATGGCACTTTATGAATATATAAAGAACAACAAGCAGGCCTTTGGTATTAAGCATATTGATATTCGCTTAGAAACTATAGGAAATGAATTTCATATATTGAAAAATACTGAAATTATAAAAAACACATTTGAGGACACTGAACCTTATGATGTATTCATTTCTTTAGATTGTGGCTCTATTGACCGTTTAGGTAAAGCCCAAAAATACTTCAAAGAAGCAAAAAAGACTATTAATATTGATCACCATATTAGTAATGATTTTTTTGGGGATGTTAATTATATAATACCAGAGGCTTCTTCTACTTGTGAGGTCTTATATGGACTGCTTGAAGAAGAGAAGATTACTAAGCAAATTGCAGAGTGTCTTTATCTGGGCATAATACATGATACTGGTGTATTTAAACATTCTAATACAAGCAAATGGACCATGGAAGTTGCAGGAGTTTTAATGGGTAAAGGAATTGAATTCTCTAAAATTATAGATAAGACATTCTTTCAGAAAACCTTTATGCAAAATCAACTTCTTGGTCGCTGCCTTATGGAAAGTTTTCTTGTCCTTGATGATAAAGTGGTAGTGTCAGTTGTAACATCTAAAGTATTAGACTTTTATAAGGCATCTTCAGGAGATACTGATGGTATTATTGATCAACTAAGACTAACTAAGGGGACCCAGGTTGCAATTTTTATATATGAGATTGAACCAGGCAGATATAAAGTTAGTATGCGGTCCAACGAAGAGGTTAATGTTAGCAAAATAGCTGTTTATTTTGGCGGTGGCGGACATATTAAAGCTGCAGGATGCACAATGAACGGTAGCGTACACGATGTAATTAACAACCTTACCCCTCATATTGAGGCACAGCTTGAAAATGGTGAATAAATCAGTGAACGGAATTATAAATGTATATAAGGAAAAAGGATATACCTCTCATGATGTTGTAGCAAAAATGAGAGGTATATTAAAGATTAAAAAAATAGGACATACTGGCACCCTAGACCCTGATGCAGAAGGCGTTCTACCTTTATGCATAGGAAATGCCACTAAAGTTGTAGAACTTATTGTGGATAAGGATAAGTCTTATGAGGCGGTTATTAAGCTAGGTATTACCACTGACACTCAAGATATGACTGGAACTATTCAAAGTGCAAATGATGTAGATGTTAATGAAGAGGACATAGAAAAAGCATGTAAAAAATATGTAGGTGGATATCATCAGCTTCCACCAATGTACTCAGCAGTTAAAGTCGGCGGGAAAAGGCTTTACGAATTAGCTAGAAAAGGCCAAGAAGTAGAGCGTAAAAGAAGATTTGCCAACATTACAGAAATCACAATAAAAGGATACAACTTGAAAGAAGATGAGCTCAGTATAAGTGTTTCTTGTGGTAAAGGAACTTATATAAGAACATTGATACATGATATTGGCCAGGACCTAGCTTGTGGAGCCAGTATGAAAAGCCTACTAAGAACTAGGGTAGGAGACTTTCACTTAGATGATGCAATTAAGCTTTCAAACATAGAAGAAATAGTTTGTGAAGGGTCTATATCTGATTATGTCTTACCAGTGGAAGAGATGTTTATGGATTATGGTAAAGTGATAATGAAAAAAGAACATCATAAACTTATTTACAATGGTAACCTATTTCATAAGGAACATACTAAAGAAATACAAAGCTTGGATGAGTCAGATCTTTTCCGAGTATATGATTATGACAATAGGTTTATTGGCATCTATAGTCATAATATAGGACAGGGTGTTTTCCGTCCGGTTAAAATGTTTCTATAATATGTTTTAGCTTTATTAACTGGAGGATACAATGAAGCATATAGTAAATAGTACGGATTTCAAGTTAAAAAACAGTGTAATAACCTTGGGAAAATTTGACGGTATGCATATAGGACATCAGCACTTAATTAGCCAGGTTATATCCTATAAAAACCAAGGTTACAATGCAGTTATGTTTAGTTTTTCTTATCATCCAGGGAATTTGCTTTCTAATAAAGAAGTTAAACTTATTTACACAGAAGAAGAAAAACTCCAAAAGATAAAAAGTGCAGGTATAGATATTCTTATATCTTATCCATTTACTAAAGAAACCATGATGATGGAGCCAGAGGATTTTATTAAGAATGTACTTATAGATAATATAGATGCTAAAGTTATAGTAGTTGGAGAGGATTTTCGTTTTGGATATAAACGAAAAGGAGATATAAACCTCCTAAAACAATTAGAAGAAAAATATGAATTTAAGACTATTGTCTGTAAGAAATTAAAATTAGATGATACAGTAGTAAGCAGTTCAATGATACGAAGCAAACTTATGAATGGAGATATTAGAAAAGTAAATGCTATGCTAGGACAAGTCTATAGTATACAAGGTGAAGTCCGCCATGGAAGAAAGATAGGCAGGACTCTTGGGACACCCACAACTAATATTATTCCAGCTTCAGACAAACTTATGCCAGCTAGTGGAGTTTATGTTTCTAAAACTATTATTGATGAAAAATCACATTTCAGCGTAACTAATATTGGAATGAAACCAACTGTAGGTCAAGAAAATAAAAAAACAGTAGAAACATATATAATTGACTTTAAAAAAGATTTATATGGTAAAAATATAGTGGTTGAACTTTATGATTATCTTAGGGCAGAGGTGAAATTTGATTCACTGGATGAACTAAAAAGTGCCATGGAAAAAGATATAGAATCTGGCAAAAAATACTTTTTCGCTAATTGACAGGTGAATAAAGTTTTGTTAAAATGTAAATGAATAAAAAAGAGTTTACAATTATGTTCTCGTATGATATAATTAAAAAGTTGAATAAAGAGCCGATGCTCAGAATTAGGAGACTCCGACCAATTCTTAGTATTAGGCGATTAAAAAAAAGGAGGAAATTATGATTAGTAAAGAGAAAAAAGAAACAATTATCCAAGAGTACGGTAGAACAGAGAATGATACAGGTTCTCCAGAAGTTCAAGTTGCTCTATTAACAGAAAGAATTAAGGAATTAAATGAGCATCTAAAGAATAACAAGAAGGATCATCACTCAAGAAGAGGTCTTCTTAAAATGGTAGGTCAAAGAAGAGGTCTACTTGAATTCCTTAAGAAAAAGGATATTGAAAGATATCGTAGTTTAATTGAACGTTTAGGATTAAGAAAATAAATTATATAAAAAAGGGTTGCCCAATTATATCAATATAATTGGGCAACCCTTTTTTAGTAACAATGTACATATTTGCTAAGGAAAAAATATGTAGCATAAAGCTAATAGAAGTGGTATAATCTTAATGATATAGTGTTAGGGAGGACAATCCGAGACTTCTGAAAAGATTATAGAAGTCTGACTTCGGTAGTTTTTTCAGTTGTTTCGGTGCCTCCAGCACAAAAACCAATAAAAAGGAGAAAACAATATGTACAAAAGTTTTTCAATGGAACTAGCAGGTAGAACTTTGAAGGTTGATGTTGGAAGAGTTGCATCACAGGCAGGTGGATCGGTTTTAATGCATTATGGTGAGACGGTTGTTCTTTCTACAGCCACAGCATCAGAAAAACCAAGAGATGGAATTAATTTCTTTCCATTAAGTGTAAACTATGAAGAAAAATTATATTCTGTAGGTAAAATCCCGGGAGGATTTATTAAAAGAGAAGGTAGACCTTCTGAAACGGCAACACTTACATGTCGCTTAATTGACCGCCCTATGAGACCATTATTTCCAGATGATTATAG
>CAZPWO010000016.1:14916-27683 GCA_964590525.1 uncultured Herbinix sp. | reverse complement strand
TTATCTTCCTATTGGATTTTAAAGTGTTTATGTATTAACCATTAAATCTAATCTCATACTTTTCATCCCCCTGCATGAGTTTAGAACTATTATAGGGATAATTTTTAGCTCTCTTGCTTATCTTAAACATTAAAACAATTCCTGTAATTAATATAAGAATAGCAATTTCAATAGGAAATTTTAATGTTTCAAATGCGCCAATTACTACATCTAAACTAGTTAAGTTTATAAATAATTTACTAATTATATTAGATGATATTTTACTCACAACTATACATATGGGTAAACTAATTATAACATGTAGGATTGTATTTAATAGAATCATACTTCTTATAAGAAACATGGATGCACCCTTTGATCTCATTATAATATAATCATTGGTATACCCATCTATTAATTTGTAATAAATTGAAACTAAAAAACCCATTACTGATAATTTGAAAATAGTTTGAACATTGCCTAACTTTAGATTAATATACAAAGACGTATCATTAGTTGTACTATATTGCATTTTAGTATATTGCAAAATCCCTGTAAAGATTGTTAATATTAAACTAGAACAAATTATTAAGAAGATGCATTTAAGATTAATTTCAACTTTTCTCTTTAATGTGTTTTTATAAAACAATTTAATATGTTTCATACTTTTCCCTTCTGTAAGACTTTATCGGCATTGTGTAAATGCTTGGGATTGACAATCAATCCCAAGCATTTAGTGAAAAGAATACTATTTTTTTTGATAGTATAAAGTATATATTCCCCAATAAATACTTTATTAATAATAAGTTGTTATTTTATGCCCCAAATTTTTTGCATCCAATATAAAATACTTCCTAGGTTATCCATTTATGTACCCCCTTTATAATAGACGAAAAATCATTTATTCTTCATAAATATAAATTGAAGAACTTTGGTTACACTCTTTTTATAACATTTTAGCCAAAGTTCTTCAACGGGGTATGACATGAACGTCTTATATTTTTGTATTAACGTCCAAACCAAACTTTTTTTACGAAAGTTTTCGTAATTTTATTGTCTTTCCTTTTTCTTTTAATTATTAATTACTCTCTCCTTATTTTTCATATGTATCTGCAGATAAAACATATTTTCATCACTTTCTAATAGCAGGCTTCCTCCGTACTCCCTTGTTTTAGTTCTCATGTTGTTCAATCCAAAACCATGAATGTTTTTATCTTCCTTACTAGTTTTAACTCCCCCATTAACTATTTTCACTTTTTCATTTACTGGATTACTTATATCTATAAATAAATCTTCCTTAAATGTTCCTATTTTAATATTTACCTCATGAATCTTATGAGAACTATTAATCTTATATATAGCCTCTATAGCATTACTAATTGCATTGGAAAATATAACACATAAATCCATAGATAATATATGAAGTTGGTCAGGAAATGTTCCTTTCAACTTAATAATAACACGCTCTTTATGTCTACTTTGAGCATCATTTATAATAGCATTAACTATATCATTTCCCGTGTCAAGAAGCTCCTCCAGTAATTCTGATTCTTGTATAAGATCTTTTATGTACTTATGCAGTTCATCATAATTTCCACCTTTAGAAAGTGCATCTATACAGGTCAGATGATTATTCATATCATGCTTTATAGCCTTTATCTCCTGTTGCTTCTCATTAGCAAGAGTATAATATTTTTGTTGGGCTAAGATAATCTCCTGATTCATCTGCATCTGCCTCTTATACTTGTCTCTTGAGTAACTGACAAAAATTAAGGTGATACAGCCTGCAAAGTAAGCAAAGATAACCAGAATTACCAGTAGTAATATGGCTTTTCGCATCTTATCTTCAGCACCTGGCAGATTAGATAACATAAGGCTAGCAATAAAAAATATACCAACAAATGCGCCTACAAAGAATAAAAAATACACATTTTTATTAATTGCTAAATTATCACCATATTTATTACTTCTTTTCTTTATTATAGCAACAAGTGCAAATATAAAAACCCCAATTCCACTAGAAACAAAATTAAAAAATTGATTGTATACAATCTCCGCCAAAGTAGAATCAAATATTAAGGAAAGTATTCCTGCAACAGATATGTCAAAAAAAGCTATACAAATATATGCAAGTAGGGTAAAAGCAACTTTTCTATAAACCTTACCCTGAAAAATCAATGAAATAGTTATAATTATTAAAACTGGCAAAACGGTCTCATAAAGCCTAACAAAATCATCAAATGGCAATTCCCTTACTAAAACAATAAATAATGGAGGTATTAATAGGGATAAATAAATTACTTTTTCCCTTTTAAACCCAAACTCTAAGATTCCTGTTAAGATAATTATTATCTTAACAGTTTCAATTAGATAAAATATTATAAAATACATATTATTGTTATATACCATTTCCTTCTCCATTCAGCTTAACTTACATAGAAATTTGGCGCCTAAACTCTAAGATTGTCTTCTTGAATTTCCCTGCTTTTTTTACAGCTAATGTAACCTTTTCTCCATTCTCCATATGTATAAGATCATCAATCTCTTCTACGTATAGCATATTAACTATGTAAGATTTATGGACCCTATAAAAGGCTCCAGCTTCAAGAATCTCTTCCCATTCATTCATAGTCTTATTAGACTCAATATATCCGCTAGTTGTACGTACCAAAGATATACGATTCCCATACTCTATATAAACTATTTCATCAGGCTTAATATAATATGTCTTACCATACTTACCTACTATAATTTTAAAGTTTTTATTAATCTCCTTTATTGCCTCAGCTAATGTCACCATAAATTCATCTTCATCTATGGGTTTTAACATGTATCTAAATGCTTTCACTTTATATCCTTCTTGCATAAAAGACCTATATCCTGTAACAAATATAATGAACATACTTTGGTCTTGCTCTCTTATTTTAATGGCTGTTTCCATACCGTTTATACCATGCATCTGCATGTCCAAGAATAGAATATCTATTTGTCCATCATATTTTAATAAGTCTTCACCAGAAGAAAAGGTAATCAATTCAAAGTCCACAAGAAGGCTTTTCTCGAATTTTCTGCAAAGCCTAATTATCTCATTTCTTATAATTTGTTCATCGTCGCATATTGCAATTTTCAACTTTACCTCTCCCCCATTATATTATTTATAAGTATAAATATACGTTATATATTATAATATAACAATAAACTAAAATTTAGTCAATATCCTTACATCAAACACTAACTTCTATAGCCAATTCATTGATAATTCAGCAATGCAAGCATTACAACTATGAGAAAAAACTTGACTATGTTATAATTAATTTATATTTTGATATACTACACACATATATATATAGATTCCTAGGAGGTTAACATGGAACAAATCGCAAGTTTTACCATAGACCATATGAAATTACTAAAAGGATTGTATGTATCTAGAAAAGATCAAATAGGTAAAGAGACAATAACAACATTTGATATAAGAATGTCTAGACCAAACTTTGAGCCTGTTTTGGCTACAGGAGAAATCCACACTATAGAGCATTTAGCTGCTACTTTTCTTCGCAATCACAAGGAATATGCTAATAAAACCATATATTTTGGCCCCATGGGTTGTAGAACTGGCTTCTATTTACTTCTAGCTGGGGATTTGGATTCAAAAAGTATACTTCCACTAATGATAGAAATGTTTGAATTTATCCGGGATTTTAAAGATGAAATTCCTGGCGCCACAAAGGAAAACTGTGGCAACTATTCTGATATGAACTTAGAGAAAGCTAAGGATGTAGCTAATGTTTTTCTAGAAGACAGCTTGTATAAGATTGGTAAAGCTGATGATAGGCATTTAAATTACCCCATGTGATATTCCATGGGGTTTTTCCATGGGATTTTCATATTTAGTTATGATTATAGTATCGTTGAATATAATATAATGATATAAACTAACGGGAGAAGCTATGGCAGAAAACAACACTTTCTTTAATGCGGAAATTCTAGAAGCTGCAATTCCTTATGTGCCTCCACGTCACAAGCCAGTTATAGAATTATTTGCAAAAGGAATCGACTTAATTCAATGCATTAATAAGTTAGATAAAGGCTCTTTAACTGCCTCTAGCTTTGAGAAAGAAGAATTTAACTTTGATTCTTTAGAAGCTTTATTATCTGGTGTAAGGCCAGCATGCAACGAAAAACAAAGAAGTTATATCGATAAAATACTTAGTATATTTGATGCTAAACGCATTTTTGAGATGTTTAACTCATATATGTCCGTTATGGAAACCATGGACGGTTTTGGCGATGATGGCAATTCAAACTTCTCCAATGAGGGCATGATGGAAATGCTTAAAACAATGATTCCTCCTGAACAACAAGATACTATTGAAAATCTAAGTATGATTTTAAATTCTGCGTCATATGATAATAATGATAACGAAGATGAAGCAGATGAAAAAGATGAGGAATGATTTATATGGCTGACACATCTTGGACTAATAATCCAAAACTAAATAATATGGATCCACGTAAATTAGCTGTTCTTATGGAATTAGTAGGTGAATTAGAAGGAAAACCTATGGATAAAGCCCTACCTTATGTTATAGAGGCAAATAAAAAACTCAAAAAACAAGATATGTCATTTACTAAAGATGAGAATGAATTGTTGATGGATATACTTGGCAAGAATTTATCCCCAAAAGAAAAAAAACAATTTGAAATGATAAAGAACATGATAGTATCTAGAAAAAAATAGATAAAAATAAAAACTGCCGCTTCCAGCTGATATAATCACCTAGAAGCGGCAGTTTTCATTATTATTTTTATTATTATGGCTCCCTGATCCTAAGCGTTGTCTTGGGTTTCCGTTTTTGCTTCACGATACATTGATAGGTATTCCCTAATATAAAGTATAAAAGACATTCCTAAAAACAGTGCACATAGAGACATTAAAAGATTAATCGTCGGTTGGGAAATGCTAGGGAATGCTACCAGGATTAACATTACTGCATAAAATACAGTTGTAGAAATTTTACCAAACCATTTTGAACCATCTAATTTCATATCTTTTTTCAAAAATATCAATCCTGCTATTATTAAAAAAACCTGCATAGCAAGAAATAATATTAAAAGCAAATACATCTTCTCTATTCTTACTAATAAAACAATTATTAATGCAGTTTGTGTCAGCTTATCGGCTATTGGATCAATTAGCTTTCCTAGCTCCGTTATCATATCAAATTTTCTTGCTATAAATCCATCCAGAAAGTCTGTTGTTCCAGATAATAAAATTACCCCGGCAGCTCGAAGATAATCACCAGCAGTTTCAGCCTTAATGTAAAGAACAACAAATAATGGAATTAAGAGAATTCTAATATAACACAAAATATTTGGTATTGTCCATATGTCCTTCTTATTGAAATTTCTAAAAAGCTTCATAAATCTAGTCCTCCATTTGCGCTGGGTTAATATTTTATTATTATTATTATCTTTTAGAAATCCCATATTATATACCTATACAATTCCCTTAAAATAAATCATCTCTATAATAATAACATATTCTTCAATATAATAAAAGAGCTAATTTTAAAATTCACTCTATCAAACATCTTATGTGTACACACTTTATACATGTTTATTTTGCTACAATATTAACGATTTTCCCTGGAACATATATTTCCTTAATAATGTCCCCTTTAATCTTATCATCTAATGCCTTTTTAGCTGCTTCTAATACCTCTTCTTTTGTTGCTTCAGCTGGAATCATTATAGTTCCCCTTGTTTTTCCATTAAGCTGAATAGCTATTTCTATCTGGCTATCTTTCATCTTCTCTTCATCATATTCAGGCCATCTGTTAGTAAATACAGAGCTTTTATGACCTAAAGCCTCCCACAATTCTTCACATACATGAGGAGCAAATGGAGCTAATAAAGTTACTAAGGTTTCCATGGTCTTTTTATCAAGTCCACCGCTTCTTTTCCCAAGATCAATCAACTTATTGTTATATTCCATAAATCCTGATACTACAGTATTAAGACTAAGGCTTTCCAAACGACTTGTAATATCATAAGTCATACGATTACGTATCCTAACCATTTCATCTGTTTCTTCAACCACCTTATCCTTATTGTGGATAATCAAGTTATAGATTCGGTTAATAAAGCGATAGACTCCCTCAATTCCTCTGTCATCCCATTCAGCATCTAACTCTGGTGGTCCCACAAACAGTTCATACATCCTTAAGGAATCTCGCCCATAGTCATTAACAAGTTCATCTGGAGAAACCACATTCCCTTTTGACTTACTCATCTTAGATCCATCTTTAATAATCATACCTTGATTAAATAATCTTGTGAATGGCTCATCAAATTCAATTGCACCAATATCTGAAAGGAATTTAGTGTAAAACCTTGCGTATAAAAGATGTAGTACCGCATGCTCTACTCCACCTACATACATATCGACTGGCAAATATTTTGATGCCTTTTCCTTGGATATAAGCTCATTTTGATTATTATTATCTACATATCTTAAGAAGTACCAAGATGATCCTGCCCACTGTGGCATAGTGTTGGTTTCCCTTTTTGCTGCTTTCTTGCACTGAGGACATACTGTATTCACCCATTCATCAATATCTGCTAAAGGGGATTCTCCAGTTCCGGTTGGTTCATATTTTTCAACTTCTGGCAATAGTACTGGCAGATCTTCCAATGGAACTGCTACTGGGCCACAATCATCACAATGTATAATAGGAATCGGTTCTCCCCAATACCTTTGTCTTGAGAACACCCAGTCCCTAAGTTTATAGTTAACTGTCTTTTTACCTATGCCTTCCTTCTCTAGGATTCCTGGTATTTTATCTTTTGCCTTATCTGAATCCATGCCATTCCATTTCTCAGAATTAATCATAATACCTGCTTCAAGATAAGCTTGGGATAATTCAGTTTCTCCCTTACCGTCCTTAGATATAACTTGAACTATTGGAATATCAAATTTGCTGGCAAATTCAAAGTCCCTCTCATCATGAGCAGGAACACACATAATTGCACCTGTTCCGTAATCAACTAATACATAATCCGATATCCAGATTGGTATCTGTTGTTTCGTCATCGGATTTATTACATAGCTTCCTGTAAATACACCTGTTTTTTCTTTATCTTGCATTCTATCTACAGAAGATCTCATAGAGGATGCCATTATATATTTATCAACTTCCTCTTTCTGCTCTGGACTAGTAATTTGTCCAGCTAACTTATGCTCTGGGGCCAATACCATAAATGTAGCACCGTATAGGGTGTCTGGCCTTGTGGTGTAAACAGTAATACTTTCATCTGTGCCAACCACAGGAAAATCCACCTCAGCTCCATAACTTTTACCAATCCATTCAGACTGCATCTTCTTAACCTTTGCGGGCCACTCTAATTTGTCTAAGTCCTCTAGAAGACGGTCAGCATATTTTGTTATTTTCAGCATCCATTGATTTAAATTCTTCTTACTAACCTCAGAACCACAACGCTCACATCCCCCACTTACTACTTCTTCATTTGCAAGACCCGTCTTACAAGAAGGACACCAATTTATAGGCATTTCTTTCTGATAAGCAAGGCCTGATTCAAACATCTTAACAAAGATCCATTGAGTCCATTTATAATAATCTGGATCTGTTGTATTAACTTCCATGTCCCAATCATAGATTGCAGATATTTCATTTAATTGTCTTTTGAAATTAGTAATGTTCTCTTGGGTTGATTCCTTAGGGTTTACACCCATCTCAATAGCATAATTTTCTGCTGGTAGACCAAAAGCATCCCAGCCCATTGGATGAATGACATAATATCCATTCATTATCTTATATCTACTCCAAACATCACTTATTACGTAACCTCTCCAGTGTCCAACATGAAGTCCACTTCCTGATGGGTAAGGAAACATATCCAAACAATAGTATTTTGGTTTCTTTCCGTCATTTACATTGATGGGATTACTTTCCCAATTATTTTTCCACTTTTTCTCGATTTGATCATAATTATAAGCCTTTGACATATCTGCTCCTCCTATATAATAAAATAAAAACCTCCCACCTCAATCAAGAGGCGAAAGGTTAACTTCCGTGGTACCACTCTACTTCGAACCGTATAGAAAATTAATAATCCATACTAGTTGCGCACTTTACTTCTATAACGGAAATTTACCGCCCTAATCTACTATTAGTTCAACTAGGGAGCTCCAAGGCGAGTTGGGAGTTTGTTGCTATTGCCTTGCACCAACCGGCAACTCTCTAAAAGCACATAGACTCTTAATATTCCTTTTCATAGCCTTTATATTATTGAATTCTTTTTATATCTTTATTGCTTTCTTTATAATTTAAATATATACATGACTTATGTTTTTGTCAAGAAAGAAAATAAAATCAAACAAATTTTTGATTTTCTATTGCTTTTTACAGATAATTACTGTATAATATTGTTAGGCGGTCGACTGCATGGGTGATTCCCACTTCCGAAAGGAGTGGTGCCTGATGAATACATACGAGGAATTCATGATAATTATAAATGTTGTATTGTTGATTGTTGCGATTCTTAAATATTCTAGGGATTCTAATGACACAAAAAAATAATCACCCTGCCCCCTAAGGTCTGGTGACTATTTTTTCAAACCATCCTAGGAGTCACTTATGTGAAGCGACCGCCTACTTTATTTATATTACTACAATAAAATTACAGTGTCAATATATTTTCCATAATTATCAAATTATTTTTTTGTGTTCCCCACAATGGACTTACCCTTCCATTTGCCAGACAAGACTCTTACAATTCCAATTGTCCCTGCAACAAGCCAGGTTAACCCTGTTGCCAGGAAGATACCCTTATATCCAAGTTGTTTTGATAGTACATTAGAAAATATTACCCTAGTTAAAACTTCTGTGAAACCCATTATCATTGGAATATAGATATCACCTGCTCCACTTAAAAATTGCCGGGTAATAAAAATTAGTCCTATAAATATATAGAAAAAGCTTGTGATTCTAATTCCCTCAACACCAACCATAACAACCGAAAAATCTTCTTTCTTAACGAAAATCTTCATTAAGCTTTCTCCACCGAAATACATAATAGGCAGCATAATTAAACTAAATCCAATGATAATCTTAGTAGCCGAAGCCATACCTTGTTTAACCCTATCTATTTTATTCGCTCCAATATTCTGTGCAGTAAAGGACGAAATTGCTGTACCTAGCGTCATGGCCGGCTGTGTTACCAGTTGTTCTATACGGTTATTAACATTAGTAGCTGCAATAACATCCGTAGGAAATATATTAATAACTTTTTGCATTGCCATCATAGAGATAGAGATGAACGAATTCTGAAGTGCAACAGGAAATCCTATTCGGATACATTTGCCAAGTATGACCCGATCTGGCTTAAAGTCACTAATTGGCATTCTTAAAACATCAATCTTTTTTAATCCATATATGATACAAGCTATACCTGATACAGCCTGGGCGATAACGGTTGCAATAGCAACCCCTGGAACTCCCCAACCTAAACCTGCTACAAACCAAATATCAAGCACAACATTAATTATACTGGACATAACTAAAAATATTAAAGGGCTTGTGGAATCCCCTAAGGCCCTTAGAATAGATGACATACCATTATAGCTGACCATACCTAGTATTCCAGCAAAGGAAATCTGCATATATATTCTGGACTGATCAATTATCTCTACCGGAGTATCCAGTAATTCTAATAACCATTGAGAAGCTAATACTCCTATTATCCCCATGATTATTGACATAGCAATAAGCAAATAAGAGGCTGTTGCAAAACTTTTCTTAACGTTATCATAATCTTTTGCACCGTAATACTGTGATACAACTATAGAAACACCAGCAGAAAGGCCAAAGGTTAGTCCAAAGATTAAAAACATTAAAGAGCCTGTAGCACCTACTGCTGCCAAGGCATCCTTTCCATCAAATTTACCCACAACAATAGAATCCACCCAGTTATATAATTGTTGGAATAAGTTTCCTATAAGCATTGGCCATGCGAATTTTAACAACAATTTAGTAGGGGACCCTTCTGTCATATCACGGGTTAAATCTTTAGCCATCTTATACACCTCTTTCCCTTTTTATAAATTAATGTTTTTACATTTTAACAATTTTCTAATTATACACTTGATTTTATTTTATGTAAATGTGTTATTATATCCAATTCATAAACAGCCTATATTTTCATATAATAAAGAGAAGATTTATCATTAAGGAGATATTGTTTATGCATTGGCACAGCATGTCAATAGGAGAAGTTTTAAAAAAGTTTCTTGTTACAGCTGAACAAGGTTTGTCTAGCAAAGATATTAGTATTAGGCAAACAAAGTACGGACGCAATGTCTTAGTTGGCAAGAAAAAACCCAGACTTGTTCAAAAGTTTTTTGCCCAATTTGCTGATTTTATGATTGTTATTCTTATCTTTGCTGCAGTGATTTCTTTTGTAGTTTCTTGCCTTGAAGGAAGTCCGAATTATTTTGAACCAACTATTATATTAGCCATAATTATATTGAATGCAAGCTTAGGCCTTATGCAGGAGGCAAAAGCCGAAAAAGCTTTGGAGGCTCTAAAAAACCTATCGGCTCCTTCTGCTCACGTTTTAAGGGACGGTATGGTATCTATTATTGATACTGCTGAACTGGTGCCTGGTGATATAATCATGTTGGAAACAGGATCTTACGTTCCTGCAGATGCTCGGCTTATTTCCTCAGTTAACTTGAAGGTGGAAGAGGCATCCCTAACAGGAGAATCCCATCCAGTAGATAAGGAGGCTCATGTTCGACTTCATATAGACGTTAACTTAGCTGATAGAATTAATATGGTCATGGCTAGCTCTACAATCACATACGGAAGAGGGGTTGCCGTAGTCGTTGAAACTGGTATGAACACACAGGTTGGCCACATTGCAAATCTAATTATGAAGGACCAGTCCCCTTCTACTCCACTTCAAAACAAACTTGCTCAAACTAGTAAAATTTTAGGTATTGGAGCTTTAATCATATGTGTTATTATCTTCGTCATGGGGATAGCCAGGAAAATGCCCATCTTTGATATGTTTATGACCTCTGTTAGTTTAGCCGTTGCTGCTATACCTGAAGGACTCCCAGCCATCGTAACAATAATGCTCTCCCTTGGTGTTCAAAGAATGGCCAAGAAAAATGCCGTGATTAGGAAGTTACCAGCAGTAGAAACTCTTGGAAGTGCCACCGTAATTTGTTCTGACAAGACTGGTACACTTACACAAAACCTTATGACTGTTAAGGAGATTGCTTCTTTAAGTGGTAAGGAAAAACAATCAAGTGATTTTTCTAACTTCCTATTATCCCATGCTTCACTTTGCTGTGATGCCCAACTTCAACTTAATAAAAAACAAGTTGATATTATTGGTGAACCCACTGAAAAAGCTTTAGTAATGGCTGCATATGAGTCAGGAATTAATAAAAACAAGCTGGAAAAGTCATATAAGCGAATTCATGAAATTCCTTTTGACTCTACTAGGAAATTAATGACAACCGTACATAAGTCCCATGACAATTCTTATCGAAGCATTACAAAAGGAGCATATGATGCTTTATTACCCAAATGCAACAACTATTATCACAATGGAAAGCAACACCCCCTAGAAAGAAATCAAATAAATAAAATTAATGCATTAAACTCCTCTATGACAAAAAAAGCCCTAAGGGTTATTGCTGTTGCTTATAGAAACATTCCCAAAGGTCATTCTAAGGCTGATGAATTATTTCTTGAGAATGATCTGACTTTTGTTGGACTTGTTGGAATGATCGACCCTCCTAGAAGCGGGGTTACAGAAGCCGTTGCCTTATGTAAAGAAGCTGGCATCAAACCTGTTATGATTACTGGTGACCATGTGCTTACTGCAACTGCCATTGCAGAAGAATTAGGGATTCTAACTAATAAAAAAGAGGCTATCACCGGTGATGAATTATCTAGGATGAGTGAAGAAGAATTTAAAAAGAACATTTCCTCTTATAGTGTATTTGCCAGGGTTACCCCTGAGCATAAAGTTAATATAGTAAAAGCCCTACAAGACCAAGGAGAAATAGTTGCTATGACTGGGGATGGTGTAAATGATGCTCCTGCATTAAAGGTCGCAAATATTGGATGTGCCATGGGTATTACAGGAACAGATGTTGCTAAAAATGCCGCAGATATGATATTAACAGACGATAATTTTTCCACTATAGTTGCCGCTGTGAAAGAAGGCAGAGGAATATATGAAAACATTAAAAAAGCAGTTCATTTCCTGCTTTCTAGTAATGTTGGAGAAATACTAACCATATTTTCAGCCATACTTTTGGGATTACCCACTCCATTAGTTGCTGTACAATTGCTCTGGGTCAACCTGGTAACCGATTCTCTACCGGCTATTTCTTTAGGGGTAGAAGCAGCTGAAGACGATATTATGCATCGAAAACCCATCTCACCTAAAAAGGGAATGTTCGCCGATGGATTGGCAATAAAGATTATTATAGAAGGAATTATGATTGGTTCTTTGGCTCTTATGGCATTTGTAGTCGGATATAAGTTTTTTGACGTCCCTGGTGGAAGCAGGATACCATGGGTTGGCAGAACCATGGCCTTTTCTGTATTAAGCTTATCCCAACTCTTCCACTCCTTTAATATGCGAAGTGATCATTCCCTTGCTGAAATTGGAATGTTTTCCAACAGTAAACTAACCATATCATTTATAATTTGTGGAATTATGCAGATTGCTGTTGTTTCCCT
>CAZPWO010000016.1:0-14816 GCA_964590525.1 uncultured Herbinix sp. | reverse complement strand
AAAGAGGTGCTAATATGGACAATAATAAAACTGAAAAACAAAACCATTCTGTCAGGCCATACGTTGATTCCCAATGGGAGGATTGGACCATGTATAATAATATCCCCTACCATTTTGATGAAGACCTGTATCATGATAAGAAGATACAACTATACAGTGGCAACATTATTAAACATCAACGTTGTCAGATGATAGATACTCTAGAATTAAAATATCAATAAGAACAAATAAATATAAGGCAAGCAAACCAAGATACATTCTCAGTTTGCTTGCCTTTTTATTATTAGTTAATATCTTTTATTATATCTTAAATGCTTTTTTACCTGGATACCTTGCATTACTGCCAAGTTCTTCTTCAATCCTTAGTAATTGATTGTATTTTGCAACTCGGTCAGTTCTTGAAGGGGCACCAGTCTTAATCTGACCTGCATTAGTTGCCACTGCAATGTCAGCTAGGGTAACATCCTCTGTTTCCCCTGAACGATGGGAAATAACTGCTGTCCACTTATTATCCTTGGCCATAGCAATAGCATCTAAGGTCTCTGTTAGAGTTCCAATTTGATTAAATTTAATTAAAACTGAATTAGAAATATCTTCATTAACACCTCTAATAATTCTCTCTGTGTTAGTAACGAATAAATCATCACCTACTAATTGAACCTTATTACCAATTCTTTCAGTTAGTAACTTCCATCCATCCCAATCCTCTTCTCCAAGTGCATCCTCAAGAGAAATCACTGGGTATCTATCACATATATCATCCCAGAAGTTTATCATCTCTTCCACTGTCTTATATTCACCAGATTTCCAGAATAGATAGTCTCCTTCTCTTCCTTCTTTCTTAGCTGCCTCATACATTTCTGTAGCAGCAGCATCAATAGCAATATAAAAATCTTCACCTGGCCTATATCCAGCAGCTTCAATAGCCTTAACAATATAATCTAAGGCCTCAGTATCACTTTTGAAATTAGGTGCAAATCCACCTTCATCTCCAACAGATGTTGCATAACCATCATCAGATAATAACTTCTTCAATGTATGGAATACAGTAGTACTTTGCTCTAAGGCTTCAGCAAAACTTTTAGCACTTACAGGCATAATCATGAACTCCTGTATGTTTAAACTGTTATCAGCATGGTCACCACCATTGATAATATTCATCATCGGTACAGGTAATACCTTAGCATTAGTTCCACCTATATAATGATATAGTGGAAGTCCATAGTGGGTTGCTGCTGCTTTAGCAACTGCTAAAGAAACTGCTAATATTGCATTAGCACCCAAATTAGACTTATTATCTGTTCCATCTAACTCTATCATCCTGTTATCAATTTCAATTTGATCACAAGCATCCATACCTACAATTTCTGAAGCTATGCTTGTATTAATATTCTCAACTGCTTTTAATACTCCCTTGCCTAGATATCTTTTTTCATCATTATCTCTAAGTTCAACTGCCTCAAATGCTCCTGTAGAAGCTCCTGACGGCGCCGCAGCCCTTCCAATAGTTCCATCAGCCAATGTAACTTCTGCCTCAACAGTAGGGTTTCCTCTAGAATCTAGTATTTCTCTTCCTATTACTTTTACTATCTTTAAATTTTTCATAGTATCCTACCTTCCTTTCTTTATTTAGAATGTAAAAAGATTAATCATATCTATTATCTACATAATACTGGGATTTATACCAGCTAATACAACCACTTTAAACGGGGATATCTAAATACTGCTTTAGAATGAATATTCTCCAAAGGAACAAACTTTTCATTCCAGCCTCTAGAATCGAAAGAAGAACCTCGGTTATCTCCCATCATAAAATATGAACCTTCTGGAACTTCATATGGACCAAAATCCCTGCTTAATTCCTCTGTTACATAATCTTCTTCTAGTGGTATATTATCAATATACACTAAACCATCTCTTCCTTCAATAACTTCTCCTGGAAGTCCTAGTATTCTCTTAATATAATCCTTATCTGCGTAAAATGGTGGCTTAAAATACACTATATCTCCACGCTTGGGTTCAGTAAATGTATATGCTAGACGAAAGGTCATAACCTTTTCTCCAATTTCAATTGTATCCTCCATAGAGCCCGACTCTGGTTGTACATTAACTATTACATATTTATTAAGTACTTTTGCAAATACAATGGCAAAAACAAGAACAAAAGCCCAACTAATAATTTCTTTAATAATTTTTTTATCCATAAAGTTACTCCATCCATAATAATTTTTATTTAAACCAGCTAAAGTCAGGAAATTTAAAAATAGCTTTTCCACGTATCTTTTCCCTATCCAGGTATCTATTGTTCCAGAACCTAGAATCTTCTGAATGATTTCGATTATCCCCCATCATGAAATATGTACCCTCTGGTATATGGTAAGGACCAAAGTCACTGATCATAGGTTCAAGCACATAATCTTCTTCTAATGGTTCTCCATCTATATAAACAAGACCATCTGTACCTTGAACGGTTTCTCCTGGTAAACCAATAATACGTTTGATATAATCCACATCTTCATCATCAGGATAAGGAAATACTACAACATCTCCTCTTTTTGGGTCACTAAGTAGATATGATAATCTCAAAGTCACAACACTATCATCTATCATAATTGTGTTTTTCATAGAACCTGTTGGGACTTTGACTCTAAATATAATCACCTTGTTAATAAATGTTGCTAATAATATTGCTACAGCAAAAACTGATAACCAACTTATTATTTCTTTAAATACTTTCTTATTCATTATAAGGTCTCCTCCGTAATATAACAAACAAAATATATTTTAATTATACCAACTTCTTCCCTCTTTGTAAACCATATATAGCAAAATCTATTCTATTTTGGCAAAATCAGTTAAAGCTTTTGTCAAGCACATTACACTAGAAAAGGCATAAGATATAGGAGAAGTCTTTGTATATTGGAGGATAATATTAGGATGGATATACATGTAGTAACACCAGGGGAAACGCTAGAATCCATAGCCCAACAATATGGAGTAACAACCGAGAGGTTAATTCTAGATAATGAATTTCCTAATTCAGATAATCTTGTGGTTGGGCAAAGCATTGGGATTCGCTACCCTCAATTGATCCATACCATTGAAGAAGGAGAGACCTTAACAAGTATAGCACAATTATATGGGGTAACTGTCAATAGAATTCTACAAAACAATCCATGGGTTGCCAGTCAAGAGGTACTTATTGCAGAGGATACCCTTGTAATAGAATTTGAGGAAGAGGGTCAACTAAGAAATGCCATTATAAATGGCTACTGCTATCCCTTTATTAACAGAGATACATTAAGAAAAACCCTACCCTTTTTAACTTATTTATCTATCTTCACATATGGATTTACTCCTCAAGGTGATCTAGTGACTATTGATGATGAAGAGTTGATTTCCATAGCTGAGGAATTTGGAGTTGGACCTGTTATGATGCTAGCACCAATGGCACCAGACCAGAGTTTTGATCCACAGATTGCCCATGAGATGTTTATGAATCCAGAAGGACAAAGCACATTAATAGATAATATTGTTATTAATATGAATGAAAAAGGCTATGTTGGCCTTGATATTGATTTTGAATATATATTACCTGAAGACACTAATTTATTCATTCAATTCATTGCGGATACAGAGGCCAGATTAAATGAGGCTGGTTTTTTCACCATGGCTGCACTAGCTCCTAAAACATCAGGGGATATGGAGGGGCTACTTTATGAAGCCCATGATTATCCTGCTATAGGGGCAATTGTAGATTATGCATTGCTTATGACATATGAATGGGGGTATTTATTTGGCCCACCTATGGCAACCTCACCAATTCAAAGTGTAGCTCAGGTGCTTGAATACGGTGTATCAGTTATTCCTAATGATAAAATTCTCATGGGAGTTCCTAACTATTCATACGACTGGGCACTGCCCTTTATTCAAGGGGAGACACAAGCCGAAGCATTAAGCAATCAAGAATCTCTACTTAGGGCTTCCCAAGTTGGTGCCGTCATAGAGTTTGATGAAGAATCACAGTCACCCTTTTATAGTTACACAGATGAAAATGGTGTGGAACATATTGTATGGTTCGATGATGTAAGAAGTATGAATTCGAAACTTAGGCTTATTATGGAGTTTGATCTTGCAGGTGCTGGGGTCTGGCAAATTATGAATTTCTTTCCTGGCTTATGGATGGTTATAAACTCAATTTATGAAGTTGAAAAAATATAATAATCTTGCTTGTTGTTTACGAAATTTTTCCTAAATAACTCAATATTGTTTTGAACTGTTGGAATAATTATGATATCATGAAAGAGTAGCTCTAATTTTACTTGATTTTCTACGAAAGGAAGGATAAAGTTTTTTACTTGAATTCTTTTACTTGAATTTTAGTATAAACCTTAAGGACAATATGAGAAGAAAAAAATTACTTACAAGCTTTTTATTTTTATCTATAATAACTATTTTTGTATTAAGTGGGTGTAATAAAAAAGAGACAGATACACAGACCCCTGTTCCTAATGAAGATGTAACAGAAAACCATGTTAAGCCAACTGAATTACCAGAAGAAGAGGAAGAAAAAGAAGAATGGCTAGCAGATTATCCTATGCAAATGGGGAAAGCTAACATTAATCATGAAGCCGTATTTGAAGAAGGATTTGAAAGTGGGGAAAGCGGGTTTATAGGAAGAGGCTCCGCTGAAGTGGAAATAGTTGATAGTCAGGCTAATGAAGGCACAAATTCATTATTTATTACTGGCAGAACCCAAGCTTGGAACGGTGCAATTATTGATATGACTGACTTATTAGAAGCCAACTCAAGATATATAATAACCGCTTATGTATATTATGATGAAGGGCCAGATAGGGTTCAAATTGACGCTAAAATAGAGCAAGACGGGGATAAATATCCAACATTTGCATCAATATATGCTCATAAGGGTGAATGGACTTTATTACGTGGGGGAATTAACATTCCCAAAGATATTGAAACAGCATCTTTATATTTCGAAACTGGTTATGAAGGTGATGATTTGATAGATTTTTACGTAGATGATATTTATATAGCTGAGGAAATTTCCCTGATTGAACGGGGTAATATACCACTTATAAAAGACGTTTACCAAGACTACTTCACTGTTGGTGTTGCAGCAACTGTTAATGAGATATCTCCTGATCGCCAAGAACTAATAAGTGAACAGTTTAATACTCTCACTCCAGGGAACGAATTAAAGGCAGATAGTGTTTTAGATTATGAGACTTCCATATCTGATCCCAAATATGACGACAATCCTGCAATAACATTTAAGAACGTAGAAACTCTCTTGGATTTCGCAATGGATAATGATCTTCAAGTTAGAGGCCATACATTAATATGGCATAGCCAAACTCCAAGGTGGTTCTTTAGCGAAGGATATTCCAATGAGTCTAATGCTCCCTTTGTATCAAGAGAACTTATGCTAAAGCGTATGGAGAATTATATAAAAAACGTCTTTGAATATGTAGATGAAAATTATCCAGGTCTTTTTTATGCTTGGGATGTTGTAAATGAAGCAATAAATCCTGGTGAAGGACAAGAAGGCGGCATAAGATATGAAGAAAATTACTATTACCAAATTATTGGCCCTGATTATCTAGAAAAAGCCTTTGAGTATGCTAGAAAATATGCTGATGAAAGTATTAAATTATTCTACAATGACTATAATACAGATGAAGCTGTTAAAGCAGTCTTTATATCTGAGTTAGCAGAAAAGCTAAGTGAAAAAGGATTAATAGATGGTGTTGGTTTACAATCACATTTTTCAGTAGAATCACCTTCTTTTGTTGATGTAGAAGCCTCAATACGAAGATACGCCAAATTAGGTTTGGAAATTCACATAACAGAGATAGATATGGGTACTACTTTAAATACAAAAGTAGAAATGGAAAAACAGGCATCTAGATATAAGAGATTTTTCAACATAGTTAAAAACTTAATAGATAATGATGTTGCAAATATCACCAATGTTACATTCTGGGGATTGTCAGATGATATATCTTGGTTAAATGAACCAGGAGAACCAAGCTATCCATTACTGTTTGATGAATATTTAGTTCAAAAACCCGCTTTCTGGGGTGCGGTATTACACCCAGATGTTCCCTTGTTTTAATTCGATTTGTTGTTATTAATTTTATTAACAAGTATTGGAGGTATACATGGATAATTTTAATATAAACCCCTTTAAGCTAATTGGAAAGGAATGGATGCTTATAGCTGCTGGCAATGAAGATAAGGCAAATGCTATGACTGCTTCTTGGGGTGGCCTAGGGGTTATGTATGGGAAAAATGTTGCATACGTAGTTATTCGCCCCCAAAGATATACTAAAGAATTTGTTGATAGACAAGATAGTTTTTCTTTAAACTTCTTTGGTGAGGGCTATAGAAAGATGCTTAATTATATGGGGTCTACATCAGGAAGAGATGAGGATAAGATAAGCAAGGCCGGCTTAACTGTAGCTATGTTAGAAGAGGTTCCTTATTTTCAAGAGGCTAATCTTGTACTTGTCTGCAAGAAATTATTTCAACAACCTCTAAGCACAGAAGGCTTGCTAGATGAAAACCTTAAGGAAAGATGGTATAGTAACGGGGATGAACACACCCTATATATAGCCGAGATAGTTCAGTTAATGCAAAAATAATTCTAATTAAATATATAACTTAAAATGGCGCAGACATTCTTATTAAACATGTCTGCGCCATTTTTCATATTATATGCCTATATTCTCATTAAATTATTTTACATCTGTTTTTCTAAATACTAAGACCCCTATAAGTGTAGAAACAGTTAAAAAAGCTACACCTACAATAATAGACCTAATTATATCTTCAAAAGCAGGGGACATGTTAATGTAATACGTATTAATATTATTTAACAAACTATAATCATAAAAGTTATATTTCCTCTTAAATAACAAGCTAACTAGCTCATATATTAATGAAGAAAACATAATCACACCAATTATGTTAATTGCAATTGTTGCACCATTACTACGGACTATCATTGCTATCATTACAAAGACAGATGATAATGCCGAATATAATAGTAGTTCAATAGCAAACATTCTTAAAAACTCCAGAACAAAGGTTCCAGTTATTTCTCCTAATTCACCAGTAGCTATGGTTGCAGCTACAGTTGAAACTATAAACAAGGCAATTAACATAATAGCAGTAGCTACTATCATGGTAATCAATTTAGATAAATATATCTTAACTCTAGAAAATCCTTTGGAAACTACATTCTTCATTGTTCCGAAAACAAACTCCTGAGTTATAAACACTGAAATGAATATTGCTGTAAATATAACAATATCACCTCCTGCAACAGCAGATGCACCATATGATATTCCTGTTAACTCAAGAAGACTAAATACTACTTCTCCCAAAAATATTTCTGTCCCTTTCATAATAAGCAAGCTTAAGATCGACATTACTAGCAGAATTCCAGTGCATATGTAATATGATTTTGTTCTAAATAACCGATATAAATCAGCTTTTATCAATTTACTCATCTTATCTCTTCCTCCATTTTATTAACACTTAATTTGATATTTATCTTATTTGGCTTTCATTTGCCTCCATAAGAGACATAAAGTATCCTTCCAAATCTTGCCCTACAACAGATGAGGACATAACAGAAACATCATTATTAACTAATTCTTTGTTGACTTGGCCAGCATTCTCCGGAACATTTGGTAAATGTATAGTGTGTTCATCTATTATCTTATAGTTTGAAAAGTCTTTTGAATTTGATAAGACTTCTTTTGCCTTATCAATATTATCAACCTTAATCTGTAACTCTCCAACACATCTTTCTAGAAGTTCCTCCTTGGTGAATTCATCTATTAATATTCCGTTATTAATAACCCCATAACGATTTGCAATTTTTGATAATTCTCCTAGAATATGACTAGATATAAGTATAGTAATATTCTTCTCTTTATTTAGCCATAAAATCAAATCCCTAAACTCCTTAATTCCTGTAGGATCTAGTCCATTGATTGGCTCATCTAATAAGAGCAATTCTGGTTCCCCTAATAATACTATAGCAATTGCAAGTCGCTGTTTCATACCAAGAGAAAAATCTTTAGCCTTCTTCTTGCCTGCATCATTAAGCCCTACAAGGTCAAGCATATAATCAATATTATCATCTGGGTCCAGCCCCAATAAAACACAATAGTAACGCAAATTTCCCCTTGCAGTCATCTTTGGAAATACAGCTGGATTTTCTATCATGGTCCCAACTTTCCCTCTAGCTTCATTTAGTTCATCATGTCCAAAGAGATTAATTTCACCTTGGTTTGAACTTGCCAGGCCTGCAATTAATCTAATTAAAGTAGTCTTACCAGCTCCATTTTTTCCAATAAAGCCGTATATATCCCCTTTCTTAATGTTCATGTCCACATGGTCGACTGCTAAAGTTGATTTAAACTTCTTAGTCAAGCCAGTGGTTTGAAGTACGTATTCCATATGAAAACCCTCCTAATTTGGTAAACTTTATAAATGTACAACCACATATTAACATAATTTGATTTAAAATGCACTACTTTTTTTTAAAATGTGGTGAATGTATTGACGACTATTAGTATTATATGAGATTATAGTAGGGTGCTGTTAATTTTGTCTTTATAAAAACAGATACATATTTATAATATTATTAGGGAGGTACAGATGATCACATACCAGGAAATCAAAAACAACGAAACTATTAAAACTTATATAAGAAAGGCAGATGAGGCTTTGGGAGCCTTAGGATATACAGACCATAGTTTAGCCCATGTAGCTAAGGTGGCTGAAGTAGCTGGTTATATATTAGAGTCACTGGATTACTCAAAAAGAGAAATTGAATTAGTGAAAATAGCAAGCTACCTACATGATATAGGTAATTTAGTTAATAGGCAGGATCATGCACAAAGCGGCGCCTGTATTGCCTTTCAGCTCCTTAGCAATCTAGGAATGGCCCCTGAAGATATCTCCCTTGTTGTATCCGCTATTGGAAATCATGATGAAAACACAGCAGTTCCTGTAAGTGCAGTCGCTGCGGCACTTATTTTATCAGACAAATCCGACGTAAGGCGAAGCCGAGTAAGAAACCAGGACCTACCTACTTTCGATATTCATGATAGGGTTAATTTTGCTGTGGAGGAATCTAAGGTGACTGTTGACCCAGACCTTAAGACCATTAAACTAAAACTAACCATTGACACCTCCATAAGTCCTGTAATTGACTACTTTGAGATATTTTTAGACAGAATGATTCTTTGTAAAAGGGCTGCTGAACATCTTGGTCTCACGTTTGAATTAATAATGAATAATCAAGGAATTCTTTAATAAATTACAAATGCTTTATGTAAACTTTATAGAACTATTGTGAATAAACCCCTACGTCTTGACAATCATAATAGTATCTTGTAATATGATTGTTAATATTGTGCGTTAATTCGCCTTTTATGAGAAATGCAACCTTTAACACTTGATTTTAGGAGATGATTTATTGGACCCTAGTGACGTCATACAATCTATTATACTGTTTATATTATTACTATTATCAGCTTTTTTCTCTGCTTCTGAGACCGCTTTAACAACAACTAACAAGCACCGGATAAGAGCTTTAGCTGATGATAACGTAAAACCTGCTAAGACAGTATTGAAACTAATTGAAGAACCAAGTAAGATGCTAAGCGCTATCTTAATAGGTAACAATGTAGTTAATCTATCAGCTTCTTCTCTTGCTACTACTTTAGTAATTAGAACCCTTGGCAACAAATGGATCGGAGTTGGAACTGGAATATTGACTTTATTAATACTGGTTTTTGCTGAGATTACTCCTAAATCATTGTCAACAAATCATTCTGATAAAGTGGCACTTAAAGTTTCAGGACCTATATATTTTATTACTAAAATACTTGATCCTGTAATTTTCATTGTAAATAAAGTGTCTATTGGAATTATGAAATTATTACGTATAGACCCTAATGCAAAAGCTGCTGCCATGACAGAAAATGAACTTCTTAATATCTTAGATTATAGTCAAGAAGAAGGAGTTATCGAAAGTGAAGAAAGGGAAATGATGAACAATGTGGTTGAGTTCGGAGATTCCCTAGCTAAAGATGTTATGGTTCCTAGAATTGATATGGATTTCATTAGTACAGATTTGGCTTACGATGAATTGGTACAAGCATTTATTAAAAATAAATATACCCGTTTACCGGTTTATTCCGAGAACAGAGATAACGTAATCGGTATCGTTAACATTAAGGATTTGTTTTTTTATGATGGGGATAAAGATGATTTTAATTTAGAAGATATATTAAGAACACCCTACTTCACCTATGAATACAAAAAGACTTCTGAATTATTAATTGAGATGAGGGGTGATTCTATTTCTTTAGCTATTGTGCTTGATGAATATGGTGCTACAGCAGGTTTACTTACTATAGAAGATTTGCTAGAAGAAATCGTTGGAGAAATTCGTGATGAATATGACGAAGATGAGGAAGACTGCATTCAATTTGTTTCTGATAACGAATATATCGTTGACGGGAATACAAAAATAGACGATTTCAATGATGCTCTAGAAACAAACATAGAATCAAGTGACTATGACTCTATAGCTGGCCATATAATTTTTCTTCTTGATCATTTACCCAAAGAAGGAGAAACAATTACAGACGAAAACATAGTATATACTGTGATGTCTGTTATAAAGAATAGAATTGATAAAATTCACGTTTTTATAGATGAAACTAATGGTGAATCCATGGATTTGTACCTAGATACAGATACAGTTGTGGATAATTAATATATATGAAAATAAAATCCTGTAGAAGAAAATATTATTTAGTTTTCTTCTACAGGATTTTTTATTTGATTGCCTGTAAAAATTCATTATATACAGTATAGGTTTCTTCACTCTCCCATTGATCCATTACAATCAAAAGGTCATCCATCTGAATATATATATAAGGTCCTTCTTCTTTTAATATATACATCCTACACTTGCCATACTCTTTTGTTTCGAAGTCTCCTCTTTTGAATTCACCTTCTACAAGGCTGCCATTTAGTTCCTCTGTAATAGTAGGAGCTGCATCTTTTAATTCCACCGATTGAACCTTTTCTAATGAATATATATCACCATAATATCCTGTTACTTGAAATGTTAAGGTTGAAAATTTAACATCATTCTTTACCACTTCATTTGTCTTCAGACGTTTAGCAAAATACATTATTACTAATATGGTGAATAAAACTATAAAAGCAAAGATAATTACAGTGTTTCTTTGTCTCTTTTTATCTCTTACCATCATGTTTCCTCCATTTCACTTTTGTAACTTAAAACATGCTTATGTCATCAACCATTATTTTAAAATTAATTTAATTATCTTATATACTATCTTGTCAAATAGCTTTCGTAATCTTCACTAATTGACTTGTCTATATAATATACCATGAAATCACCTGGATGTAAATTGAATTTCACTGACTTATTAACTGTACCATTGGAGCTTTCCTTATGTTTCACTGCATCTTCCATGATCCACATAGAGCAATAGCCCTCAGCTGCATTATCTAGATTTAGATAGCTTAAATTCTTCTTACCCCTGTGGTCTGTTGTTACAATGTCAAAATTGACAATAATATATCCGTCTTTTAGCCAAAAACCTTGGTCTGCAGATATGCCATACTTTGCAGCATAACCGTATACATCATATCCCTTCTCCACCGCTTTAAGATCTGAAGGTAAAAAATATTCACCATAGTAAGTTTGCATTCTATTAATTATATCTGCCTCTTTTATTCCTGCTTGTATTATTTGATTGTATTGACCTTTGGATTTTAGCTTATCTAGGTAACTTGTATTGGAATATACCATAAGTGGTGCTTGTATTCTTATATTATCATAGGTAAATAGCTGGGTTTGTCTCCACTTATATTTTTCCAAAGACACCTTATTAAGTTCGGCCATTATATTAAGATTGTAGTCTGGAATTCCAAGATAATTGTTTCCACAGCGATAGCTTTTTACATTACTAGCATCTAAGGCACTTCCAACCTTAACAAGTTTGTTGTTTTTATTGTTAAATGCTTCATTGTAGTATAAATCCACTTCTCTTCGGTTTTTACCTTGCCTATCCACATAATAAAATCTAGCTTTAATTAAAACACTATCTCCAGGATTAAAGTTATTTCCTATAGAGGAAAGTTTAAACTTAACTCCATATCCAGTTTTTAGTACTCCTGCATTAGATATAGTTGGGTGTGAACCATTTATCAAAGGTAAGGTATATCGTTTTAACCTTCCAGTGGGCTTTCCATATTGGTCAGACGTCCCTACAGTATAATCATATGAATAGGCTTTATTATATCCCTCTTTTGTAACCCCCCTAGGATAGCCTTCATTAATCTTTAAGCTTGATCCTCCCTTCTCTGTCCTAAATACCCCCTCCCAAGTGGGATAATCTGTCACATCATAAATAGTAAGTCCATAAAGCCTTCCAGAGACTTGAACCCTTATAGCATCAGTTGCTACATAATTTGACCTTATTGTATTAGCATAGGGTTGACTCTTATGAAGCTGATTTTCTCCATTTACTGCTACTGTTCTAAATTCTACTGTATATATGCCTTCATCTACCCACATAGGTAGGTAAAAGCTAGGCTTATTATGGCCAATGGTTATCCAAGTGTTTTTCTTTATAAACTCATCATCAATGTTGTGGTTTTTGTGGAATACATCAAAGGGAAATTTAACTTCATTTCTTAGAATATTGTTTTTCTTAGCTATATAAGAAAGACTGGGATTCCTTAAGGACCAAGCAAAATCCCTAGTATTGTAACCTGAGTTGCTTATATGATTACCATAGTTACTGATATTGACTGTGAAGTCAGATAAAGTGTTGTCTGAATCTAATACTAGCTGAATGCAGTTTTCATCCACATCTAGGGCTTGGACATATGAATCGTTTGAGCTAATACTATTGTTCATATCATCTGTAAGTAAGCTAGCATCACATAATACAGGGGTATGAATTGTTACTTGGTTAATTCCTGTTATGGGGATGTCATAGTAGCTTCCAGTGGAATTAATTGAAGATGGATGGTTTTTATATCGAAGTGTTCCAGAAGATTGGTAAATTCCATTAAGAAGTGTTGATTCAATAATTTGATTCGCTTTGTAAAGTACGTCTTTATTGGTTTTTTCATAGCCTGCTTCTAATACATCTAAGCTACTAAGATTAGGAGTCTCTTTTTCATATAAGCTATTATTCATGACCACTAGTCCCCCAAAGGATAGGTAGTCATTTCTCACCTGACATTCCCCAGTCATAATATTCGCTTCATAGGTGAAATCTTGCATTGGTATAGTGGGTTTTTCTCCTTCTGCCCTTATACTTTCTGTTTCTAAGACAATCTCGTATCCCGACTGGGCCTGAGCTGGTGGAATAACATGATAATTTTCATCGGTATTCCTTCTTATTACAAGTGCCGGTGTCTGATAGTTGCTTGCATTGGGGTAAATTGTAGATGAACCCTTTGGCAGTGCCTTATTATATAAGCTTGCTTTATCTATAGTAAAATAATCAAAATATGCTATCTCCCAATATGCACAGGCCCTTTGAACCGGAATCGTCTGCTTTATTACCAGCTCTTCGCTTATCTCTTCACCTTTTCCTTGACTGTCTGTCCATGTAAGTATAAATGTCTTAGATACTGTAACTGGATAATCTTTAACAATGACTTTTTTATTAAAATAATACCCAGTAGCATATTCTGTGGCAAAGACCTGTGTATATAAACTTTCAGTAGTTGGGATGCCATGGGTTGAATTGAATTTTTCCGCCCCCCTTTTGTCTGCCTTTATATGTCCATTTGAATAAAGTCTGTCAAGAGGTTTTTGTTTTACTTCTCCTTTAGGAATATCAATAGGTGGAATGGTGGGTTTTAGGTCTTCATCATCTGGTGGCTTGGATGGGGGTAGGGAGGGTGTTGGCTGGGGAGTAATATCTGGTGGATTTACTTCTTCCTCACCACCTTCTGGCCCCTCTATATATCTTATAATAATATCAAGACCACCAAGGGGAACTCTTGCTTGCGCCTGGCTTGTCACCTTGCGGAAGATGCTACCATCTTCTTCACCCTGGTAGTTATTACTGGTAAGAGTCTGATTGTATAGCTTACTTCTTACTTGGTATCCTATTAGGGAATAGGATGTGTTATTGTGGGTTTTTTCACTTTCTACCTTTCTATGCCATTCTAGTTCTTCATTTATAAACTTCTTATCTAATTCTTCTATGAAAACTTCTTCTCCATCAAAGTCATAATAAAGTGAATTAGGCTGTTTACCTGGAGAAAATGTTAATTCCATGTTGTAATACTTAGCAAATCCTTCAAGGGAACCCTTACTCCAATATTCCGCATGCATCATCTCTTCCCATGATTTAATATTGTTTTTTCTTGTTACTTTTCCAGAAGTGGTTAGTTCATAGGAACGAAACACAGCATTCAGATATATCTTAGTATCATTGGTTATATGGGGGAGTTTGTCCCCTAATATATGATTTACTTCCTCAGCAGGGAATTCGAAAGTTGAAGTGTTGTAGCCGTTTTCTGTTTCACTCTCTACCCTATGGCTATCATTCATCCAAAAGACTCCAACATTGTTAGGAGCAGAACATCCCTTATAATTAACACCACCTTTTTTTATTGATTTATTTTTGGCTTTACTTGTACTTACTCCAAAACCTAGCGTTTCATAGCGGATGGTTATATTGGGTTCGGCTGCTTTACTT
>CAZPWO010000015.1:0-27855 GCA_964590525.1 uncultured Herbinix sp. | reverse complement strand
CCCCATATGCCTTTATTAATTTTCTTCTTTCTTCACTCATAGTATCAGGCATAACAATAATTATCCTTAAACCATAACTAGCACATACACTAGCCAGGCCAATTCCTGTGTTTCCACTAGTCGGTTCAACAATAAGACTATCTTTGTTAACCTTCCCCGACTTAATCGCTTCATCAATCATCTTTTTTGCTATTCTATCCTTAACACTTCCTGCCGGATTAAAATACTCTAATTTGGCGATTATCTTTCCCTTTAACTGCTTATCCTTATTGTAATTAGTCAGCTCCAAAAGCGGAGTATTACCAATTAAATCTGTTACTTTGCTTTTAATATTTGACATATATACCTTCCTTTCAACTTTTAATTCACACCATTTCACTAGGTGATAAGTTCTTTTATAATAACCCCACTTAAGCTTTTTGTCAAGCGGGGTTATTATATTAGATATTCTTTACTCAATGTACTCAATTGAGAATAATGCTAATATATATTTTTTTTATTTATACATTTTGGATTGTTTTGAATTAAAAACGACAATTTACGGGAAAAAACTCTTTGAAAAAGTTCTGTATTATATATCAGAAAGAAGTCTGCTAGCCCCTACAAGTTTTCAAGCTAAACCTAGAGGTGGAATTTACTTATACAAAATGCAAGTTACCTTTTAGATTAACCCTAAACCTTCCTCTTTATAAACTTCACTATCTCATACCACAATACTGCCACTATCGACAAGAATGTCATCACAATAAATTGATTTACAGAAAGACCTGCTAGTTTTAATAACCTTCCTGCTGGTGAATATAGCATTAATATAAGTTGCAATACAGTTATAGAAGTTACAATCCAGACAGCTTTTTCATTTTTTAACTTCTTGATAGTATAAAAAATGTGTTCCTGGTCAGAGGCATTTTCAAAAAGCAAAAAGACATTAGCTAATATAAGAATTCCATATCCCATACTTCTTGCTACTTCTACAGGCATATCTTTCATAAGCAAGATATAATAAGAAGAAAAGCTAAATAAAAATATCACCACTCCTTGCAAGATGCTTTTTAAAATTGTTTTAACTGACAATAGGGGGACTGAGGGATTTCTTGGTGGTCTATCTAAGACATCATCATCAGCAGGTAAACTTTCCAATGCAAAAGAGCATGTAGGATCCATAATCAATTCCAATAATACTATATGGAGAGGAAGCAAAAGTAATGATTCTGGGACAATGCCCATTAATGGAGCTAGTAGGGATATAAGTGCTATTGGTAAATGTATAGCAAGTACGTATCCCAAAGCCTTAGTGATGTTTTGGTATATTCTTCTACCGTCCTTAACTGAATCCAAAATAGTTGAAAAATTATCATCTAACAAAACCAAGTCTGCTACTTCAGCCGAGACTTGAGACCCTGATTGGCCCATGGCAACTCCAATATCTGCTTTTTTAAGTGCTGGTGAATCATTTACCCCATCCCCTGTCATGGCTGTTATCTCACCATTTGCTTTTAAAGCTTCTATTATTCTCATTTTGTTAATAGGTAAAACTCTGGCAAATATATTGCAACCTTTAACTTTTTCCATTAATTCATCATCTGTCATATCAGATAATTCATCACCAGTAATGTAATAATTGTTGTTTTTTATTCCAACCATTTGTCCTATAGAGGATGCAGTAAGGGGGTGGTCACCTGTAATCATAATTATTCTAATTCCTGCTTTATAACACCTTTTAATATTCATTTTTATATTATCTTTTGGAGGATCTACTAAAGCTATTATTCCCTTAAATTTTAGTTTGCAATCAAGAAGGCTTTCTGGTATTTCTTCTTTGCTTTTAAGTTCTTCTTCTCCTACTATAATTACCCTAAGCCCTTCCATAGACATTTGCTCCACTTTTAATTTAACTTCATTCATTAATTCTATAGGTAGATCACATAAAGGGAGGATTGTTTCTGACGAACCCTTGACCGCAAGAAGAAATTTATCTGTAAACTGCCACAATTGACCCATTGCTTTAAGTTGATTGGTAAATACATATTCCTTTATTAGGCTAGGTTGTGCTCTTGCACAAGAACATGCTTTTAAACATATATAATTATCTTTATTACATTTGATAGAGATGTGCTTTAATATAGCCTTATCCATTGGGTCATTAGAGCCCTCCTTACATGCTAATGACACCGCACTACATAAATCATTTTCACAAGTGTTAAATGGAATAAATTGCTTAACTTCCATCTTGTTTTTAGTAATTGTACCAGTTTTATCTAAACATAGAACTGAAACTGCCCCCAATGTTTCTACAGATGATAACTTACGAACTAAAGCATTTTTTTTCCCAAGCCGCAGGGCTCCCATTGATAAAAACGATGATTGAATAATTGGAAATTCAGCTGGTATCATGGACAATGCCAGGGCAACCCCTGCTAATCCACTTTGAATTATTCTCTCTCCTGTAGGATATCCTTGAAGATTAAAGTAGCTAACAAAACTGACCAATAGAAAAAGTATAGCTGCAAGCAGTGTACACACCTTTGCCAATTGATTCATTTGCCTTTGCAATGGTGAAAGTTTTTCTGGACCATTCATAGCTTGGTCTGCTATCTTTCCATACTCAGTTTCATTGCCAATGTTTTCAACTATTATAAGAGCATTACCTAATACAACAAGTGTACCTCCATAGCAATAATCAGTTTTCCAAACTCCTTCAGATTCTCCTGTTAAGATACTTTCGTCAATACAAAGTCCCCAGGAACGAACAATCCTCCCATCAGCAGCTATTATATTTCCTTGGGATACTAATAAGACATCCCCGGGAACAAGTTCTTTACTAGGGATGGACATCTTCTTACCCTCCCTAATTACACTAGCCTTTGTCTCTGATTCTTCTGTTAGTTTCTTTAGTATATTTCTAGATCTTATATCCTGTATAAGATCTAGAAATATTACAAATAGGACAAAGGCAATCATTATAATTCCTTCAACTGACTCTCCTAAAGCAAAGTATATAGTTCCAGATACTGCAAGTAATATATAAATTGGTTCTTTAATAACATGTTTAATTATATTTAAAAACTTATTATCTTTTCTACTAGTTATTACATTTGATCCATATGTTTTTTGTCTTTCCTTTACCTGACTCATATTAAGCCCTTGAAAATCCATAATTCCCCCCCTTCTAGGCATAAAAATTGCCCGGGAACAAATAGACTATGCTACTGTCCCACAGGCAATCAAATGACCTGCTGCTGATATACAGCCCGGCTGCACAATAAGATATTGCCGCCTGATCAGATTATAATTGAATTGTATTACATCATACGCTCCTATAAAAATACGGTTACTAAACTAATACCCATATTCACCCTATGAATATTAAGCTAATTCATATATAATGATTAATATACAAGAAATAAATACAAAGACTAATAAACTTATAAACCCCTGTTTTCTTAACTTTTACCAAGGTGAATTTAGAAAGGACTAGATTATGGACTATAATATATTATTTTTAGACGTTGATGGAACCCTAAAACAAGAACCTGAACCTATTTCAGAAAGCAACAAGGCTGCTATCTTAAAGGCATGTAAACTTGGGAAGAAAATCACAATTGCATCTGGACGAAATAAAGATATGATTGTACCACTGATAAAGGAACTAAGCTTGGATGAGTTTGGACAATCTTATACAATCTCCCTAAATGGAACTCTTATAATAGAAAATTCCACTGGAAAAACATTGCAAACTGCAAAGCTTCCTTTGGACCTTACAAGGATATTGTTTAATAAAGCTAACCAGCATAAGATATCCGGCCATGTCTATACGGAGAATTATGTCTATTTTAATTGTCATAATGAATTATTTAAATGGTATGAGGGCCAAGGCTGTAAATGCAGACTTATAAATTTGAATAAAGATGGACTAGGTCTAGACGAAACACCTCTTAAATTTTTTATGGCTTCTTCAGAACTTGATACATTAAAAGAAATTGAAGCCGAGCTTAAGCCCCATGTTAAGGGAATTGTTAATGGGGAATATTCAACTCCTTACTCTTTAGAATACACTAGTGTAGATGCCAGTAAGGGATTAGCCCTAAAGCAAATATGTAACATCTTTGACTTTCCTATAGAAACTTCTATAGCAGCCGGAGATGGTGAGAATGATATATCTATGTTAACTGAGGCTGGCTTAGGAATTGCCATGAAAAACGCCCAGCCTTCGGTAAAGGACATAGCTGATATCATAACAGAACGAACGTGTTTAGAAGATGGAGTTACCGAAATAATAGAGAAATATTTCTTATCATAATTATTTCTCATCATAAACAAAAAAATTTACCCTCTTTATAATAAGAGAAGCCATAAAACCTGTTGTAGTTCCTGTTACTACACCTGCAATGGTTAAAATAGGCAATATGTATAGGATATTAATATTATAATTCACATAAACAGCTACAAGAATCTGCCCTACATTATGTGCAACTCCTCCAATTATACTAACTCCGATAATACTAAACAACTTACTTTTATAAAAGAGATACATCATAAGCCAGCTTAATAATCCACCTGCAAGGCTAAATGCCATAGTGGAAAGGTTGCCAAAAGTAAAGCCTCCTAGAACAATACGTACTAGAGACAATACAAAAGCTTCCCTAGCCCCCATACTGTATAATGCTATAATAACAACTAGATTTGCTAGTCCTAGCTTTATTCCAGGTATGGGAATGGGTATAGGGAATAAGGTCTCAATATAGCTTAATATAAAAGCTAGAGCAACCAATAAGCCATATCTTGCAATTTTGTTTGTTCTCATCTTATCTCCTAACTAATTCACCACAGCATCAATCTCACTACTTTCACCACCAGAGACTTGTAAAAGCACCCTATTGGGCAAGCAAGTAATTGTCTCCTTATCATAATATATCCCCTTTGTATGTAGACATATCTTATCAGGACAAGAGGCACTGATCATTTTAACGTATCCATCCTTAATCTCAAATGAATTGTAATTACCATCTTCAAGCTCAATTGTAAAAGATAGTTCTTCTGATAAATCAAAACTTTTATATTCATTTCCATCAATAAAGACCAAAAGAGAAGTCCCCTCTTTCTTTGTAAACTGAAGGATAAGGACAAAAAATAAGCTTAATACAATAAGCACTATTATTAATATTATATCATTTTTCTTCATATAAGCTTTCATACAAATCGACACCTGACTTATCCTAGATTTGTCTACAATTACATAATGGTTGTAAGAATTAGATAAATAAATGACATGGACACCATTCCAATTGGCAGCCCCTTCCACTCCTTACTAATCCATGAAAAAGATATATGCATTTTTATTGATATTAAAAGCAATATGGTAACAAGTATTGATAATAAAACAGCAAATCTTTCTCCTAAGCTATTAATTAAGAAAGGTTGCTCTATAAGTATTATAGGAATCAATACATAAAAGCTACTTAATCTCATACTATAATATCCAAATATCTTATTTAAGATAGCAACTGCAATTCCTGCAAAAAGAAGTCCTATGGCTATCTTTTGAAAAGCAGTTGACATAAAAGGCAAATCTGCTATTTCTACACCATTAAACTGGCCTAGAGCTAAGAATTCACGAAGTAATCCCATAATAAGCATTGCTCCATAGGCACTTGAGCTCTCTAGTAGCAGACTATTATAATCGGAATCATCCTTTTCTTGAAGGATATGAATAGCAATAAGAGCACCCAAGGACAAATAAATTATCGTATGATCTATAGTAAGATCTATTCCCATAATCTCTTTAAAAACAAGGGCAAATACAGCATAAGATAAGGACGTTGTTAATAATGTTATACTTGTCCTCCTACTCCAATCAGGTAATTTTATCAAGAAAAAATCATCTATCACTAGACATAGGGTTGTTATAAATAAAATTATAATTCCAGACAGCAGAGCCTCTTGAAAAGTTTTAGTAAAAACAATCATAGCAAGAGCAAATGCTTCTATTGGGTATTTTATCTTAGTAAAATTCATCGTAGAACTCTTCATAAAACTCCTCCCAGCACATATAAACAAGTCTTTATTATTGACTTTTACCCTCCAACATATTGACTAATAAAATTGTAGGCTCTATTAACTAATTCAACAATTGCATCTGATGTAACAGTAGCTCCAGAGATTCCATCAATCTCAGTAGCCAAGTCACTATCAACAAGTAGATTGTCCGAATCAGTCTTAAGTCCACCTTCGCCTTTTGCCGCTAATTCTAGTGCTTTTTCTGTTAAATTAATAAAACCATTAATATCAATACTTACTCCTGCAACTGAATCAGTTTTACCATCTTCATCTAATATGATTCCTTCTGTAGATTGATCAGCTAGGACAGCTTCTGCCAAAGCATCTGCCTGCTCTTTCCAAGTAAGTCCATCTTCAGTCATAACATATTTACCAACAGAAGAAAGATAACTTTTATACTCTCCTGATTCATCCTTATTATCCCATATCAGTGAAGTGATTGCTCCCCCCTCAACTTTAAGAGTGAGTAAATTCCTATAATCACCACTTACTTCTTCATCTTGAACAGAATAAACACCATCAACTAATCCACTGCCTGTTCCACCAGTCTCTTCAGATTGATTTTCATTATTAGTAGGACCATTACCCTGAAGGTATATAGGGGCCTCTTGGCCTTTAAATTGACTTAAGAAATTATCATCTTCCATCTTACTGCCATAACCTTGGGATTCAGTATGACTAACAACTGATACATCTGTAATAGTCTTAGCATCCTTATCAAAAGTTACATCCCAACTTATAGGTCCTACAAAGCCTTTAGCTTCAGCAGTAACTACATAGCCAGTAACATTTCCCTGATTATCTGTTAATTTTCTAGCAGATTTTATATAATCTTCTTGGCCAACATCAATGTTTAATCCAGATATTGGGTCATTGTTCTTATCAGCATTCTCATCATTCACTAATAACTTACTTACAATAATTAATGCAAATGAAACAATTGTTACAATAACTAGTGCAATAATGCCTTTAAACCTATTATTTTTCATAAGATATCCCTCGCTTTGATTATCATTATTGTTTTTTTAGTTTAACTCCGTAAACATGTGGCTTGATTAGTCTATCTATCAAACCTGATAGACAATTTGCCATTAATATACCAAAAAACACTCCCTCTGGTAGAAGACCCCAGACGCGGATTGATGCCGTAAGTACTCCTGCAATTACAGCTAATAGAACCTTCACTCTTTCATTTATAGTTGGATAATCAGTAATCATATAACAAGCACCAAGAATTAAACCACCTGACAATAAATTCGTTAAAATGTCTCCGGTTAGTAATCCATCAGGACCAAAGACAAATGTAATAGCAACAACGGTGACTATATATACAAAAGATGACTTTACATTTACAAGTTTTCTATAAGCCAAATATCCAAAACCTATTAGTAGAAGCAGTGCACTAGTCTCACCGATTGCACCAGGTGTTGCTCCTATGAACATATCCCATGTTGAATAAGTTATTTCTCTGCCACTTTTAAGCATGGTCAATACTGTAGCACTACTTACAGCATCAGTTGATTGCTGAAATGTGCTTACATAATCTGATATTGCACCAGGCCATAAGAAGACCATTAAAGCCCGGCCCATAAGTGCAGGATTTGCAAAGTTGTTTCCAATTCCACCAAAAAATTGTTTGCTTACTATAATGGCGAAGACACCTGCTATTACAATAATCCAAATAGGTGTTGTAACAGGTACATTAAATGCTAATAATACACCTGTAACTACTGCACTATAATCATTAACTGTTGTCTTTTCTTTTCTTGCCTTTTGCCATATATATTCTGATAAGATACAGGCAATTACTGAAGAAAGAACAAGTAGTAAGGATCGGTAACCAAAGAAATATATTGTACCTAAAAAGGCTGGTGTTAGGGCAATTAAAACATCCTGCATAATTGTATTTGTCTTTATTGTGGTTCTCATATGAGGACTAAGGTCATGAAGTTGCTCTGCTTCTTTTAGCTTCATATTAGTTACCACCTTTCACTTGTCTTAGGCTAAAGATTTCGCTCTTTGCCATTGTAATGCGATATGCCAGTTCTCTTTTAGCTGGACATACGTAAGAACAGCAACCACAGCTGATACACTCTGTTGCACACAGCCTATCACATGTTACAATATCATTGTTTATAGCAGCAAAATCTATCTTATATGGTGACAAACCAGCAGGGCATACCCTTTCACATTCACCACATCTAATACAGTTGGATTCATATAAAGTATAATCTTCAATAGCTATTAAGCCAGAAGTTGTTTTTGCAACACTACCTTCTAGATCCTCAGCCTTGCCTGCAATCTGTATGTTCTCACCCATCATAGGTCCACCTAGGATTAGCCTAGTATTATCAATAGTATAACCCCCAGCCTGCATAATTAACTCCCTATAGCTTGTACCAATAGGAACCCTGAAGTTAGATGGTTCTTTCACATTGCCAGTTACAGTAACAACTCTTGAAATTAATGGTTCATTAGCAAACATTATATCCGATAAGGCTTTTACAGTTCCTACATTATTAACAATAATCCCAAGATCTGCTGTTAGCTTTCCTGCGGGAACTTCTTTATTAAAAACAGCTTGTATTAGCTGCCGCTCTCCTCCTTGAGGATATCTTGTTGGTAGTACCATTACTTCAATAGGTAAACCTTTACCATCTAATATTGATTCAAATTCCTCTACTGCATCTTTTTTATTATCCTCTATACATATAAAAGCTTTTTTAGCATTGGACAATTTCAAAAGTAGCCTTATTCCGTTAATTATATCATAAGCAGACTCTAACATAAGTCTATGATCACAGGTTAAATAAGGCTCGCATTCTGATGCATTAATTAGTATGTGCTGGATCTCTTTTGGAGTATCATACTTTATATGGGTTGGAAAACCTGCTCCACCTAAACCAACTAATCCGCCATCTTCAATACTATTTAATATTGTCTCCTTACTAATATTATCAATGTTTACAATTGCCTTTTTGTATTCTAAATCATCTTTTCCTTCGTCTTTTCCTTCTTTATCAATAGTTTCACCATTAGAAGTAATTACTACTACAGGAACTTCATTATCAAAACTATCCTTTGTAATCTTAACATCAGAGACTATTCCATCTATACTAGCGTGAATGCTTGTTGTAGCAAAAGAAGAAGGTTGACCAATTAATTGACCTTTAGTCACCTTATCACCTTTCTTTACAACAATATCACATATCTTACTTGAAGATTGCTGCATAGAAATTTCCACTGAATCTGGTATATACTCTTTAATAGGTAGCTGATTAGTTAATGATTTATCAGAACCATCAGAGTTGTGAATTCCACCATAAAAATATTTTATCATCACTACCTCCACACCTTGTAAGTAGAAAAAAACTATTGATATTATACTAATATGTGCCATATGGTTTGTCAAGCAATACTAATGCATAAGAAAGGTTGCCTTGACAGGCCAAATAAATCTATTTACAATTATATCATTGCTTATTTAAGTGCATTTTATTATTTATTTATAGAGGAGAATTAATTATTATGAAAAATAAGAAAAAATCGAATTTTATGAAATTTGTGTCGATTTTATTAGTAACTTTAATAACAGTTAACGGATGTAATTATCTTGAAAAAAACTCTAATAGTGAAAAATCATCTTCTTATATAACAAAATCATCCTTTTTACTTAATACTATTATAACAATAACCATATACGATGAAGAAGATGAAAAAATATTAGATAATGCAATTAACATTATAAGGGATTACGAAAAAATCTTTAGCCGAACAGATGAAAAAAGCGAATTATCTAAAATTAATTTAGACTTATCATCTACTAATGACGCAAAGCCAATAGAAATATCAGATGAGCTTTATGATATTTTAGAAGACGGATTATATTATAGCCAATTATCTAGTGGAGCTTTTGATATAACAATAGCCCCTGTGATTTCACTTTGGGATTTTACAGCCAGCCAGCCTTCTCTGCCAGCTAAGGAAGATATTCTTAATGCCCTTCAATATGTTGACTATAACAGTCTACAGCTAGAGAATAATCAAATAAGCTCTTATAAGCCAGGCTTCTCCATAGATCTAGGTGGAATTGCAAAAGGATATATTGCAGACAAAGTTAAAGAATACCTTGTTTCTACAGGGGTAGAAAGTGCTCTTATTAATCTAGGAGGTAATGTTCTATGCATTGCTAGTAAGCCAGATGGAAGTCCCTTTAAAATAGGAATTCAAAAACCATTTGCAGACCGTGATGAAACCGTAGCTATTATGGAGATAACAGATCTATCAGTAGTTTCATCTGGAATCTATGAGCGTTTTTTTACCATAGACAATAAATCCTACCACCATATTCTTGACCCTACAAGTGGCTATCCCTATGATAATGATTTAGTATCCGTAAGTATTATATCTAAGAAGTCAGTGGATGGAGATGGTTTAAGTACTACTTGCTTTGCTTTAGGGTTAGAAAAAGGAATGGAACTTGTTGAAAAGACACCTGATACATATGGCATATTTATTAGTAAGGATTATGAGATTTATTATACAGATGGCTTTAAAGAGGCAATAAAGGTGATTGAGTAACCTTATTCTCCTCACTTAAGATATGTCAAATATTCGATTAACTTGAACCACATTGGTTAAAGGAGAATATGATGATATATAGCTTAAGAAAGGAGATTAAATATCATGTTTATACTGACTTTTATAGGACGATATGGATTTCTTTATACACTTGGCATTTTAGGGTTATTTGCATTGTTCGGATTTTTGTTTTTGTTTTCTCGGAAGAGAAAAATGCAAAAGGAAAAGGCAAAACATGAAGGAATGGAAACAGCCCCTATTACAGATATTATTGGAACAGGCCCAGAACAAATAGATAAGTTGAATAATGATTTAGAGCCTTTTGGTTTTTCATATGATCCTTATCAAGATTTCTTCTATTCCTTAATGTATCCTTGGCAGAGAAAATTCGGGTATTGCAGACTTTATGATGAAGCCTGTGCACCTTTAAGTATGATTATAGATTGTGAACCTATACGCTTTAAATACAATGGAAGAAAATATTTAATTCAGTTTTGGAAAGGGCAATATGGAATGACCACAGGAGGAGAAGTAGGAATCTACTATACTGATGGTCCTGACATAAACATACCTGGAGTATTTAATGGTACTTTTTACAATGTGGTAAAGGACGAAGAACTGATTTATATATCCTTTGTTTTTCGTAAAAATGGTAATATATTGTTTACCAGAAACTCCTATCACTGGTGGCTTACAGGCTTTAAACTAGCCGAGTTTTCTTATCCTTATGAATTATCAATGGAGATTATTATAGACCTATATGATAAGGAGATGGCATATGCATTTGCCAAGGCATTAGTTGATGCAGGCTATACCGAAAGAGAATATGCTGTAAGCGGAAGAAGGGTTTATATACTTTTTAATGAACCTCATACTAAACAACCTTACACTAGAACTTCGTTAACAACATTTCTATCACAAAAAAACAACAAACATTGGTGTGACACATATTTTTCTCTTACTAAAGAATACAGTGAAACAGTTGATAAAATTCAACTTATCAGTAATGAATCACCTGATCTGTATAAAAGAATTTTGAATATGGGTAAAGTACCTGAGGTATATGATAGTTATCAGAAGATAAAATCCACAATTTCAGCAAAAGAAAGTTAAGGGGGTATTTATATGTCTGCTAACAAAAGACTTTCTAAGGTACTGTCTTCTGCTAAAATCCTTCCTATTGATAATTCTTCAAAAATTGTGCTAATGAGTGACTGCCACCGAGGTGACGGCAATTGGAATGATAATTTTGCCCCTAATCAAAATCTATATTTAGCTGCATTGACTTTTTATTATGAAAGAGGATATACTTATATTGAACTAGGTGATGGGGACGAATTATGGGAGAACAGAAAAATCGATCCAATTGTTAATACTCATAATGATGTGTTTTGGCTACTATCTCATTTCTATAAGTCTGGGCGATTTTACATGATTTATGGTAATCATGATATGGTTAAAAAAAGTTCTCATTATTTTAATACAAAGTGTAAGTCTTTTTATTGTGATACCATTAATGAAAAGATTCCTCTTTTCCCCGGAATTGAAATCCATGAAGGAATACTATTAAAATATGAAAATACCAATTATCAAATATTTTTGACCCATGGTCACCAGGTTGATTTTTTTAATGATACTCTTTGGAGGATTTCTCGTTTCTTAATAAGATATTTGTGGACCCCATTGGAGTTAATAGGTATTAGAAATCCTACTAGTGCTTCTAAAAACAATATTAAAAAAAGTAAAGTAGAAAAACGTATAATGGAGTGGTCAAAAAAGGAAAACCAAATGATTATAACTGGTCATACCCATCGTCCTCACTTTCCTAAAGTGGGGGAAACCCTTTATTTTAATGATGGAAGTTGTGTATATCCCCGGGATATTACTGCTATTGAGATTAATAATGGCTTCATATCCTTAGTTAAGTGGAAGATAAAGGTGAATTCAGACCGTGGTTTATATGTTGGTAGAGATGTTATTGAGAACCCTGTTAGGCTATTGAATTACTTTGAAGCGGACATAATAAAACAAAGTCAAATATATCAGTATAAAATATAAGTTATCTTAGCATAATAATCATGATTAACTAAATTGACCATCAGCATAGTCCTAGATTAATAATTACCAATCATACTATGTTTGATGGTTTTTTTGGATAAGGAGGATACTATGGAATTTATTAACGAATCTAATAGAATTATAGTAAAAGATGAAAACCACCGAATGGTGGCTGCAGTAACATTTCCCAATGTCACTGAAAACACTGTAAATATTGAACACACCTTTGTTGACCCATCTCTTCGTGGTCAGGGAATTGCCGGCAAGCTAATGCTTGAGATGGTAAAACAACTAAGAACAACTAATAAAATGGCTAATCCTGTGTGTGACTTTGCTACTTTTTGGTTTAAAAAAAATCCTGAACATCAAGATGTCCTTATGAAAAAGGGAGATTAAAAAACTTTATTTTCGGAGGTTATCAATGCCTGCTGTCATTAAAATTGTAATATCTACACTTATATCTTTAGTAAGCTTGTTTGTCTTTACAAAACTTATGGGCAACAGGTCTATATCTCAACTAAGTGCACATGATTATATTACTGGTGTAGCCATAGGATCTATTGCTGGAGAAATGGCTATTTTGTCAACTGATAGTATTATAGAACCCTTAGTTTCCATGACTATCTTTGCATTTAGCGCTGTAATAATCAATATTTCAACATGCAAATCCATTGCAGCAAGAAGATTTTTTGAAGGTAACGCCTTGCTACTTTATCAAAATGGTCAAATATATGAAAAAAATCTACTAAAAGCTAGAATTGACATTGGTGAACTTTTATCTACCTGCAGAATAAACGGTTATTACAACCTTGAAGAAATCCATTCCATATACCTAGAAGCAAATGGACAACTTAGTCTTCTTCCCTTAGCTCAAAATCGTCCATTAACTCCTTCAGATATTAACTTAAAAGTTCTTGATGATAAACCTCTAGCTAATCTTATTATAGACGGTAAAATAATGAATAAAAACCTTAAAAACATAGGCAAAAATGTCAATTGGCTGGAAAATGAATTACAAAAGCAAAAAGCCAAAAATCTTAAAGAAATCGCCCTTGCAACTTATAATACTAGTGAAGAAGAACTGAGCATTTATTATAAATATAAAAAAGAAATGTTGAAAGATATCTTTCAATAGTTTTCATATAAGGCAAGTACATTTCTTATTATTTATCCTACTTTCATCTTTGTTTGGTTATAGTTATTAAAACTTCCTCATAAAATACTACAAGTTTGTTTATTAGGATGTTATTAATAATGTTTAAAAAATATTTTGTTAATTATTTCTTTTCTTTTGGCCTAGTACTAATGGCGTTGTTTTTGACTGTTCTTATAAAACACTTTTATGATGAAAAAGCCACCTTTGCATCAGTAGGCACTGCAGAAAAAGATTTTATCAAATGGGTTAGTTTTGATGTAAGTTCAAAGGCTCTTAATAAAGCCTATAAATATGATCTTGAGTCTCAAGAGGAAGAAGTTAAACTTGATTGGATAGAACTTTTAGCATATCTAGGAACTAGATATGGTGGTGATTTTAGCAGATACAAAGAAAAAGATATCACAGACTTAGTCAACAAATTGCATAGTGAAGAGGAAACCATAGAAACCCTTACTAAGGATTTGAAACATTACGATTATTACTATGAGGCTTATGAAGCTGTCTTAGCTGGCATGGTTGGAGAATATGAAATAGAAATAGCTGATGAAAACAGTCCAGGAGGTAAGAAGTGGGAGAAAAAGTATGGTCTAAAAGCCTTTCTACCACTGGCAAAATTCTACCCCTACAGCCATTTCGATGACTTTGGTGTATCTAGAAGCTATGGCTTTAAAAGAAAGCACCTAGGCCATGATATGATGGGTCAGGTTGGAACCCCAGTTGTAGCTGTTGAATCCGGATATATAGAAGCTCTTGGTTGGAATCGATATGGGGGCTGGAGAATTGGCATCCGTAGCTTTGATAGCAAAAGATATTATTATTATGCCCACCTAAGACAGAACTTTCCTTATAATAAGTCCCTAGAAGAAGGAAGCATTGTTCAAGCTGGGGATGTAATTGGCTATCTAGGAAGAACAGGATATAGCACAAAAGAAAATGCCAACAATATTAGAACACCTCATCTTCACTTTGGTATCCAGCTTATATTTGATCCATCTCAAAAGGATAGTGTCAGCGAAATCTGGATTGATTGTTATGATTTAATTCTCTTTCTTTACAACAATCGCTGCGAGACAGTAAAGGATCCAGAAACCAAGGAATACCACAGGGTCTATGAATTTAAAGACCCTATTGCCCAGGACTACATAAAACGCCGCATCTACAATTACGATGATAATGAATTCAATATACATATCTACGATTAGTACTGCTTCCTTATCACTTTCCTTTTCAGCAAACCTATTAATCCTATAAACAATGGAACTATATATTGGAATACTATATTTGCATTTACCAATACATTTTTATAAAAAAAGTCAAATTCAAACTGACTTCTAGAAATAAAATAGGTAAGATAATATACTATAGCCGTTAAAGGTATATATAAAAATGACTTTTCCTTTAAATTAAATAGCCATACAAAGCAGTTGATAAGAATTACTGAATAGATAGAAATACTAATGAAATCCGATATAATACAAAGCAGGGTTATTAGTACCTCTAATCTCTCTAAGACATTAAATAATGATATGCTTTTTACAGTAATATAAAATGGGAATGGTAATGTTGCAGTTAAATCTGCCCCTGACACCCCATAAGTAAAAAGTGTTATTAAAAATGTTGTTATAATAAATATTCCAGCTGCAGCCCACAATTTACTAATATTTTTCTTAGAAACCCTTAGACCGTATTTGTCTGCAAAAAATAAAGCTATTATTATATAGCCTCCTACAGCTAATACATTTTTTGAAGCTAAAATTGTATCTGGCAAATTATTAGTAGCTATGGGGATAAGATAATCTGGTCGTATCTTACTTATTGCAAATGCAAAAAGAATTAGAAACAGTATTAATATAGGTCCAACTATAAATTCTGCAAATCTAAATATGGTTTTAACCCCTTTTGCTAATGAATAAAGGACTAGTATTCCAATAATAACCACAAAGAAGCTAGTCTTAGTTCTAGGCATCAAAGTGAATTGTAATGTTAATGAAAAAGAATTTAATTTAGTTGCTATGGTCAAGATAAACCATATTAAATAAGAAAATATTAATATTTTAGCAAGAACTTTACCTAGAATTGTTTCCATTAGTTCATAAAAATTCAGACCAGGAAAGCTTTTTATAAGGCTTATTATAATTCCTGTTATTGGAATAATGCCTAAGGTTGACCATAAGGGGCTTAAATATCCACCTCTTCCAGCCTGGTAGGCTAAAGCATTAGGTATCTGCCTGAGAATTGGTGCTATGGTTATAAGAATATACATGTAAGCTATTTGTCGTAGGGATACTTCTTTTTTCATCATAGTCACCTCAATTCATATATTTTTCAATTATATTAGCTATACTATCACTATAGGGTCTAAACATATAAAGACACCCCATAACAATAGCAATCATAGAAAGTACTATAAATAATATAAATTTTTTTCTCTCTTGCATTAACTTATCCCACTGATCATATAATGCGAATATTAGCATAAGACCAAATATATATATCATAACTTACCTTCCTTTTCCTAAAATAAATGATTTGGATATTCTGGATTGTAAATTATATTTATATTCAATATCTCTTATAATTTCATCCCAATCATCTTCTATGTCTGCCCACTGATTTACATGCTGTTTTTCTACAAGCCTTGCGATTTGCAAAATATCCACACCATTGTCTATGGAATAATTAACTGCTTTTTTCAATATATCTTCTACATACTCATTTTGGTTTACTGTTAATTCTTCAAGCTTGTCTCTATTAAATATATCTTCATCTGTAACAATCTCTCTAATCATAGTTTCAAAATCAATCTTTATGGTAACTGTAATTGTCTTCTTATCTATTTTCGACTTCAAATCTGTTTTAGAATATAACAAAGCTAAACTTACTTCATCTTCTAAATATATAGGAAAGACTCTTAATGCATCCTTAATAAAATCCACTCCATATGAGGTCTCTTTATCCAAATAATCAATTAAGACATATTCATCAAATACTGCATACCCCTCAATTAAAAATGTCTTTTCTTCTAGAATAAGATAGGGTATTAATAAAGATGACTTTTTTTGTTTGATTTCATTAAGAATATTAACTAAAGTATTGTCATATCTACTTAACATTTCTTGTTGCTTTTGTTTAATCGCTTCTAAGTCTTCTTGCACCCTCTGCTTCTCATCAAGGGCTTTCTCTATATAATCCTTTGCATACATGCCCTTAGTCACATACATAAGGGATTCCATCTTAATTGTCTCATCCCTTGATAAAAAATCTAAAGATAATTTAATATCAGTTAATGCTGCCTCTTCTCCAATTAGAAAATTGCCTGCATGGGCCAGTGTAATATTCTTTTTACTTTTAAGTTTTACATCTTCAATAGCTTCATAAGGGGTTCTTCCTCTTCCCGATAGCAACTCTTCATCACTAGATCCGCCACCCTCTTCTGGGTCTGCTCCTCCACCTGCTGAATATAGTACACTTATAATATATTCTCCCTCTGCGTAATCAATAGCAACTACATGAATTATATTAATTTCATCTATCTCTCGACGGTTCATATCATGGGAGCAAGCAGAAAACAGTAATGGAATCAATAATAAAATAAACTTCTTCATCCTTCTCACTTTTCCTTTACTTTTTGCTTTGTCAGGTTATTTGGAACAATGTCTTCTTGCCTTTTTGTGAAAAACCTTATTGGAAATCTAAACAATGTATCCCTGTGATTTCTTTTATCTACATCCACAAATGGTGAAAGATATGCTGTTCCATAGTTGTTAAGACTACATAAATGCACTAGTAATAAAATCATTCCTATTGCAAGTCCAAAAAACCCCCCAAGAGAAGCTATTACTCCAAATCCAAATCTAATAATTCTTATAGAGTTTCCAAGGTCATGATTTGGTATAACAAAACCTGCAATTCCAGCTAATGACACTATTACAACAACTGCTGGTGAAACCAAATTAGCTGACACTGCTGATTGGCCAACTACAATACCACCTAGTATAGACATAGCAGTCCCTACTGCTTTTGGCAACCGTAAGCCTGCCTCTATTAATATCTCAAAAATAATAAGCATGCCCAGCACTTCAGCTGATGATGAAAATGGTACATTTAACTTTGCAGCCTGGGTTGATAAGGCCAGTTCAACTGGCAACATCTGACTTTGATATGTTGTTGCTGCAATATAAAAGGCTGGTAAAATCATGGTTAAAACCATAGAAAGATACCTAATCCCTCTAAAAAACGAACCTATTATATAATGATCAGCATAATCCTCTGGTGACTGTAATAACATAGGCAATTGACATGGAAGGATATAGACCATAGGCTGTCCATCAATCACCAGAGCAATTCTACCGTCTGTCAGATTAGCTGCCACCCTGTCTGGCCTTTCTGTATACATGATTTGAGGGAAAATACTGTTTTTGTTATCTATAAGATACTCCTCAATAAATGCAGGAGCTGAAATATTATCAATATCTATTTGATTTATTCTATCTCTAATCTTTTCTACTAAATTCAAATCCACAATGTTACTTATATATGTTAAAGTAATATCGGTTTTAGATAATTTACCGACGTTTAAAGGCTCCATAACCAAATGTTCAGACCTAACTCTACGACGAATTAAGGCAGTATTAGTACGCATAACTTCAATAAAAGAATCCTTAGCCCCCTTAACAACTCCTTCATCTTCAGGAGCTTGAACAGACCTTTTATCAAATGCCCTAGCATCATAAACAATTGCCTTTTGCTCATTATCAAATATAAAGGCTACCATGCCACTTAAGACATAAGTGACCATTTGCTTATAGTCACTTTCCTCAATAGTATAAACATGATACGCTCCACCTTCTAGTAAATAATCCATAAGCTCCCTTTCCGTCTTACAATTGACTAAATAGGGATCAAACTTAAAAGACTTTAATATTACTTCATCTATTAATTGGGTATTAATCAATCCATCCACAGCAAATATATGGGTCTTTATGTTGCTTTGGTTTATTACTATAGGCCGCAATTGAATATCTCCACTGGCAGAAAAAAACTCCTTAATCACTTGGGAATTTATAATATTGTCCATTGTCATCCTCTTTTCTAAAGAAAGTCCATAAACATTATTTTCCCAATATAAACTTGAATTATTCATTTATATTAAAAAACTCTCCCCAAATATCCACAGCAAAGGAGGAAGACAAGGACACTACATTCTTAATCTCCGAAGTAGTCTTGAGCTATTTCTTTTATATGTATTGGTAGAACAATTCCTTTTATGATGAGCTTAAAAAAGAATTCAGCCTCACCTTCATCATCCGTAATATCTTCAACATAACTGTAATTAATTTCTTGTTCTTTCTTTTCACCTTCTTTAAAACACTCAAGGGAATAAAAGGTGTTTTTAAAAACTAAATTATAAACTACCTCTACTTCATTATGGACCACCGACATTTTTTTCATAACTCTTTGTTTACTCATAAATTCATGCACCTCTTTATCTAATATTATATTTTAACTTATAGATTAAACTTCTGTATATCAAAAGAATTATATCATAAATAATTGAGTTAGTAAGCTGTATAACCCTTGTAATTTCTTGCTTTCTAAGCATTATATACCATTTATATATATAATAGGCTATAACATCATTTAATTGTTATAGCCTATGTGAAAAACATATTATATTAGGTTTTTATTCATCTATTTCTTCTTCTGCCATCTTTTTATATATCTTATATCGCTCTTTTGCCTCTTGTTCGGCTTTGCTATATAGCTCTTCTGCATGGTCTGGGAATTGTTTTTGTAAGGAATTAAAGCGAACTTGACCCATAAGGAATTCTCGGAAGCTTTCTTTTGGTTCTTTAGAATCTAAGATAAATGGATTTTTCCCTTGGTCTTTTAAAGCTGGATTGTATCTGTAAAGATGCCAATATCCAGATTCTACAGCTTTTTTTATATTTGACATACTTCTTCCCATTCCTTCTCTTATACCATGATTAATACAAGGTGAATAACATATTATAATAGAAGGTCCAGGATAGCTTTCCGCTTCCTTTAAGGTCTGCAACAATTGTGTGTTGTTTGCATGTATTCCTACTTGGGCTACATAAACATTACCATAAGTCATAAGCATCCGTCCCAAGTCTTTCTTGCCCTGTTTCTTACCAGAGGCAGCAAACTTTGCAATAGCCGACATAGGTGTTGCCTTTGATACCTGGCCTCCTGTATTGGAGTAAACTTCTGTGTCAAATACTAGGCAGTTTATATCTTCTCCTGATGACATAACCTGATCAAGACCACCATAACCAATATCATATGCCCAACCATCACCACCAACTAACCAGATTGAACGCTTTACCAGATAATCCCTATACTCTTTAATTTCATTAACTAAGTGTGTGATTTCCACATCAGTAGATACAAAATCCTCTAATGCATCAATAACCTTTCTACTTACTTCTTCTGTTGAATCACTATCTTCTTTATAATGTATCCAGTCGTGAAAAGCTTCTTTTACCTTATCTTCAATATTAAGCTCGTTAAGCATGTTCATATTATTCTCAATCTTTTTACGCATCTGCTTAACTGCAATATGCATTCCATAACCATACTCTGCATTATCTTCAAACAATGAATTGGACCAGGCGGGTCCTTTACCCTCTTTTGTTGTAGTATAAGCAGTAGCTGGAGCTGATGCACCCCATATTGAGGAACATCCTGTTGCATTGGCAATCATCATCCTTTCACCAAAAAGTTGTGTTACAAGCTTAATATATGGGGTCTCACCACAACCTGCACAAGCTCCGGAAAATTCCATTAATGGTTTCTTAAACTGACTATCTTTAAATCCTGGACCATAAGCCACATCTTTCTTAAAGGCAATCTCATTTATGGTATATTTCCAATTTGGTATTTCTACAGGTAATTGTGTTTCTATTGGCTGCATAAGCAGTGCCTTCTTAGGTGCAGGACATATGTCTGCACAATTTCCACAACCTGTACAATCCATTGGGCTAATTTGTATCTTATAATGAAGTCCTTTATACGATTTCCCAACTGCTTCTTTAGTTACAAAAGTATCCGGCTTATTATTATTTTCATCTTCATCAAGTAAAAAAGGCCTGATTACTGCATGGGGGCATATATAAGAACATTGATTACACTGAATACAATTTTCCATTATCCATTTGGGTACATTAATAGCAATACCCCGTTTTTCGTAGGCAGTTGTACCAGAAGGCATTGTTCCATCTTCTCTTCCAACAAAGGCACTGACAGGCAAGTCATCTCCTTTGCGCCGACTCATAGGTCTCATTATATTTTTAATAAAGTCAGCTTCCTCTATATCATCATGACTAGCATTTCTACTATCTTTCCAGCTGTCTGGAATATCAACCTTATGAATTGCACTTATACCTTGATCTATGGCATCATGATTCATCTTTACAATCTTATCACCTTTTTTACCATATAGCTTTTTAACAACATTTTTTAATTCTGTTAAATATATATCTTCAGCTAATACCTTGCTTAGTTTGAAAAAAGCTCCCTGCATTATCATATTTATTCGGTTGCCAAGTCCAATATCTTGAGCTATTCCTATGGCATTTATAATATAGAATTGTACATCTAATTCCCTTAATCTTGCCTTCATTTCATGTGGCAGGTGTTCTTCAAGTTCTTTCTCAGTCCAGCTGGTATTGAGAACAAATATCCCCCCCGGCTTTATAGCTTCTAGTAAATCGTATTTATTTACATAGGAAGGGTTATGGCATGCTACATAATCAGCCCTGTTAATAAGATAAGTAGAGCGTATTGCTTCCTTACCAAATCGTAAGTGTGACAATGTAAGACCACCGGATTTCTTTGAATCATATTCAAAATATGCCTGAACATTTAGGTCAGAATTATCACCAATAATTCTAATTGCCTGTTGATTAGCGCCAACAGTACCGTCTGAACCAAGGCCCCAAAATTGACAGGCTATATTACCCTCCGGTTCCACATTTACATCCTCAACCGTCTTAAGTGAAGTCATGGTCACATCATCTTCAATACCAATGGTAAAAGAGTTTTTAGCTTTTTCTAATTTGAGATTTTCATATACAGCAATGATTTGACCAGAACTGGTATCTTTAGAAGCAAGTCCATACCTACCACCTACAATAATCGGTGGCTTAGCTTGGTCTTTATAAGCTGTACATATATCTTGATATAGTGGTTCTCCAATTGCACCTGGTTCTTTGGTACGGTCAAGAACAGCTATCTTCTTCACTGTTTTTGGTAAACTTTTCAGATAATGTTCTACTGAAAAAGGTCTAAATAAACGTACTTTAACAAGACCGTATTTTTCTCCTTTACTGTTGCAATAATCAATTACTTCTTCTATTGCCTCATTTACAGAACCCATGGCAACAATTACATATTCTGCATCATCTGCTCCATAATAATCAAATAAATTATATTCTCTACCTGTGTATTTTTCTATTTTTCTCATATAGTCTTCTACTATAGGAATAATATTTTCATAATATTTATTAGAAGATTCTCTTTCTTGAAAGTATATATCTACATTCTGAGCTGCTCCCCTAATAACAGGTTTATTTGGGGATAGGGCATTATTACGAAATGCTTTCAATGAATGATAATCAATCAAACTTTCATAATCCCTATATTCTAATAGCTCAATTTTTTGCACTTCATGAGAGGTTCTGAATCCATCAAAAAAATGTACAAAAGGCAAACCTCCCTTAATTGCAGCAAGATGGGCTATAGGAGCCAAATCTGCCACCTCTTGCACAGAACTTGATGCCAACAGAGCACAACCTGTCTGCCGTGTTGCCATAACATCTTGATGATCTCCAAAGATACTAAGTGCATGTGTTGCAATAGCCCTTGCACTAACATGAAAGACACCAGGAAGCTGTTCACCTGCACAGCGATACATATTGGGTATCATAAGTAGCAAGCCTTGAGAGGCTGTAAATGTAGTTGTAAGAGCTCCTGCTTGAAGAGAACCATGAAATGCACCACTAGCACCTGCTTCCGATTGTAGTTCCACTACATTAACTTCTTGCCCAAATATGTTTTTCCGTCCTTGGGCTGCCCATTCATCAACATGTTCTGCCATATCAGATGATGGAGTAATAGGATAAATAGTTGCCACATCCGTAAAAGCGTAGGATACATAAGCCGCTGCTGTGTTTCCATCTACGGTCATCTTGATTTTTGCCATGTATAAAACCTCACCTTCTAAAGTTTACTTCCATTGTCAACCCAGTCTTTTGCTTCAGCAACCCTATCTTGAGCAGGATCATTTACTAAATCAACTTCATTTTGTTTTCTAGTGTCCTGCCAGGCAGCAGTTCCTTCCTTATTTGTCGCATCAAAATTATCTAATCTTTTATTATCTTTACCATTTAAACTATCATTAGATTTACCATTATCCTTCATCATATAACCTCCATTTAAACATAGTAATAATCATAGTATATAAGGTTCATTGTTTCCCTATTTTATAATATCTATTACTATTATTGAGGAAAAGATGTTTTTTCAAATAAAAAACTACTTTAAGTTAATATAAACACATAAAGTAGCTCTAATTATTAATATTTAATTTTAATATATAATTCTTTTTACTTACTAATATACATAACTCCCAATGTATTAGGACCACAGTGGCTAGAAATAACTCCTCCTGCCCTGGTTACATATATATTATCAAAAACATTAAGACTTTCTAAATATTCTTTGACCATATCAATAACTTCATTAGAACATCCAGAATGAGTAATAAAAGCATAATCTGCTTCTGCATTTTTAAGTTCTTCTTCTTTACACTTTACATATTTAAGAATAACACTATTCAATTTACCCCTATACTTATTAGCAATATCCATCTTACCATTTACAACTTCGATTTCCGGTTTAATCTTAAGACTATTGGCAAGTAGGCTTGCAACAGAAGAACACCTTCCACCTCGAGCAAGATAAGTCAAAGTATCAATGACAAAACTTGCGCGAACTTTTTCATTAATCTTTTTATTATCTTCTAAAATCTCATCAACAGTACTTCCATCTATAGCCATCTGACCTGCTCTAATTACTTGAATCCCTATGCCTGTAGACAGATTCTTTGAATCAACTACATGAATTTTATTGTATTCAAGAGTTTCCCCCAATAATCTTATAACATTACAAGTTGTTGACATGGATTCAGAGATACCAAAAAATATAACATCTAAATCTTCATCTATAAAAGGTTTGAAAAAATCAATCCCATCTCCCATCATAGGAGCCGCTGTTTTAGGCGTTTCTTTTGTTTCATCAGACCACTTGAAAATTTCATCCGGACTTATCTCCACGCCATCCCTATATGATTCATCCCCCGTAGTAATCAATAGTGGCAATATACTAATATCATATTTATGTAACAAATCTTCCGACAAGTCACAAGTACTATCAGCTACAATTTTAACTTTTTTCATTAGTCCTTCTCCTTAATTTACACATAATAACTAATATCAATTCTATCACGAAAGACACCAGTCTCTATGAACAAGTCGTGAACAGAATGTGAACAAAGTGTAAACAGCTAAAAAACCAACTCTTTAAATATCTCCTTTACACTTGTCATTTTATCTAAACGATGAACATTGTCACTGCAAAATACTAATCCACCTTCCGTATCACCTTCTACAGATGAAACCAAAGCCTTAGTAATACAATAAGGAATCGTTGCTGGATTACAATTTTCCAAACACTTAAAGCAACTCTTAACTGGAATCTTCGCCCTGGATACATCTTCCATAAATGTTGTCCTTATAGCTCTGCCAGGCATTCCAACAGGACTATTTACAATTTCAATATCCTCTTTTTTTGCATTAAGATAAGCATCTTTAAATTCTTGGCTGGCATCACATTCCTCTGTAACAACAAATCTTGAAGCAATTTGAACTCCATCACAACCAAGATCTAATACATGTCTTATATCATCTTGGCTAAATATTCCTCCAGCAAAAACTACAGGTATCTTCTTCTGATACTTTTCTTCGTATTGTTTTTTATATTCTATTATATTCTTAAGCTCTAAATCCATATTAATATCATCTATATTATCTAGCTGCTCCCTTGTAAAACCAAGATGCCCTCCAGCTCTAGGTCCTTCTACCACAATAAGATCTGCCGTGGCCTGACATTTTCTATCCCATAACTTTAAGATTACCTGTGCACCCTTTAGACTTGATACTATTGGTGCTATCTTGGTCATATAGCCCTTAACTAGTTTTGGTAAATTAATTGGAAGTCCTGCTCCTGAGATAATAATGTCTGCTCCAGCTTCACAAGCAGCCTTAACATATCTTTCAAATTGCTTTGTTGCTACCATAATATTTACACCAATAATACCAGCAGGCGAGATTTCTCTAGCTTTGTCTATATGCTTTTTAATAGCCTTAAGATTTGTCTCAATCTGATTTTTACTATAACCTGGTTCATCATAGCCAATCTGGGCTGTGGATATAACTCCTATTCCACCTTCTTTAGCTACGCTAGAGGCTAATCTATATCTACTAACTCCAACTCCCATACCACCTTGAATAATAGGTATCTTGGCAACTAAATCTCCAACAACCAACGGTTTCATTCTCATAAAATTCTCCCTTAATAACAACTTCATAATATTTGCAAATTCCTTTGACAGTCAAACCATTTTATAAAAATTAAGAAACCTTTTAATGTTTCTTAATAAGTATTATAGCCCTTTATATAAAAACTGTCAAGAAGTAATAATATAGCATCCTCCCTAATATGGCCTTTATTTCCCTTGCATCTAGTAATGAAAATGGCCTAAATAATATTATTTAAACCATTTTCTTTGTTTAATATAAAATTCATCTTTGAAATGGAGCCAAATCTAATCGTATAAAGTACCCACGATTGTGATCACACACTGGACATTCATTAGGGACTTCCTTACCCCAGTGAAGATGTCCACAATTCAGGCACATCCACCCTACTTCCACATCTGACGTGAAAAGCTTTTTATCCTCCAGCATCTTAGCAAATTTCCCAAACCTATCCCCATGGGTTTTCTCAATGGCTGCTATTGTATAGAATGAAGCAGCAACTTCATCAAATCCTTCTTCTTTTGCAACATCTCCAAACTCCTTGTACACAGGATCATACTCCTCATACTCATTATGCTCTGCCATTCGTAAAAGTTTTGATACATCCCCGCTAATATCCACTGGATAAGCACCGTCCACATGAATATTTTCACCAGCCAAATCCTTCAAATGGTCGTAAAATATTTCTGCATGTTCCTTCTCTTGATTAGCGGTAAATGAAAAAATCTCTGAGATTACATATAGATTTTCCTTTTTAGCCTGAGATGCCCCAAAAGTATATCTGTTTCTAGCTTGACTTTCCCCAGCAAAAGCACGCATTAGGTTATCCTTTGTCTTACTGTTTTTAAAATTTTTATTAGCCATAATAATAAAACCTCCATTCTTATTGTTTGATTCTATTATTACCCATTTCATATAGTTTTTATTAATATAATAAAAATAATATTATTAAAATAAAAACAATATAGGATGGGAATCACTTCCCATCCTATATTACTTCTAGCTATTCTCCCTCTTATGCATTATGTCTGAACATGGTGTCATATATTAAAACTTTTCCCCTCAATTAGTTAGCGATTCCCTATATGGAATCTATTTAATTAGGATTGTTCATATTCTTAACTGAACTACCTATTAATAATTCACCTTCTATAACAACTCTTTCTATAAGTGCAGCCTTGGGTTTTTCGATTAATGCAATTAATTTTTCTGCAGCCACTTTCCCCAGGGCTTTTGTATCTTGCTTCAATGTAGTAATTCTCGGATCAAGGACTTGAGATAGTAACACACCATCATATCCAACAATAGATATATCATCTGGAATTGTTAATCCATGTTCTTTTATTGCATTTAAGCCTCCAATACATGAGAAATCATCAGGAAATACAATACAAGTAGGTCTTTCTTTTAAATTCAGTAGTTCTGTGGTTATCTTAGCCGCTATCTCAGTATTATGATATATACCTTCTCTAACATATTCGTCTGGTATTTCAATATTCAATTCAGATAAAGTCTGATAAAAGCTTCCTACCCTGTTACGAGTAACTGAGGAATCAGCACCATGAATATATGCTATCTTAGTATGACCCATATGGTGAATATGTTTTAATAAGTCTTTCATTCCTTTTATATTATCAGAAATAACTGCTGTTCTATTGTCAAAAACATGATCTATTGTAACAACTGGGATATCCCCATTGATTAAATCCAAAACACCTGTATCTGAAAAATCAATACATGCAATAACTACTCCGTCTACCCCTCTATACCTGCTATGTTCGTAATATGACATAGACTTATGGCCAGAATTCTTACTAATAAATGTAATGTCATAACCTCTACTCTCAGCCTCAACTTTTAAACTATCTAAAACATGTGCAAAATATTCATGAGTTAAGCCGCTTTGTGCTTCATCAACAAATAAGACTCCAAGATTATATGTACGATTTGTCTTAAGTGCTCTTGCTGATGAGTTGGGAAAATACCCCATCTCCTTAGCTACTTTTCTTATTTTCTCTTTTGTAGTATCCGCAATATCACTGTGATCATTTAATGATTTACTTACAGTTGCCACTGATACCCCACAACGGATTGATATATCTTTCATCGAAACCATTGCTTACGCCTCTTTCTGATAATTCCTTTGCTAGAAGTAGAGTTTCCTACTTAATCGTTTGAAATCAATTTATAAAAAAAATTATGTAGAATTTGCTTGTAATTTGTTACTTAACCTAATATTAATAGTAAATAAACCTTATAACCAATAGATTTTATGACCTTTTGATATAATAACCAAAAAATCTTGATTTACTTATATGTTTTTGTTAATTATATCTTAAACCATTTAGTATTAATATGCAAGCTTTTTTTAATATATTTTAA
>CAZPWO010000014.1:0-27953 GCA_964590525.1 uncultured Herbinix sp. | reverse complement strand
GTCCAAATATGGCTGGTAAGTCTACATACATGAGGCAGACTGCTTTAATCGTACTTATGGCACAGATTGGTAGCTTTGTACCTGCTGATAGTGCAACAATTGGAATCGTAGACAGGATATTTACTCGGGTAGGAGCTTCTGATGATTTGGCCAGTGGACAAAGTACCTTTATGGTGGAGATGACAGAGGTTGCTAACATTCTTCGGAATGCAACAAAAAACAGTTTGCTAATCTTAGATGAAATTGGTAGAGGTACCAGTACATTTGACGGTCTTAGCATAGCTTGGGCTGTAATAGAGTATATTAGTGACCCTTCAATATTGGGGGCTAAAACCCTATTTGCAACTCATTATCATGAATTAACTGAGCTGGAGGGAAGACTTCCTGGTGTTAATAATTATTGTATTGCTGTTAAAGAAAAGGGAGATGACATTGTCTTCTTACGTAAGATAACTAAGGGTGGTGCTGATAGAAGCTATGGTATTCAAGTAGCAAAACTTGCTGGAGTTCCTTCAAGTGTCTTAAAAAGAGCTTCAACAATAGCATCTGAACTAGAAGGAAATGATTTGGCTCTTAAGACTAAGAACCTATCATTTGCAGATAAGCCAAGGGAGATAAAAGAAAATAGGCCTACTTTAGAAGAACAACAGTTGTCGCTGTTCACAATATCTGGCAATGACGATATAATATGTGATATTAGGAATATAGATCTAAGTAATATGACTCCAATAGATGCAATAAATAAATTATATCAACTACAGAACAAAATCAAAGAAAATATATAGTAGCAACATACATAACAACTTATTATATAGGAGGGTGTTTAATGTCATTTATTAAAGTTTTAGACGAACCAACTATCAATAAAATTGCTGCTGGTGAAGTAGTTGAGCGACCACGAGGAGTGGTAAAAGAACTTTTAGAAAATGCTATTGATGCTGGTTCAACAGCAATTACTGTGGAAATTAAAGAAGGGGGCTTAAGCCTTATTCGAATAACAGATAACGGAGGAGGAATTAGCAAGAAAGAAATCCCCCTTGCTTTTCTTCGCCATGCTACTAGTAAAATTCGCACAGCCCAAGATCTCTTTTCTGTAACTAGTCTTGGCTTTCGTGGAGAAGCATTATCTAGTATTGCAGCTGTTTCCCAAGTTGAATTAATTACAAAAAACCCAAGTTCATTAAATGGTTATAGATATATTATTGAAGGGGGAGAGGAAAAATCCCTAGAGGAAATTGGATGCCCTGATGGAACAACCATTATTGTAAGAAATATATTTTTTAACACTCCTGCTAGGAGAAAGTTTCTTAAAAGTCCTGGGACTGAAGCTTCTTACATTAGTGAACTTATGGAGAAACTTTTATTATCACATCCTGATATATCCTTTAAATATATAGTCAATAATAAAATTAGACTGCAATCCTCTGGAAATAGTAATATTAAAGATGTTTTATATCAAATATACGGAAGAGATATTACAAAAGAGTTACTTTCTGTAGATTTTCAAGCAGAGGGTATAAGTATAAAAGGCTTTATTGGTAAGCCAATAATAAACAGAAGTAATCGTAATTTTGAAAATTATTTTATTAATGGAAGATATATAAAGAGTAAGGCAATTACCAGTGCCATTGAAGAAGCATATAGACCTTTTTTAATGCAACACAAGTATCCTTTAACATCTTTATATTATCAGATTGATCCGTCAAATATAGATGTTAATGTACATCCGCAGAAACTAGAAATACGTTTTAGGAATAATAAAGAGATAATGGATTATACTAGTTTGGCAATTAGCTCAGCTCTTTCAGAAGCTTCAATGATACCAAAGGTTACTTTAACTAAGGAAAAAGAAGAAAAGAAAAGTGTTCAAAAGTTTCCAGAACCCTTTGAAGTTAATAGACGAAAAGAATATGTTAATCAAGATAAGCCATTAGCCAAAGACACACCGATTTTACCGCTTTTAGAAAATGAAAGCCTTTCTACTGAAAGACAAGTCAATTTATATGAGTCTAGTGATGATAATCAACTATCTTTTCTAAAAGAAGAAGAATTAGAAAAACATAGAATAATTGGACAAGTTTTTGCCACATACTGGATGGTAGAATATAAGGAGGAGCTTTTTATTATAGATCAACATGCTGCTCATGAAAAAGTTCTTTATGAAAGAATGATAGCTGGTGGCAAAGAAAAAACTTACTCTTCTCAGCGGCTTATGCCAGCAATAGTTCTAACTCTTACCCTTAAAGAACAAGAGATAATTAACAAACATTCGGAAACCCTTACTAAACTTGGCTATGAAATTCAACACTTTGGAGGTAACGAATATGCTGTCCAGGGAGTACCTGCTGATTTGTATGGGCTTTCAGATAAAGATTTAATTCTTGAGTTTATTGATAATCTAGCAGAAGATTATGGTAATCCTAGTCTTAAATCGTTATCTATAATTGAAAAAATCGCTAGTTTTTCATGTAAAGCTGCAGTAAAAGGTAACCATTCATTTTCCATGGAAGAGGCCAATGAATTAATTAAAGAACTACTTACATTGGATAATCCATATCATTGTCCCCATGGTAGACCTGTGATTATATCAATAAGTAAATATCAATTTGAGAAGAAATTTAAAAGGATTGTTTAAAATGATGAAAAAACCATTAATTATATTAACAGGGCCAACAGCTGTAGGTAAATCGGCACTTTCTATTTCATTAGCAAAAGAAATCAATGGTGAGATTATTTCAGCAGATTCCATGCAGGTATATAAATATATGGATATAGGAACTGCTAAGATTAGGTCAGAGCAAATGGAGGGAGTCCCCCATTATCTAGTTGATGAATTTATGCCTGATGAAGAATTTAATGTAGTGAAATTTCAGAAATATGCCAAAAGATATATGGAGGAAATTTATAAAAAAGGTAAAACACCTATTTTAGTCGGTGGTACAGGTTTCTATATTCAGGCTGTTCTTTACGATATAGACTTTACGAAAAACAACAATGATCATTCCTATCGCAACAAACTAGAACAGTTGGCCAAAGAAAAAGGCAGAGACTATATCCATAATAAATTAGAGCAGGTGGATTCTGAAAGTGCTAAAAATATTCATCCTAATAATTTAAAGCGTGTCATAAGGGCCTTGGAGTATTACAAAGAAACAGGAGAGTTAATGTCTGAACATAATGAAACACAAAAGCAGAAAGTTTCTCCTTATGATTTTTCTTATCTTGTATTAACAAAAGATAGGGAAGAATTATATAATTCCATAAACCTTCGGGTAGATAAGATGATTGAACAAGGACTTGTTGATGAGGTTAAGTCTTTACTACAAGCTGGATACACAAAGGATTTGATTTCTATGCAGGGTCTAGGCTATAAGGAGATAATCCCTTACCTTGAAGATGAAATCACTTTAGATGAAGCAATATATATACTGAAAAGAGATACCCGTCACTATGCCAAAAAACAATTAACATGGTTTAGACGTGAAAAAGATATAAAGTGGATTAATAAAGAAGACTTTAAAAGTGACAATGATATTCTTTCCTATATGAAAAATATTATATTTGAAAAAGATAAGTTGACATAATAATGTTATGTCAACTGCACAGATACAATTACGAAATTTCACAATGACAGCTATATTAGGAGGACTTAATTTAATGAGTGTTTTAGAGAATTATTACAAATCAATGGGCGTTGATGCAAAGGTACTTGAATTCGCCTCTACTATAGAAGGCGAATTAAAAAGTAAGTTTGATTCTATTGACCAAATAACAGAATACAATCAGCTTAAAGTGCTAAAAGCAATGCAGGATAACAAGCTAAGTGATATGCACTTTGCAGCAAGTACTGGATATGGATATAATGATATTGGGAGAGATACTTTAGAATCTGTCTATGCCCAGGTTTTTAATACAGAGGATGCCTTAGTCAGACCACAAATCTGCAGTGGAACTCATGCCCTTGCAGTTGCTCTATTTGGCAACTTAAGACCAGGGGATGAGATATTATCCCCTGTAGGTAAACCTTACGACACTTTAGAAGCAGTTATTGGAATTACAAAGTCTAAAGGGTCCTTGGCAGAGTACGGAGTTACTTATAGACAAGTTGACCTGATGGCGGATGGTAGCTTTGACTGGGACAATATAAGAAAGGCGATTAATGACAAAACCAGGCTTATAGAAATTCAAAGGTCAAAAGGATATGATATAAGGCCAACTTTATCAGTTAAACAAATTGGCCAATTGATAAAATTCATTAAAGAGATAAAGCCTGATGTTATTTGCATGGTAGATAATTGTTATGGTGAATTTGTTGAAAGAATAGAACCTACTGATATTGGAGCTGATCTTTGTGTTGGCTCATTAATAAAGAACCCTGGAGGTGGATTGGCTCCAACAGGTGGTTACATAGTAGGTCGTAAAGAATATGTGGAAAATGCCGCCTATAGATTAACAGCTCCTGGACTTGGTAAAGAGGTGGGGGCAAGTCTTGGATTAAACACTTCACTATTTCAAGGCTTTTTCCTTGCACCACAAGTAACATCCAATGCATTAAAAGTAGCTATTTATGCTGCTAGTCTCTATGAAAATTTAGGCTTTGATGTATTACCAAGTTCTAATGAAAGTAGACATGATATTATTCAAGCGATAACCCTAAAATCCCCTGAAGCAGTAAGGGCTTTTTGTGAAGGAATTCAAGCTGCAGCTCCAGTTGACAGCTATGTAACACCTGTACCTAGTGAGATGCCTGGTTATCAGTATGAAGTTATTATGGCAGCAGGCACATTTATACAAGGGTCATCTATAGAGTTATCTGCAGATGCTCCATTAAAGCCCCCTTATAGTGTGTTTTTTCAAGGTGGCCTAACCTGGTACCACGGAAAATTTGGTATACTAATGTCAATACAAAAATTATTTGAAAAAAATCTAATAAATTTATCATAAATGTGACTTATTACACATATACAAAAACCCTTACCTGTGATAAGATATAATATAAGTTTTAAATTGGCAAAAGAGCCAATAATTAAACATACAAGATAAAAAAGAAGGAGAAAGAAGATGGCTAAAGCAAAGTATACTAGTAAGAACAGATGGGCCTTGTTTCTTTTAATACTTTTAGGTATAGTATTTGGCAGTTTTATAGGATACTTAGTTAGAGATGTGGACTTCCTATCTTGGTTAAATTATGGTATAGATTTCTCTATTGGTGATAGTAGTAATGTGGTAACCTTGGATTTGGCAATACTTGTTATTCGCTTTGGACTACGAATAAAACTCACCGTGGCATCAGTTATTGGTGCAGCAATAGCAATATTTATATTTAAAAAGATTTAATTTTGATTTAATTTCATAGATATAACCTTTATTTCATGATCCAACTGATTTCTTGGAGAGAGCAAGATATGAGGAGGATTTTAATGAAAGAAAAGAAAAATGAAAAGAAACATCTAACAGTTAAAGAACTACCCGAATCAGAACGACCTTACGAAAAGTGTCAAAAGTATGGTGCATCATTTCTATCAGATGCAGAGTTACTTGCTGTCATTATTCGTACAGGAACAAGAAATTTAAAATCAATTGATCTGGCGGTACAAATTCTTAATCTATCTAAGGTGTATCCAGGTCTTAAAGGCCTGAATTATCTTACTATGAATGAATTAACTCAAGTGCCTGGCATTGGTAAGGTTAAGGCTATTGAAATACTTTGTGTTGCAGAGCTAACAAAGAGAATGGCAAAAGAGAATCATAGGGATAGTTTAAAACTTGTTACTCCAAAAAGTGTTGCCGATTATTATATGCAAGATATGAGACATCTGACACAAGAGAAGATACTTCTTATTATGCTAGATACTAAAAACAGGATAATAAAAGATCAGTTTATTTCAAAGGGTACTGTCAATGCATCCATTATGCCAACTAGGGAGATTTTTGTTTGTGCTCAAAAACATGAGGCTGTTAATATAATTCTCTTGCATAATCATCCTAGTGGAGATCCCAGTCCTAGTGGTGAAGACATACGAATTACAAGAAGAATATCTGAAGCTGGTTCTATAGTTGGGATAACACTTATGGATCATATAATTATTGGTGATAATAGATATATAAGTTTAAAAGAACAAGGTATATTTTGATATAACAACAAATAAAAATTAATTTGACAACATGTTTAATTAGGAGGTATAAGACAATGGCTGCAAAAGCTTTTGGAATAGATTTTGGTACTAGTGCAATTAAAATATGCAGGAAAGGTAAAGGAATTGTTTTAAATGAACGTAACATAATTGCCATTGCTGACAAAAAGGACATTATAGCATCTGGGGATGAAGCATATGAAATGTATGAAAAAGCCCCATCTAACATTAAAGTGACCTATCCTGTTAGGTCTGGTGTTATTGCAGACGTGGCAAATATGACGGCACTACTAAAGCATTTTATGTATCGGATCAATAAAACAAAAAGAATAGGTAGTGCTGACTATATCGTAGCAATTCCAACAGACATTACTGAAGTTGAGAAATTATCATTCTATGACCTTATTGCCAGTTCAAATCTTAAAATTGGTAGGATTAAATTTGTAGAAAAACCTATAGCAGATGCAGTAGGAATAGGGCTTGATGTAATGACTGCCAAAGGGGTTATGGTAGTAAATATTGGTGCAGACACTACTGAGGTTTCTATTATCTCTTTAGGAGGAATTGTCCTTTCTAAATTAATACCAGTTGGTGGTAACAAGCTAGATGAAGCTATTCAGAATATGGTTAAACGTAAATACAATCTCTATATTGGAAACAAAACTGCTGAGAGCCTAAAGGTCAAGCTGGCTTACGCATATCCTACTGTAGATGTTAGTGTTAAAACATACGGAAGAGATGTTGTTTCAGGCCTTCCTAAGGAGATAGAGATAACATCTGATTCCATATATGAAGCAATTCATGAATATTTGTATTCCATTATTGATGCTATAAAGGTTATATTAGAACGGACTCCACCAGAGATATCATCTGATATAATTGATAGTGGGATATTTGTTACAGGAGGTTCAGCTAAAATTTTTGCCTTGGATGAATTAATTAATAAAGAAACTGGTTTAAAGGTTAATATTTGCCCTGATCCCTCCATCACAGTTGTAAATGGTCTTGATAGCATTTTAAAGGATGCCAAATTATCAGTTCTAGCAAAAGCTTTAAAAGCTAAGACCTTTGCAAACTAGTAAATTTGCTTTTATTTAGGAGTAGATATGAGACGTAATAAGAAATTTCATATAAATCCAAAACACTTACTGATTGGAATTGCTATCTTATGCATCAGTCTAATACTTTTATCCTTTAGATTTGAAGAAGAGATGTCTCCAATTAAGTCTACTGTTGGTAGGGTAATAACACCAATGCAAAGAGGCATTAATAAAGTTGGCGGATTTATTTCTGACAAATTAGATATTTTTAACAATATCAATCATCTGTTACAAGAAAATGATGAATTAAAAAACCAGGTTGCTTTTCTTTCTTATGAAAACAAGATGTTGTTACAGGACAAGTATGAGCTGGATGGATTAAGAGAGCTTTATGAATTGGATCAAAAATACCTTGATTATCCAAAAGTAGCAGCTAGGGTTATAGGAAAGGATCCAAACAACTGGTATAATGTCTTTCTTATTGATAAAGGGACAAAAGACGGATTGGCTGAAGGGATGAATGTTCTGTCGGGCAATGGTCTAGCAGGTATAATAACGGAAGCTCATTATAATTATTCAAAGGTACGTTCTATAATTGATGATAAAAGTAATGTAAGTGGGATGTTTATTAGTACTTCAGATACCTGTATAGTTCGGGGCGACTTGAAACTAATGGAAACAGGTAAGATTAGGGTAGAATTAATTAGTAAAGATGCTGATATTCATAATGGATATGAGGTTGTTACCTCCCATATAAGTGATCAATACCACCAGGGTATTCTAATTGGCCATGTTAGGGACATAGAATTAGATTCCAGTAATATGACTAAAACTGCCTCTCTGATTCCTGTGGTGGATTTTGAAAAGTTAGAAGAGGTACTTATAATAACAGAACTTAAAGAGCCATTAATTGATAATTAAAATTAGATGACGGAGGAAAGATTGGAGCTATAAGATGAAACGTTTCATTGTTTACTTTCTTGAAATAATTATATTATTTACTATACAAACCACCATATTTCAATATGGAGAACTTGCTGGAGCAATCCCTAATTTGATGATGATTCTGGTGGTTTCAACCGCATATATGGAAGGAAGAAAAACAGGAATGCTTGTTGGTTTTTTTGTTGGACTTTTGTCAGACATTTTATTTGCCAGTGTAATCGGTCTATATGCTTTGATATACATGGTAATTGGATATTTAGTAGGATATGCATATAAGTTTTATTCAAATGACGATTTTACTTTACCACTTATATTTACGGGAGTAGGAACTTTTTTGTTTCGTTTTATCTATTATGTATTTGAATTTCTACTTAGAAACAAGTTGAATTTTGTGTATTATTTGAGAAAGTTTATATTAGCTGAAGTTATATATACAGTTCTTATATCTGTTTTTCTCTATAAGATTTTACATACGATTAACAACAAACTACATCACATGGACAATAAGGAGGCATAAATTATGTTTGACGATTTCCTAGATGCCCTTAAAAATATAATAAAATCCAGATTAATTCCTATTGGATTAATATTTATGGTCTTGTTTGCTCTAATTATACACCGCTTGTTTACTTTGCAAATTGTAGAAGGAACATCCCATGGGGAAGAATTTGATTATAAACAAACACAAACAAGGGAAATTAAAAGTACTAGAGGTAATATCTATGATCGTAATGGCAAAATTTTAGCCTCTAATGCTTTAACTTATTCAGTGGTTATGGAGGATAACAATTTAATTACTTCTAATGAACAAAGGAATGAAGTTGTTTGCCAATTAATTAATATTATTGAAGACAATAATGATTCTTTAGATAATGAATTCTATATTGATTACATGGGTGAAGGTCAATTTAGATTTAACATAAGTGGGTCTGCTTTAACTCGTTTCAAGAAAAATGCCTATGCTTATGTTTTAGAAGCTGGTAATCTAACCAAGGAACAAGAAGAATCTAGTGCTAAAGAGGTTTATGAATTTCTTAAAAATGGAACTGGAGATAGCTATACTACCATGTTTGGTATATCAGATGAGTATACAATTGAAGAAACACTTAAAATAATGAGTGTTCGATATGCTCTTTTTTGTAATTATCCAAAACACTTCCAAATCACTGTGGCGTCTGATGTTTCAGATACAACAGTTGCAGCAGTAATGGAACATGGGGCAAATATGCCAGGGGTAACTATTAAACAGCAAACACACCGTATATATCATGATAGTCTTTATTTTGCCCATATGTTGGGGTATACTGGTCTTATTAGTGCTGAAGAATTAGAGGATTATAATCATGATGGAGATTATTATAACTCCACTGATATAATTGGTAAATCTGGTTTTGAAAAAGAATTAGAGCAGGAACTAGGTGGAAGAAAAGGCTCAGAGATTGTTTCTACTAATTTGTATGGTAGAGTAACAGGTGTTGTAGATAGCAAAGAGCCTGTAGCTGGTAATGATGTCTACCTAACAATTGATAGTGACCTTCAAAGGTCTGCATACCATATCATGGAAAAACGAATAGCAGGTATTTTAATTGATAAGATACAAGCTGACATGGATTATGGTTCAAAAGGTGAAAGTGCAAGCGATATCTTAATACCAATTTATGAAGTATACAACGCACTAATTAATAACAATATTATAGATATCAATAAGTTTAATGATTCTGATATTGGTGATACAGAGAAAAAAGTATATAATAAATATCTTGACAAAAGAGATGATGTATTTAATCAGCTAGACCTTCTATTATCTCCAAATAATACTGTAACTAATAATAAGGCCGGAGATATGGAGGATTATCTTAGTTATTTCTATAATGTACTTAAGAAAGAGGAGATGATTCTAGAAAAAAACATTCCGGATGATGATAAAACTTTTCGTTCTTATAAAAACAATGGCATTCCTTTAAATGAATTTCTTAATTATATATTGTCAAATAATTATGTTAATTTATCTAAATTAGGTGTTGGTGAGGATTACAATACTTCCCGTGAATTGTATGAAAAGCTAATTGATTACGGTAAAAACATATTGAAAAATGACCCAATATTTCAAAAAAAGATTTATCGTCATCTGGTTTTTTCTTATAGTTTAACAGGAACTGAAATTTGCCTTTTATTATTTGAACAAAATGTGTTAGAATATAATCAGGATACTATTGATAGACTTTATTCAGGACAAATTTCAGCTTATAACTTTATTATAAGTACAATTAAAAGCCTTGAAATTACTCCTGCAATGCTTGCTTTAGAGCCCTGTAGTGGTTCAATAGTAATTACTGATGTTAATAATGGGGATGTATTGGCATTAGTCACTTATCCAAGCTATGATAATAATATGCTGGCCAATAAAGTAGATCCTGCATATTATTCAAAATTGTTAAATGATAATACTAAGCCCCTAATAAACCGCCCACTTACAGAGAGAACGGCTCCAGGTTCCACCTTTAAGATGGTTACAGCTCTAGCAGCTTTGGAAGAGGGAGTAGTTACCCCCCATGAAAAAGTAAGGGATTTGGGGATTTTTGATAAAATCACCCCTTCTGTTAGATGTCATATCCACCCAGGTTCACATGGTATGGTTGATATGCAAGAATCCATAAGGGTTTCATGTAACTATTATTACTATGAGATGGGTTATCGTCTAAGTATAGATAGCTCTGGCCGCTTTAGCGATCAGCTAGGTTTAAGCCGTATTGAAAAACATGCCAAAGATTTAGGTCTTGGTATAGAATCAGGAGTTGAACTTTATGAATCCACTCCACAGATTTCAGATGACGATGTTGTTCGTTCATCAATAGGACAAGGTACTAACGCCTATACACCAATTCAATTATCAAGGTATATAACTACTTTTGCTAATAGTGGCTCTAATTATGAATTAACACTTTTGAATAAGATTACAGATAAAGACAATAAGGTAATAATAGATAATGACCCAATCATAGGCAGGCAATTGGACAATGTTAAGCCTAGTACTTGGGATAGTATACAAAAGGGTATGCATGCTGTGGTAAATGTTCCATATGGATCCGTTTACAGACTCTATAGTGATTTGGACCTTGAAGTAGCTGGCAAAACAGGTACCTCCCAGGTAAGTAAAGTTAATCCCAATAATGCATTATTCGTGTCTTATGCACCATATGAAGAACCAGAGATTTCAGTTGTAACAGTTATACCTCATGGTCACACATCTGGTAATGCGGCGGAATTAGCTAAAGATATATATAAATTGTATTTTAACTTGGAAGATAGGGAAGAACTTTTAGATGATGAGGCTTCTGTACCAGAACATAATATTGCAGCCTTTTCAGATTAAAGGAGAGACAAATGAGTAAAGTTAATAATTCTGTCATAATTAAAGGAAACAAATATGGTATAGTCGTTGTATTAGACGAGGATTTGGATTTTGATGAGCTTAAAAAGCATGTAAAAGAAAAATTTACTGAATCAAGTAGTTTTTTTAAGGATGCAAAAATGGCAATAAGTTTTGAAGGGCGAGAATTGACTAATGAACAACAAAAAGAGATACTTGATATTATTGGGAACAATACTAATATGCATATAGTTTGTGTTATAGATAATGATAGTGAGACAGAAGAATTGTTTCGAAAATCTCTTGATCAGGAGTTAATGGAACTAGAAAACAATACTGGTCAATTTTATAAGGGAATTCTTCGTTCTGGTGCATCTTTAGAATTTGAAAATAGTGTGGTTATAATTGGTGATGTAAATCGCGGTGCTAGGGTTGTTTCCAAAGGGAATATCATAGTACTTGGTTCCCTAAAGGGCAATGCTTTTGCCGGGGCCTGTGGTAATACTAATTCATTTGTGGTTGCATTAGATATGCAGCCTATGCAAATAAGAATTGCTGATGTTATTGCTCGTTCCCCAGATAAACCAGTTAAAGACCCGGATAAAGAAACTAAGATAGCTTTTCTAGAGGATGGCAATATATATATTGAGAAGCTTAACAAAAGCGTTTTAAATGATATTAATTTATAATATTATTAGTAATCATAAAAAGCAGGAGGAGTTTTATATGGGAGAAGTTATTGTTATAACATCTGGCAAAGGTGGTGTTGGAAAAACTACAACAGCCGCTAATGTAGGTACTGGTTTGGCAATACTAGGAAAGAAAGTCGTTTTAATTGATACAGATATTGGATTGAGGAATTTAGATGTTGTTATGGGGCTAGAAAATCGTATAGTCTATAACCTTGTTGATGTTGTTGAAGGTAATTGCAGAATTCGTAATGCCTTAATTAAGGACAAGCGTTATCCGAACCTTTATTTGTTACCATCTGCACAAACTAGAGATAAAAATGCTGTTTCTCCAGAGCAGATGAAGAAACTTTCAGACGAATTGAAAGAAGAATTTGATTACATATTAATGGACTGTCCTGCAGGTATAGAGCAAGGCTTTATGAATGCCATTGCTGGCGCTGACAGATCATTAGTAGTTACTACACCAGAAGTGTCCGCTGTACGTGATGCTGACCGAATTATAGGTCTATTAGAAGCTAATGAAGTATATACTAACCATCTTGTTGTAAACCGACTTCGCATGGATATGGTGAAGAGAGGGGACATGATGTCTAGTGATGATGTAAGTGAGATTCTAGCTATTGATTTAATCGGAGTGGTTCCTGATGATGAAAATATTGTTATTTCAACAAATAAAGGGGAGCCATTAGTTGGTTCAGATTCAAAAGCAGGAGTTGCATACCTTAACATAGCCAGAAGAATTATAGGAGAGGAGATTCCTTTATTAGATCTTAATGAAAGAAACTCTATTTTCGGGAAACTTTTTGGATTACGCAAAAAAAACTAGGGAGGTTTTTTAATGAGTTTATTAGATCTTTTTAGGAGACGAGGAACTAGCACAATTGCAAAAGATAGGTTGAAATTTGTTCTAGTTTCTGATCGAGCAGGATGCTCGCCTGAAATAATGGAACAAATTAAGAACGATATAATTGAGGTTCTATCAAAATATGTTGAAATAGATTCTGAAGGATTGGATATTAAAGTAACACAGACAGAATCAGAATCCAATAACGGTTCTGTTCCAGCAATATACGCCAATATTCCAATTAAAGACATGAAATCTAGAACAAAGTAAGGAAGTAATGCTAATGTTCAAATTTAAGCAATATGATTTTAAGCAATATAATATTTCATTACTGATGGTAATCATTATACTAGGTTCAATTGGTGCCTTTTTAATTAAACAGGTAGAGCTTGAACATGAAAGTCTATTTGAAAAACAAATCATAGGTTTGTTTATAGGTATTTTAATTGCAATTATTGTTTCTATGTTTGATTATCATTTTCTAGGTAAACTATATATAGTTTTTTATATAGTCAATATTGTTTTATTAGTTTTAGTTAAATTAATTGGTGTTGAAAGAAATTACGCTAAACGTTGGTTGAATTTAAAATATATAGAATTCCAACCCTCTGAGCTAAGTAAGATAATTTTAATAATATTCTTGGCCAAGCTGTTTACTGTTTTTCAAGATAAAATTAATAATGTATTCTTTTTATTAATTACTGTGATAGCCATGGCTCTACCTGTTTTATTAATTATGACACAGACAGATTTATCAACTAGCCTAGTTATTATCTTTGTCTTTATTATGATTACATTTGCAGCTGGCCTTGATTGGAAGATTATTGCCTTGTTTTTAATAATAGGTATTCCAACTATAACTGGACTCTTCTGGTATGTTCAACAGGATTACCAAGTATTACTTTCCAGTACCCAGCAACAAAGAGTACTATCTATATTGAATCCTGAAGAATACCCAGATACAATGTATCAACAAGCAAACTCAATACAAGCTATTGGATCTGGCCAGCTTGTTGGAAAACGATTTTCAGATGATGTCTCAGAGATAAGAGGTTATGATTATGTTCCTATTTCAGAAAGTGATTTTATTTTCTCAGTAGCAGGAGAAGAGTTCGGCTTTATTGGAAGTTGTTTTATTTTATTTTTATTTGCCATAATAATATACAAATATTTAATTACAGCCAAAAAGGCCCCTGACCGGTTAGGTATGCTAATTGCCGTAGGTCTTTCCTCACAATTAATGTTTCAAGTTTTTGTTAACTTAGGTGTTGCTACTGCATTGCTACCTAATACAGGTATTCCATTACCTTTTCTTAGTTCAGGGCTAAGTTCGTTAACCAGTAGCATGATTGCAGTAGGAATTATACTAAATATAAGATTACAAACAAAATAAACAAAGGGGTGAGCTTTATGAATATTGCTATGATAGCCCATGATGCTAAAAAGAAACTAATGCAAAATTTTTGTATTGCATATCGGGGAACTTTAAGTAAACATCATATTTATGCCACAGGAACTACTGGAAGACTAATTGAAGAGGTTACTAACTTGAATGTTCAAAAGTATTTAGCAGGGCATTTAGGTGGTGAACAGCAATTAGGCTCCCAGATTGCTAATAATAATATAGATTTGGTGGTATTTCTTCGGGATCCTTTGACAGCTAAGTCACATGAACCTGATGTATATAATATATTTCATTTATGTGATACCCATAATATACCACTGGCTACAAACCTTGCTACAGCTGAGCTGTTAATAAAAGCCCTTGAGCGAGGGGATTTAGAATGGAGAGAATTATATAGATAATTATCTTCTACCACATAGTAGATATAATTAAAAGAGTAGGTGCATAAATTATGCGTAAATTATATTTAATTCTTTTTATATTTGTATTGGTTAATATCGGAGGATGTGAAAAGTCCTCGGATAGTTTTTTATCCTATGAAATATTTAAACATCCTATTGGAACAAGTGGGTCTGATAATTTAACTGAAAACTCTTTTTTTGCAGAGGACCTACTTGTATTACCAAAAGAAAATTTTGGGGATGAGGATTACATTAGTTCTGAAGCTGCTATGTTAATTAATATTACTAACAGGGATCTTATTTATTCTAAAAATGTTTATGAGAAAGCTTATCCGGCAAGTTTAACAAAACTTTTAACTGCATTAGTAGCTATTCAGCAGGGTGAAACTGATGATTTGGCTACTATTAGCTATGAAGCTGCACATATTTCAGAAACAGGGGCCAAATTATGTGGCTTTGAAGATGGGGATATTATCTCCTTAGAAGAACTATTGCACTGCATATTAATATACTCTGGCAATGATGCTGCCATAGGGGTAGCTGAGCTTATTGGAGGCAGTATACAGGACTTTAACATAATGATGAATGAAGAAGCTAGACGTCTTGGTGCAGTTCATTATAATTTTACAAATTCCCATGGACTACATAATGATGACCATTATACTAGTTTATATGATATGTATCTTGTATTTAATGAATTTATTAAATATGATTATTTAACTCAGATAATTGGAATGAGTTCATATACTACAGAATATGAAGATAAGGATGGTAATCCAAAAGAACTATCAATGAATTCAACCAATCAGTATTTTAGTGGAGATATTCAGCCTCCAGAAGGAATTACAATTCTAGGTGGCAAGACTGGAAACACCTATAAAGCAGGAAATTGTCTTATCTTATTATGTCAAGACTGGAATAATGACTATTACATATCAGTTGTATTAAAGGCTGCTGATATAAATACTCTTTATTCTGAAAGCAACAAATTATTATCTCTTATAGCAAATGAAAATATTGAATAAATTTGTCTGATAATTTGTTATTATCTACTTTAAAAACCACTAATTAAATTGCTCTTTTGTAGTTGTTTTTATTGTATGAATATACTATAATATATTATACAAATAAGTTTTATTAGGCAAAAGGTACAATTTTTAGCCATGTTGCAATGTTTGCGTCCATCATAAGGAGGAGATTACAATGATACAGATTATCGCTGGCGAGAAGGGCAAAGGTAAAACGAAGATTATTCTCGACAAGGCCAACACAGAAGTAGCTTCAGCTAAAGGTAATGTTGTTTATCTTGATAAAACTAACAAACATAGGTATGGATTAAGTAATAAGATAAGATTGATCAATGTAAAAGAACATTTCATAGAAAATCAAAGTGAATTTATTGGATTTATCACAGGTATTATTTCTTCTGACCATGACTTACAGTCTATTTATTTCGATAGTTTCTTAGAAATTGCATATTCAGATGATGATAATTTAGAAACTATCATTAACAGGTTAGAGAAGATATCTGACTATAGCAATGTGGGTTTTAACATAAGCATATCTAGAAATTCAGATCAACTTCCTGAGAAATTAAGAAAATATGTAGCGGTTTCTTTATAATATATTATTTATAATGTGTTTATTTTTGCAATGTCTATAATTAATTTAAAGATTAACAGGAGCGCTCTATTTGGCGCTCCTGTTAAAATGTATAGATTTAACTTAGTCTTCACTCCTAATCCTACCAAAATAGGTTAAAGAATATAGTCCAGCAATACCGACTAGAGAATATATTATTCTACTCATCATAGTCATATCACCAAATATTGCTTGCACTAAGTCAAAATCAAAGAAACCTATTAAGCCCCAGTTAATTGCACCTATAGCCACCAGGATTAATGCTATATAATCCAATGTCTTCATAAAATTCCTCCTTCATACTTTCGGATTTAGTATTATAATTTCCTTTTTTTTCGTTATTATTCAATAAAAGCAAAACTATTTAATAATTATATAAAAAGGGTTTAAAAAAAGTTGAAAAGTGAGTATAATGTATTAGAATACCTTATTAGGAGGTGTAATCTTGAGTAATAAGAAAAACGTAGTAAAATTCAAAAAACGTAGAACCATTAATATTGGTATTGTAATATTCTCTATTATGTTCATTTACGTTGCAATTTATGTGTATATTTATTTTACAAAAGACCATCTTTCTATTTATGAAGTAAAAGATGGATCTATTACTGATGATAAATATATAAATGGTCTTGTTCTTAGAAATGAAGAAGTGTTTTTTTCTAAGGAAGCAGGCTATGTATCATATTTTCAAAAAGAAGGAGCTAGAGTTGCTAAGAATTCATCTATTTATTCTATAGATGATAACAGGCAGATTCTTGATATTATTATAAGTGGGGAAGAGCCAATGGAATTAACTGCTGAAAATAATGCTCAGTTTAAATATGAGATATCAAGTTTTCAGAAAAACTTTTCAAACCATAATTTTGATTTTGTATATAACTTTAAGGAAGATGCAAAAAGTACTGCATTAGATATACTAAGTAATGCTATGATCCAACAAGGACAAACAATTGAAGAAAACACGGGATTTAACTTCTCTTACGATATTTATAGGAGTCCTGAAAGTGGTATAGTTTCTTACCATGTGGATGCCTTTGAAGATATTACAGTTGACAATATTTCTCAAGATTTGTTCAATACTGAAGATTATCAACCAACAAATCTTAGAAATCTTGAGATAATTTCTCAAGATAGTCCTATTTATAAATTGATTAGATCAGAGAAATGGGCTATTATAATTCCACTTACAGAAGAGCAACATACTAAACTGATTGAAAAGGATAGTATAGATTTCAGAATAATAAAGAACAACCTTGAAACAAGTGGTGATCTAACCTTATATAAAAAGGCTAATGATTATTATGGTATAATTAAGATGGACAAGCATCTTTCAAACTACATAAACGACCGTTATCTAGAAATCGAATTACATATAGAAGCAATAGAAGGTTTGAAGATCCCCTTAACTTCTGTTGTAGAAAAAGACTTTTATCTAGTGCCCTTGGAGTATTTTACTCTTGGAGGTGACAGTGGTGAAAATGGTTTGAATAAACTTACTTTTGATAGTGAAACCGGTGATGTTAATATAACATTTGTTCCTACGGATATATATTATAAAGATGAAGTCTACGGTTATCTAGACACAAGACAATTTGAATCAGGGACATGGATTCAGATTACAGGGGACACTGACCGTTATCAACTTAACTTGACTGATAAATTAACAGGAGTATATAATGTAAATATGGGATATGCGGTATTTAAACGAATCGAACCCTTGTATCAGAGCGATGAATATTGTATTGTTAAGAAAGGAACTGAATATGGTCTATCTTCTTACGATCATATAGCCTTGGAATCTTCAACCGCAGTAGAGCAAGCAATTATATATTAATTACCATTAGTTATTATAGTTATTAGTTTTAGAAAGGAAGTTTTTATGATTAGTGATAATATAAATACAATTAAAAAGCGGATTAAACTTGCCTGTGAACGGGTTGGAAGGAATCCTTCTGAGGTAACTTTGATCGCTGTTAGTAAGACTAAGCCTGTTTCAATGATGAAAGATGTTTACGAGTCTGGTATAAAAGATTTTGGTGAAAACAGGGTTCAGGAGCTGGTTGAAAAATATGAAGAATTAGATGGAAGTTGGGGTGAAGATATAAAATGGCACCAAATTGGTCATCTTCAAAGAAACAAAGTAAAGTATATTATAGATAAGGCCACTTTAATTCATTCAGTAGATTCAATCCGACTTGCTAAACAAATAAATAAAGAAGCCAGTAAAAAGAATATAATAAGTGATGTTTTAATTCAAATCAATATAGCTAATGAGGATAGTAAGTACGGAATAGATAAAAGTGATCTTGAAGAATTTCTTCAGGAACTGATTAAACTTACTCATATTCGGGTTAGAGGGCTAATGGCTCTAGCACCTTATGTCGATGATCCAGAGAAAAACAGGAATCATTTTAAGGAAATGCATCAATTGTTTGTTGACATTGAAAGTAAAAACCATGATAATTGTATTAACGAAGATGGTATATCTTCTTTTGACACATTATCTATGGGGATGACTGGAGACTTTGAAGTTGCAATAGAAGAAGGAGCAACTATGGTAAGAGTTGGAACTGGTGTCTTTGGCGAAAGACAATAGAAGAGTAAAAAAGTTTCAATTTTAGTAAATAAGATAGATAGGAGATTGGCATATGTCTAATATTTTTAAAAATTTTCTTGATTCAATGAAATTAAATGACGAAGATGATATGAACTATTATGACTCTGATTTTGATGACGACATTCAAACATCCTTGCCACTTGGTTTAGAATCCAATGATGACAGATATGATAATAAGACTATTAACAAAACAAAAAAAACAAATACTAGAGTAGCTAAAGAGAGAAAAAAAGAAAGGGTGACGAAAATGGATAGAAGTTCATCTAGCAAAGTTGTCCCCATACGATCCACTTCTAGAGGACTTGAAGTTTGCATTGTAAAACCAACTTCATTTGAAGATTCTCAAATTGTCTGTGATATGCTTCTATCAGGTAGAGCTACTGTAATCAATTTGGAAGGCTTTGATGATAAATTAGCACAACGAACCATGGATTTTGTATCTGGGTCTGTTTATGCCATTAATGGTAAATTACATCGAATTTCTAACTGTATCTTTATAGTATCTCCTGACAATGTAGATATCTCTGGGGATTATCTTGATATTATTGAGGAGAGTGGATTTGGTCCACCTACTATTGAAACACAATTTTAGCAAAAAACAAACAATAGCTAATCTGAAGGGCAGGAATATAGATTATTATGAACTCTGACAAAGAAGAGCTGATCCTAAGAAAACGTTTCTTAGAATTAGCCCATACGGCAGATAAACGAGGAATTAGTACTTTTTCAGATTTTTTAAATTTAAATGAACAAAGCATCTTTTTATACTTAAAACATGAACTGCCTAAAATAAAGTATTTTTCTTTTGGTGGATATGAAGATGCCGAAAGAAAAATGCTTTGTTTTTGTCATGACTTTCAGTTGAAAAGTAACGATGATATTAACTATCCTATTTCGGTTGTTAAGATAGAACCTTTGAATCAAAAATTTAGTGACAAACTTACACATAGGGATTTTCTTGGTGCAGTACTTAATCTAGGTATCGATCGAAATAAAACTGGAGACATATTGATACAAGACAACATTGGATATATTTTTACCACTGACTCAATTGGTCAGTTTATAAAGGAACATTTAATTAAAGTTAAGCACACTACGGTGGAAACAAGCATTCTGGAGCAAAAAAAGTTTACTTATAAAGCAACATTTAAAGAGAAAAAAGCCTCAGTTTCTTCTGAAAGACTAGATAGTATCCTTTCTGTTGCATTTAACAGCTCTAGAAGCAGCATAATCCAGTTTATAAAGGCTGGTAAAGTATTTGTTAATAGTAAAGTAATCCTGTCAAATAGCTATCTTTTAGAAGAAAATGATCTTGTGTCTGTAAGAGGCATAGGCAAATTCATTTATCTTGGCATAATAGGCAAATCAAAAAAAGGTAGGTATATAATAAAGATTAATTTATATCAGTAATAGGGAGGTATATATGAATACTAGATCCAGTGAGATAATAGTAAACTATGAGGGGAAACCATCATATAAGATAATATCTACTGATGATTTTTTGGAATTAAGTGAATCAATAGTTGATTTAGCTATGGATAAACGTAGATTTATGATTATAACAGATGATAATGTTAGCAGATATTATCTCCAAGAACTAAAGGAGATTATTGCCTTAGTGTCCAAGTCTGTAGAAACGTTTACTTTTCCAGCAGGAGAAAAAAGCAAAAACCTAGCCACTGTGGATAAATGTTACGAAAAGCTTATAGAATATGGTTTTGATCGTAATGATGTACTTATAGCTTTAGGGGGGGGAGTAGTTGGCGATTTAACTGGCTTTGTAGCTGCAACCTACCTTAGGGGAATTAGGTTTATTCAACTTCCTACATCGTTACTTGCTATGGTGGATTCCAGTATTGGTGGCAAAACTGCTGTAGATTATAATGCATATAAAAACATGGTAGGAGCCTTTCATCAGCCTAGTCTAGTCTATATGAATTTATCCACTTTAAAGACTTTGCCAGACCGTGAGTATTATTCTGGCATGGGGGAAATTTTAAAACATGGATTAATAAAAGACTATGAGTATTTTAATTGGTTATTAACCTATTCCAATGAAATACTAGCTAAGGATTATAATATTATAAGGAAAATGATTGTGAGAAGCTGTTTAATTAAAAAAGAAATCGTGGAACTGGACCCAAAAGAAGCAGGAGATCGGGCTCTTCTTAATTATGGACACACTATTGGCCATTCTGTAGAGATGTTAAAAGACTTAAAGCTACTTCATGGGGAATGTATTGGAATTGGGATGGCTGGTGCACTTTATATATCTTATTCAAGAGGATATATAACAAGAGAAGAATATGATATTATTATTAGTGGAATAAAACAGTTTAATCTACCTATTAATGTATCCGAGCTTACAACAGATGAGATATACCAAGTTACCAGGCTTGATAAAAAAATGGATTCTGATAGTATTCGTTTTATACTATTAAAAAAGATTGGGGATGCATTTATTGATCCATCAGTTACAAAAGAAGAATTAAAGAGGGCCATACAAACCATTATAATATAAAACAATTTGTTTTATATTATCCAATGATGGTATATTGGTATCTACAATGGGAGGTTTTATGAAAAAAATTAATATTAGACATATACTACTTGTAATAGTGCTTGTATTTATAGATCAGATAACTAAATTTTGGGCTAAGACCGTCTTACCAGGAAAACCAATAACAATAATACCAGGTGTACTAAAACTACATTACCACGAGAACAGTGGTGCTTTATTTGGCATTATGAGCAATAAGACCTTGTTACTGGGGGTCACCTCGGCTATTGCTTTGGCTTTAATTGTTTTTATTTATCTAAAGACACCCCAGGATAAAAGATATAATCCACTTAGATTTATATGGCTTTTGTTTTTATCTGGTGGTATTGGTAATGTCATAGACCGAATCGCATACAGATATGTTATTGATTTTATATATTTTGAGTTAATTGACTTTCCTATATTCAACATTGCGGACAGTTTTGTAACAATAGGTCTTATATTAATTATAATTATGATTATATATCATGGTAAGGGTGATTATTTTGATTTCCTTGAAGATAATAAGGAAAAAGGAAAGGATAATTCCAATCATGAATAATAAGTCTATGAATATGGATGATAGGACTGAATCTAAAATACAGCAAAGTGTTGAACATATAGTTGATGAAGATATGATTGATATGCGTATTGATAAATATCTATCTATCACTAATCCTGACATAAGCAGATCCTATATTCAGAAATTAATTATGGACGAAAAAGTCTTGATTGATAAGAAGCCTGTTAAATCGAGTTTTAAGCTAAAAGAGGGCCAAGTCATACGAATATACCTTCCCGAGGAAGAAAGCTCTGAAATTGAGCCTGAGGACCTACAAATCCATGTTATATATGAAGACGAAGACATTATATTAGTTAACAAAGAAAAAGGCATGGTTGTTTACCCTGCTAAAGACCACAAGAATCATACTTTAGTTAATGGATTATTATACCACTGCAATGGTCAGTTATCCATGTTAAATGGTAATCATAGACCAGGGATAGTCCATCGCCTAGATAAAGATACCTCAGGTATAATTATTGCGTGTAAAAACGACAATTCACTTGAATTTATATCTGAACAATTTAAAGAATATACAGTTACTAGACGTTATCAGGCATTGGTATACAACACATTTGATGAAGATAGTGGAAGGGTTGAAGCCCCAATAGGAAGGCATGAAAAAAGACGTACAACCATGTCTATTAACCATAGGAATGGAAAATATGCCGCTACAAATTATAAGCTGTTAGAAAGCCTAGGACATAAGTATTCTCACATTGAATGTGGCTTAGAAACTGGACGAACTCATCAAATAAGGGTTCACATGGCAAGTATTAATCATCCACTATTAGGAGACACTATATATGGTCCCAAAAAGGCCGAATTTGGCCTGGATGGACAAGCTTTACATGCAAGTATGCTTGCATTTATTCATCCTAGAACAAAAGAGTATATGGAGTTTCAAGCACCACTTCCAGATTATTTTACTAAACTATTAAACCAGCTTAGACATGGATAAATATGAAGATATAAGAGGTAAATCCCTTGAAAAGAAATATTATTGATAAACTAATTTTATGGAAAAGAACGAAAAAGCATAAACCAGTTTTATTAACTGGAGCAAAGGGCGTAGGCAAAACATATCTAGCATATGATTTTTCTAAGGCTTTTTTTGAGCATACAATTTATATTAATTTTGAACATAACAATAATGTAAAAAACATATTTGAACTATCAGATCCTATGGATATAAAAGAAAAATTGATAGAATTTAACTTTATTATTAATCATAATAAAGCTGATGGAGAAATTAATTTATCACAAGCTATACTTATATTAGATGAAATTTCTTTAAAGGATTCAATATTAGAAAAAATAGATTTACTACATAAAAAAGGGGTTTTTCCATTTATTATTATGATAAGAAGCACTTCTACAGATGTAGAATTACAAAAACATTTGAAAAATATTATGCACATTCCTATATATCCATTTGCTTTTGATGAGTTTTTAAAAGCAAATAATTTTGATTGGTATATTGAGACCATTAAAACCCATTATATAAATAATAAAAAAATCCCCGACATACTACATAAAGAACTTCTCCAGTTGCATGGCTTATATCTGCAAATAGGAGGGATGCCAACAGCTATTAATGAATATATAAATCAATCAACTACAATTAATATATCTGAACAACACAATATATTAGTTGGCTCTTATTATAATTATATTCTGAAAAGTAATATGGATAAAGAAGCCTTGAAAATGAAGCAAGTTTTAGATAGCCTTCCTCTACAACTTAAAAAGGCTAATAAAAAATTCCAATATAAAATAATTCGTAAAGGTACCACCTATGCCATGTATAAAAATGCTATAGATAATTTAGTTGAAGGTGGATACTGCTTACGCTGTGATAAAATCAAATCAAACAGCAGTAACTCCTTTAAGCTATACATGCATGATGTGGGCTTATTGTATACAGGATTAACAGGAGAGGCAGTCCAATGCAAAAAGTTAGCAATGGATAAAGCACTATTAGAGAATTATACAGCTCAAACACTTCATTCATCAGGCTATCCTTTATATTTCTGGGAGTCTGATTCAATGGCAAAAATTGAATTTATTATAAAAAAAGACAATTCATTAATACCTATAGAAATCCATCCTAGTAATAATACTAGATCAAAAAGCATTAGCGTATTAAGACAAAAAATTGACTTTCCATATGCCGTCAAAATCTCTAGTAAAAATTTTGATTTTTCCAATCAGATAAAATATGTCCCATACTATGCGGTTTTTTGTATTTGACTTGTAAAAAAGGGTTGACAAGGAAATTCTATTGGGATAGTATAAACTTATGGGGCTCTTCTACACATGTAGATATGCGGTGGAAGACTAATAGAATAATAATTCAATATATAATTTTTCATATATGACAAGAGCTATAAATATAAGGCGTTTTCTACACATGTAGAATAGTGTCATATTAGCAATTAAGGAGGTATAAGTGTGTCATTACCAGATATACGACTACATGAAGGTGAATTGAATATTATGGAACTGTTATGGTCAAATAAGGTTTTAGCTGCTAGGGATATTGCCAAGATTATTAAAGAGTATATTGGTTGGGAGAAGAATACTACATATACAGTAATTAATAGATTGATTAAAAAAGGGGCCATCAAAAGGCAAGAGCCTGGTTTTATATGTAAAGCTATAATTTCTAAGCGTTCTGCACAAACAATAGAAACAAAAGCATTATTAGACAAATTGTATAACGGTTCCCTTTGTACCTTTTTAACTGACTACGTAAAGAATCAAGATTTGTCACAAGCTGAAATAATGGAGCTACAAAGAATTATTCAAGATAACCGTTTCTAAGGATTTGCATATGTTTCTATGAATTTGCATATTATGATTTATAATCAAGTATAATATGAGGTCATAATTATGTTTATTCATATAGTTGAACCTGGAGATACAGTCTTTGGCATTTCCCAGCAATATAACATTTGCCCTTCTAGACTACTAATTCAAAATGGTATTACCAATCCAAATCGCTTAGTTATAAATGATGCATTAATTATTCTTCAACCGAAAGAAATATATATTGTTCAAGAAGGAGACACCCTTGACAGAATAGCTGCTATATATAATATTGACATAATGCAATTACTTAGAAACAATCCTAATGTTAGTCAGCGGAATTATCTGATTGTTGGTGAAGAAATTGTTATAAGTTATATTGAGGAAGATGAAAAACCTTTAATTTCAATTAACGGTTATGTATATCCATATGTTAGTACATCAGAATTAAGAGCATCCTTACCTTTTCTTACTTATTTAACCGTAATGCACTATAGGATATTATCTGATGGTACTATAATTGCTTTAGACAATGATGATAATATAATTCAATTAGCAAAATCTTATGGTGTGGCACCTATTATGCTTGTAACTGTCTTAGATTCTAATATGGAATTAGATTTAAATGTATTTCATGAGATTTTAAATAGTCAAGAACTAATGTCCACATTAATAGAAGACCTTCTTAGAATGGTGAGAAAGAAGGGCTATTATGGTATAAATATAGATCTTCTATATATATATCCTACTGATAGGAGTGCTTTTCTTGAATTTGGCCAAAGACTATTGTCAATGTTTAATGAAGAAAATTTTTACGTTTTTATTACCATTAGCCCAAGCACATTTGAGGTATCATCTGGTATAGAATATGATGTAATGAATTACCAAGGATTAAATCAAGTGGCTAATTCGGTTGTATATCTTTTGACATATGACTGGTATAATCCACATGATTTACCTAAATCAGCCTTACCTTATGAAACAGTAGTACAATCAATACAAAGTACTTTGTTAGAAGTGTCTGAAGATTTCTTCAATTTAGGTTATACCAGTGTAGGATTTTTGTATACGCTTCCTTTTAGTAATTATGATAGAATGAGATTTATAAACACAACAAATGCTGTTGAACTTGCCTACGACGTGGGAGCAAGCATTTCTTATAATGAAATTACTAAAAATCCATATTATATATACATTGCAAATGGAAATGAAGAAAATCTTGTCTGGTATAAAGATCCTAGAACATTTCAGTCTATTATAGATATATTAAAGGAAGATAGTATCCAGGAGGTTTCAATATGGAATGTAATGAGCTTTTACCCAAGGCAATCTTTAATGTATAGTGCGAATTTTGAAATTAAGAAGGTGGAACTAGATAACTAATAATAGTAATGATAGAGTATGAAGATGTTATTCTTAATATATATATTGCCCTAACTATTCGCGAAATGCTTGTTTAACGAATAGTTAGGGCTTTCTTTTCTATAAGATATGCTTTTAAGGCTTATTATTAAAGTTTTAACCCTTCTTTCAACTCTTCATGAAATAATAGATAACATAGGAAAACTGGTATTATAAATATTACTGATGCAGGTAACATTACAGCTGGATCAAAATTCTCTGAATTGCCAATGAATCCTGACAGGTTTCTTAGCTTATCATCATTAACATATAGTAATGGTTGCTCAACCATGTTCCAAGCATCTGCGAAAACAAAAAGTCCAACTGCAACTGTACATACCTTAATCTGTGGAATAACACAATTAAGAAGAATCCTAAATGCTGAATTAGTTTCTAGTCTTGCAGCTTCAATTACTGATGAATCTATTTCCCTCATATACTGATGAGTTACAACCACAGCAAATGGAGAAAAAATCATTGGTAATATAATTGCCCAGGCTGTATTAATGATTCCCAAATCCCGTAGGCCTATATAATTAGGCAAAACCATAACTTGAAAAGGCATCATCATATTAACTATATATATAAGAAATAACATCTTTTTTCCCTTAAATCTTGCAAATTTAAATGCAAATGCTGCAGGAACAGATATAATTAAGGTTCCCGCCGTTATTGCTAATGTATAAAACACTGAGTTCCAAAAATACCGATAAAAAGGAAAAGCGTTTAGGAACAATTGTAAGTACCCGTTAAAACTGAAAGTTTCTTCATTTATAAATGAGCCTATAATAGTAAGTACTACTGGAAGTAGAAAAACTAGTGCTAACATAATAAGAAGAACTATTAATATTATATTTTTAACCCCCCTGCTCTTCCCTTTCCTCATGACTGGAACCTCCTTTGTATCTTAAGTCCAAGTACAACTATTAATAGGACTAGTAATGATGTCAATATTGAGCTGGTTGCTAATGATTGATAATCAAACTTAAGAAAGTTGTTATTCATATAAAATTGCAAGGTATAGCTATGATCTGGGGGATACTTATTGCCGTAGTAAAGGTAACTTTCCTTGAAAATCTTAAAGGAATTTACTATTGAAAGTAATACTGTAAAGAATAAGCTTGGAGTTATCATTGGGATAGTTATTCTCCTATATATTGTTGATATCTTTGCCCCATCAATTTTTGCAGCATCAAATACCTCACTATTTATTGTTGTAAGGGCTGCTGTTAGAAGTATAATAACAATTCCAATATACTTCCATACATATAAGGCATATATAGGCATTACTGAAGTATAATTTTTAAATAGTATCTGCCATATTACAACTATGCTTGCTGTTGGAATTAACATTGGTAGGATAAATGCATCCCTAATCCTAGGCCATCTCTTTAGCTGATATGTAACTAATAAAGAGATAAGTAGAGCTAATATAATTATAATAGGCACTCCTATTATGATTAGTAATAAGCTATTCTTCATAGCTAGTTGAAAATATTGATTTGATAATGTTTCAATATAATTGCTTAGGCCCACAAATTTCTTATTAAA
>CAZPWO010000013.1:0-29318 GCA_964590525.1 uncultured Herbinix sp. | reverse complement strand
GGTTCAGTTTGGAGGTAATTATGGACTTTAGTAAAAAAGGATTACAAGATAAACAGCAACACATTAGGTCAACATCAAGGAAACTATCTTCTAAAACAAGGGTGGTTATCTTTCGCCTTTGTATAGTATTTGTAGCCTTCCTTGGTATTGTTGGTGCTAATGCATTCTTTGGTTATATTAATGGCTTGGTTGACAGTTCACCTGACATATCACAAATTGATGTTGTTCCTAGGGAACTTGCAACTTATGTATACGATAAGGATGGCAACACTATGGAAAGGCTAGTTGGTGCCCACTCAAATCGTAATTATGTAACCATTGATTTAATTCCTGATGTACTTCAAAAAGCTTTCATTGCTATTGAAGATGAGCGTTTTTATGAACATGACGGAATTGATGTAAGAGGTATCTTTCGAGTTTTATTTAAAGTAATTAGTGAAGGTGATTTTGCTGGGGCAAGTACAATTACTCAGCAGCTTATCAAAAACCAAGTTTTTGAAGGGGGAAGAGAACCCGAATTTCTTGATAAGGTAGAAAGAAAGATACAGGAACAATATCTAGCAATACAATTAGAAAACGAATTGGATAAGGATCAAATTCTTGAGTATTACTTAAATACAATTAATTTGGGGGCAGGAACCTATGGAGTACAAACAGCCTCAAAACGTTATTTTAATAAGGATGTTCAAGAAATTAATTTGTCAGAAGCGGCAGTTATAGCGGCTGTAACCCAGCTTCCAGTACATCTTAATCCAATTACTAACCCTGAGAATAACTCAAAGCGTCGTAATGCTATCTTAGATAATATGCTGGAACAGGGATATTGTAGCCAGGCCGAATACGATAAAGCCATGGAAGATGATGTCTATGCTAGTATACAATCAGTAAATGAGGAAACTAGCGCTAAGTCATATTATAGTTACTTTGTGGACGAGCTAATAGAACAAGTATTGGAAGATTTACAAGTTGAACTTGGCTATACCCAAACACAATCCTCTAACCTTCTATACAGCGGTGGCCTATCCATTTACACAACTATGGATCCTGTAATCCAGGGCATTAGTGATGAAGTTTATGGAGATGAGTCATATTTTCCTGAATTAGGTGTGTCCGCATGGGAGCTTACCTATGCTCTTTCTATTGAAAAGAATGACGAAGAGGGAACTACCATACACTACCACGGTAATGATTTAATAGATTTCTACAAGGACTATAGCGATCCTGATGGCTTGTATTTGGACGAAGATAGAAGGAAGTTCTCCTTACTTACTTTAGATAGGGACCATATGCAGGGAATGATTGATGGATTTAAAGATTCAGTAATAGAAGAAGGGGATATTATCTTAGGGGAAAGGGCTACATTTATAATTCAACCCCAGTCTTCTTTCGTTATAATGGATCAGGAGACTGGTCATGTGTTATCAGTTATTGGTGGAAGAGGTGAAAAAACAGGTAACCGTACCTTAAACCGTGCTACTAATACTACTAGGCAGCCTGGCTCCACTTTTAAGGTTGTTTCAACATACCTACCTGCTTTAGATTCAGCAGGTTTTACCCTAGCTAGTCCTCAAGATGATGCTAAATATTATTACCCTGGCACAGAAAAAGAGGTCAGAAACTGGTCTACTACCAGAAACTATGAGGGTTTAAGCACCCTAAGAAAAGGTATATGGGATTCCATGAATATTGTAACTGTTAAGACCCTAGTTGATGTAACCCCACAGGTTGCATTTGATTATCTTAAAAAATTAGGTTTTACCACAATAGTTGAATCAAGAAAACAAGCAGATGGCCGGGTTGTATCTGACATGAACCCAGCAATGGGTCTTGGTGGCTTAACAGACGGTGTAACAAACTTAGAGTTAACTGCTGCATATGCTGCAATAGCTAATGGCGGGATTTATACCGAACCAATCCTTTATACAAAAATATTCGATAGTAAGGGTAAACTTCTTTTAGAAAAAACACCTAAAAGAGAACAAGTTATGAAAGAATCAACTGCTTGGCTATTAACAAACGCCATGGAGGATGTAGTCAAAATCGGTACCGGCAAAAGCTTAAGACTTCAAAACATTAATATGCCTATTGCTGGTAAAACTGGTTCTACTTCTGATTACTACGATCTTTGGTTCTCAGGGTATTCCCCTTACTATACTGCATCTGTTTGGTCCGGATACGATAATAACCGTTATCAATCCAACAGGTCCTATAGTAGAGTTATATGGCGAGCAATTATGGAGAAGGTCCATATTCAAAAAGAATTAGAGACAAAATCCTTTACAATGCCTGACTCAATTGTTACAGCTAAAGTTTGTACGAAATCTGGAAAACTTGCTGTAGAAGGGCTTTGTGATCATTATGTAGGTGGTAATACTACTACAACTGAATACTTTGCCAAAGGCGCAGAACCAACTGAATTTTGTGATGTTCATATAAAAGCAACAGTATGTAAGGATTCCAAGGCTCTTGCTAATAATAACTGCCCTGAAAAATCCCTACAAACTGCAGTATATCTGGACAAGGTAGAAAGCGGTAGTACAGATGACACCCCTCATATCTTGCCTAAAAAAAGTTGTGATATTCATACAGGATTTGTAGAACCAGAAAATGAACCTTATAATTTCTTTGATGATTATAACGATGATTATGGTGATGATATATTTCAATCTATTATAAATAATTTCATCAATCCAAATGGTAGAAACTAAGATAATTAATTAAGCCCCCTGAGACATTTTAACTATTATTAAAATATCTCAGGGGGTTTTTTATATACAAAACTATATAAGTTAACTTTTCATCTTGGGATCAAAGAACCAAGATGCTATATAGCTAAAAATAAGAGCTGCAGAAATTCCAACTGCTGAGGCTGTAAAGCCTCCCTTAAACAATCCAATAAAACCTTCCTTGTCAATCCCATCCTTCATCCCTTTAAAGAGAGCATTTCCAAAACCAGTTAGTGGAACACCAGCTCCCGCACCAGCCCATTTTATAAAAGGTTCATATATACCAATGGCAGCTAAAACTGCTCCAAGACATACTAAGATTACCATAACCCTACCAGGCATTAATTTGATTTTATCAAGCAATACTTGACATAAGGCGCATATGATGCCACCAACTAGAAATGCTTTTACATAAGATAATATATCCATTTTTCTGCTCCTTTATTAATCAACTGACTCTAGCATAACTGCATGGGCAATAGACGGAATTGTTTGTCCTTCATTGGAACTTACTTGAGACAGTAATGCTCCCGTAGGAACAAAAAGCACCCTCTTCCATGTTTTTTGCCGAAGTTTTTTCATTATATATGAGGTGAATGTAATAGCACAACATCCACATCCACTACCTCCTGTATGAGTATCCTGAGAGTCTTTATCATATATTTCAATTCCACAGTCCATTATAATTTCTTTATCTACCGGATAACCCTTCTCGATTAGCATATCAATTAATATATCTCTTCCAACATCCCCTAAGTCACCAGTTATAATTTTATCATAATAGTCTGCTTTCAGATTCATATCTTCCAAGTTTTGTTTGATTGTATCAAAAGCTGCCGGTGCCATGGCCGCCCCCATATTCATTGGATCTTTGATTCCGAAATCTATAATCTTCCCTGTTGTAATCCCTCTTATAACTACGTCATTGGCAGATTTATCTCCACTGGCCTTATCTTTGGAAATTATAACACCCCCACTTCCCGTTACAGTCCATGAGGCCGAATAAGGTCGTTGGTTTCCATAATCAAGGGGAAAACGAAACTGCTTTTCTGCCCCTGCAAAATGACTAGATGTAATTGCTAGTATCTTATCTGCATAGCCACCATCTACTATAATAGATCCTAAAGACATTGCCTCTCCCATGGTTGAACAAGCCCCAAATACTCCAAATATGGGTATCCCTAATTCTGCAATACCAAATGAAGTAGCTATTAACTGACCTAAAAGATCTCCGCCAATAATATATCTAATATCATTATTAGACAAACCCGCCTTCTCTATAACCTTTTCAGCTGCCAGCTTCATTAACTCACTTTCTGCTTCCTCCCAGGTTTCCTTACCTACCATTGGATCTTCTTCTATAATATCGAACATCCTTCCAAGAGGACCTTCTCCTTCTTTCTTACCTGCTACTGATGAACCTGCAATTATATAAAGTGGATTTTCAAATCGTATGCTTTGTTTTCCAACAATTTTAGATTTTGTATTTTCTTTATTTGTCATTGCATCTACTCCTTATACCACACCCAACTGTTTCAATATATAATAAATTAAACCCAATACCCAAGAAGAAAATATACCGTACAAAATAACTGGCCCCGCTATAACAAATATTTTACTTCCTATTCCAAATACCTGTCCTTCTTTTTTGTATTCTATAGCAGATGCAGCAACAGAATTGGCAAAGCCAGTAATTGGAACCAGTGTGCCGGCTCCAGCAAACTTGGCCAGTTTTTGATAGAGTCCAAGTCCTGTTAATATGACTGTTATAAAAATTAAAGTCACTGTATTTAAAGCCTTGGCCATTTCCTCATCTGCTCCTAAATAGCTATATAAGTTTATAAATCCTTGACCAATAGTACAAATAATTCCACCAATTAAAAAAGCCTTAAGACAATTCTTTGGAACACTAAAAGCCGGAGTAATATCTTTTACATATTGATTATAATACTCTTCTCTTACTTTACTGTCTTTTTCATTTAAAACATCTGATACATTTGTAGATTTTTTATTGTTCATTTAAAACACACCTTCTTCCTATAGTTAAACTGACTGTACAATTTTCTGTCCATGGACTAATGTACCATCAAAATCTACAACTTTACCTTTGTTTAATAAGCTAACCCATAATACAATTCCTATTGCGGCTATAAGAACAAATGTTGCAATCAAAAATATCCTTTTTCTTTTAATCATACTTCACCCTTAATTCAACATATTTGATTTGTTACAATGAAAAAAGCATCAGCTTTTCTGATGCCTTTCATTAATCTGTTTTCTATTTATTATTATATTGTTATCAGACATTACTATACTGGAATTTTTTTGTTTTAATCATAAATCTTATGCACCAAGTTTATCTCTCATGGTCTTTAAAATCTTTTTCTCCAACCTAGAAACCTGTACTTGGGAAATACCCAATTCTTTAGCTATATCTGTTTGCGTTCTATCTTTAAAGTATCTTAATTTAATTATCTCTTGTTCTTTTTCATCTAGGGAGTCTATTATTGCTTCTAATGCCATATTATCAATCAGTATTCCACCCTCATCCTTAGCTTCTGCCAATTTATCAATCAGATATATTGGTCTCCCATCACCTTGATAAATTGTTTTATATAGGGATTCTACTTCTGAACTAGTTTCCAGTGACATCACTATTATATCTCTAGACACTTTAAGTTCATCTTCTATCTCATATAATGTAGGATCTCTCCCAATATTATTATTATAGCTTTCCCTAAGTGCTCTGATCTTTGTTGCCGTCTCTTTTAGTGTGCGGCTAACTTTTATCATACCGTCATCCCTAAGAAATCTCTTGATTTCACCTGTTATCATGGGGACAGCATAGGTTGAAAACTTGACACCATAAGTCAAATCGAATTTATCAATAGCCTTCATTAGTCCTATGCTTCCTATCTGAAACAAGTCTTCAATCTCATGACCTCTGTTTGTAAACCTTCTAACAATACTCCATACCAAACCCACATTCTCATTAACAATCCGATCCCTTGCCTTTTTGCTTCCTTCCTGGGATAATTTAATCAATTCCAGCGTATCCACATTAAACCCAACTCCCTTCTATTGCTTATGACATAGCTCTAATGCTTGAGATTATATTAACTTTGCCCATCTTCTTTTTCATTCTTACTATAGTTCCCTTGCTAAATACTGATTCCACTTCTAAATCATCCATAAATGCATCCATAAATGAAAACCCCATACCTGACCTTTCCAGTTCTGGTCTTGTAGTATACAAAGGTTCCAAAGCCTTGTTAATATTCTTAATTCCCATTCCTTGATCCTCAATTTCAATTATTACTTCATTTTCACAAATCGCACACCTCATGGTAATAATTCCAATTCCATCTGGATAGCCATGAATAATTGAATTAGTTACTGCTTCAGAAACAGCCGTCTTAATATCTGCTAACTCCTCTATAGTAGGATCTAAACTTGCTGCAAATGCCGCGACGACAGTTCTAGCAAAACTTTCATTTTGTGACCTACTTTCAAACTCTAATTGCATTGCATTTGTTTGATTCATTAATACTTATCCCCTTTCCTCATACCTTATGCAGTCCCTTAACTGCCATTTCTACCGAATCATATTTGTCTATAATCTTATATAAACCCGAAAGTTTAAACACCCTATCAACGGTGTAATTAACACTTGCTACTGCGGTTTTCCCACCAGCAAAAATTACTTTTTTATATCTACCCATAATAACGCCAATTCCTGCGCTATCCATAAACCCAGCATCAGTAAAATCAAAAACAATATGTTTTATATGATTTCGGTCAATGAGCTTGTCCGCCTTTTCTCTAATAGGTATTGCATTATGATGATCTAAATCTCCTTGTAGCTGAATCACCAGGCATCTTTTAATAATATGGTACTGGACTCCCTCCTTTTTTATTTTACTTTTTTCTTCTTGTCCCCTGTCTTGCATTGGATAAACGTCCTCCTTGTCTAGTAATGATTATATACATATAAGAAAAAGACCCTTAATAAGATGATTGCTCATCATTTATCAAGTGTCTTTTAATAATATCTCATTTGTGTTTTAATAATCTTATTCTCTAGATAATGCCTCTGTAATCTCTTCTAAAAACATTTCAGAGTTTTCTAGCCTTCTACTGTCGGAAAAATCATTTATTATATTTTCATAAAACAAAGCAGCATTTTCATAATCTTCTAACCTGTGATATGCCCTTGCCATAAAATATATTGAGTCCACATGTTTTGGATTAACTTCAAGAGCCTTTTCAAAAGCTTCTAATGCTTCTTCATATTTATAATCACTATATAAATCATGTCCTAGTCCATAATATGTGTCCATGACTTTTGGATATATCTCTTGTCTTAATGATTCTAATAAATCATTGGCAGCATCTGCCTCATACTGGCTTTCATCAATAGTTACTAGATGATCTGATATTGTTTGATAGTCCCTATCTCTTTCCTGCTTGTCCATCTCTTCATTATAAACATCAATAGCTTTAAACAAAGAATCATAGATATTAGGATTATGACTTGGGGCTTCAATCTTATCAATCTGCGCCTGCAAGCTATTAACTTGCCTAGTTAATTCTTCTTTATCATCTTCCAATGTTTGTATTAGATATTCCTGTTGCTGATATTTTTCTAGGGAAGCACTGTAATCTATGTCATCTCCAGTTTGTCCTGCATCTTCTTTACCTTCCATTGAAGGTATTATAAGAATAGCCATAACTGCAAGCCCTAGAATTATCCCAATAACCAAATTCACAAATGCCATAATATTCGGCTTATCTTCCTGATAACTGCTAACTGGCACAATTGTAGATGAAACATCATTGTCTCTACCTTTATTCCAATCCGTCTTGTGTACTTGTCCAACTGGCATTATCTCTTTCATATAGCGCAGTGTAATTGTATTAGAAACATCAATCTCCGCCGCTTGGTATAAGTACTTTTTAGCTCTATCATTATCTAGGTTTTTCATGTACAAAAGGGCAAGAAGTTGATATGCTTTTATAAAGCGTGGATTCAAGGAAATTACCCTCTTTAGCTGTATAATTGCTAAATCATCACTAGCTTGCTTTGCAAATGTTAAGGCCCTATTGTATCTTTTCACTGCTTGATTTAAGCTATCTAACATTGTGGGATTGGCTTGAACTGCATCTATATATCTATCTGCATCATTATCCTCTGATTTAAAATGCTTGCTAATCACCCACTCACTAAGAGCGGAAACCGTTTCACCCACTTCAAAATAAATTAAACCTAATAAGTTTCTAGCATCAACATTCTCTTTATTTAATTCTAAACTGTATTTTAGGGCTGTAATGGCTCCTGACAAATCTCTAACCTTTGCTCTGGAAAGTCCATTGTTATAGTAAAGTTTGGAAGCCCTCTGTATCTTTTTATATAACTTTAAATTAATGCCACAATAATCGCACTTATTATCCCTCTTCGAAACCTCGCTTTTACAATTCGGGCAATTCATAAAATCCCACCTGACTGTTTTATCTCAATGATTAAATAATAAATTAGTTATCACTTTTTTCTTTCATCAACTCTTTTAATATATCTGATATGTCTGTTAAATCATTATTATAAATCACATCTTCTGCCTGCTCTACTTCTAAGCTGGGTTGGAACTTTTCAAGTTCCTCTTCAAAATTCAGCATCCTTTTCCTCCCTTTCCCTGAAACACTCTTGAATTTGTGCATTTATAATAGCTAGTTCCTCTTACATGATAACCATTTAATCACCAAAAATCAAGTATTTATTAGTACAATTTGTATAAACTAAAAACTTGATTAAAACTTAATTTAGTATAACTTATTTGCTAATTTATTACAAGTATATTCTTTCATTGAATTGTGACCTTTTATCCATTATCTCGACTCTTATCTCAAAGGTTACTTCCTTTCTTATAATTTCTTGACTATATTTTAAAATCAGTTAAAATATAATAAGCGCTTTAAAATACATTTTATGTTTTTAATGAACTGGCTTATTATGAACTGGCTTATTATGAATAATGTTTCCACAAAAGAATACCATGAATATAAGGCCGAATATTTATACCTAAGCACAATAATCACAGACTATAAAAGGAGGGTTAAAATGATATATTCTATTATTAAGTCAATACGATTATTAACTATAAAAGTAAGAGATGATTATGTAGCAGCATTCTCTGCCCAAGCTGCACTTTTTACCATTATATCCTTTTTCCCTTTTGTCATGCTTCTTCTTGGCATCTTACAATATACATCCATTACAAGAAGCATGCTTATGACTATGTTCACACAGGTTTTTCCTACCGGAATTAACTCAATGGTTATATCTGTTGTAGATGAGATTTATAACTCATCCCTTTCTAAGACTTTAATTTCAGTGACCGCTATTACAACCCTATGGTCTGCCGGCAAGGGATTCCTTGCGGTTATGAGGGGTTTAAATTCTGTGTACGAAATTAAAGAAAGCAGGAACTATTTCTTTTTAAGGATTACTGCAACTATATATACCTTAATCTTTGCCTTTATGATTATTGTAACCATAACCCTATTTGTATTTGGCAACCAATTATACCTATGGGTGGTGACAAAGTTTCCTGTGTTAAAGGATTTAGCTTTACTTGTTATAAGCCTTCGAACATTGGTGGGACTTATTACTTTAATAGTGTTTTTCCTTCTTATTTACACTGTAATACCAAATCGAAAGACAAAACTAATTAATCAGCTGCCTGGGGCAATAATTTCTGCTGCAGGATGGATGGGTTTTTCCTATGCCTTCTCATTCTACATCGATAACTTCTCAAGTTACTCTTCCACCTATGGAAGCCTTACTGCTATAGTACTTTTCATACTGTGGTTATACTTTTGTATGTATATCTTATTTATAGGAGCAGAGATAAATCTTCTATTAGAAAATAAGGAATTCCTTATTCATAAATAAAACCCAATTCTGTACCTTGGTAGAAGAAAGCTATTATCTGGTCATATTCCTTACCAAGGTCTGCCATACCCTTGGCCCCATTTTGACTCATACCAACCCCATGGCCATATCCTCCTCCTGTTAGAGCAAAGGACTTTAGCTCATCATTCTCCATTTCCTTATCAATAACAAAGAATGCACTAGGTAAAAGACTAAGATTATCTACCCCACTTTTGTCCATCCGATACAATCTAGCATCACCAGGAGACATAAACAATCTTACATTGTATTCTGTCATCACTTTTATAGTTTCCTTAGTTCCTTCTATTAAAAGTTCTGTAATTATTCCACCGCTACCCCTTTTTAATATAGAGATATCCACAATGTCTCCTACTGTCTCCACAGCTTTACTTTCAAACACTGCATCATCTTTAGCTATAGAACCACTTACTAATGTTTGTATTAGCTTTGGATTAGCCTTATATCTAGAGGCAAGCTTTTGGTCCAGTGTCTTTTTAATCTGCTCTAGATCTATTGAAACATTCCAACGATACCAGTTAAACTCTTTATCATATGTATTATAATCTGTATCTAATATAAATGACCTAAAGTTTTCTTCTTTGCTTAAATTATTATACTTCTTTTCATGGGCAGACTGAGATATAGCATCTTCACTATCCCCATCCGCAGATAATAGCCTCCCACTTAAATAGGGTGTTTCCTTTCCACCTGACCATACATGCTCTACAGCAGTAGTGTGACCACATGAAGTGGAAAAATAGTATGCATTTATTACATTACCCTTATATTCTATTACCTTGCCATAGGTATCCTTCACTGCCAAAACTGACTCCTCGTTTTCAGGTATATTATTATATACCTGATAGGACACACTATCATCAACGTGGGCCCCATATCCACTTAAACTATTAGCAAGTAGGTGACCATATGCATAGCTTCTTGCACATACTGCCTGGGCCTTAAGAGGTTCTAGCCCATAATAGGTTGGCATCTCACTAGGAACTACAGCATAAAGATACTCTTCTAAAGGCAACTCATTAACAACTAACAATCCATTGTCCCCAAGAGATACCTCAACTCTTCCCCGATATTTTTGATTACCAGAGGAACGCTCTATGGATAAAAGATGTATTCTTCCACTTTCAGAGGAGCTTTCTATAATAATCCTTCCTTGAGATAAAAGTTCATCTTCTGCAGTCACCTCTATGATCTCACCAGCTGAATATGATTTTTCTTCATCCTTTATAGTAATAGTAAAATCCGTATCTGCAGTAAACTCTACTCTTTTATGATAATAACCATTATAACCCGTAGTATTTAAAAGAACTCTTATGTTTTCAGCCTTTATACTTTCCTCAATTAATGCAGCACTTATTAGCCCTTCTGACACTACAAAAGTCGTATTTTCATATCCCACTAATATACTACCAGTAGGCTCCATGGATAACTCTCCATAGAGCTTATATATCTTAAATTCTTCATCTAGAGAAAGCTTTCCATACCCTTCAACTTCGATAAATTCCTTACCCGTCTGTAGTACCTTCCCATGAATAGTATCCGGCTTTACACTTATCTGGACCACTTTACTATCCTCTATTGAAATATCCCCAACCACTGCTTCTATATCTGTAGATAAGCTGGATTTTGATTGAAAGCTTTTATCCATACCATTAATAAATGTATCAACATTATTATCTATTCCCTGCTTAATCCACACATTACGAAGTACCATCTTATCTGTATTTACAGAATAAATATATATAATTTCATCTCCACAAGTTAACGCTTGAACTCCCTTATCATAATAGTCATGTAAATGCTTATGAAATTCTTTTGCTTTTGATTCAGTTTCAACCTTATTAAAAACCAGCTCATAGTCCATGGCATCTTGGTAAAAGTATTTACCATAATCTGTTACAATCCGACTCTTGCTATTAGCACTTGGGTCTTTACCTAGAACAAATAAAAGCTCATCATCTATAATCTTGTCTTCCTCTGGAACTCGACTTAAAATTTCTTCATATAATTGAATAAAGTCTTCAATTAACATCTTTTCTTCCCCTTTAACAAAATCAAATGTTAATGCTTGATATATATCTTGATATATGGGATTAGTTAATATAAGTTTATCAGTTACTTCCTTACATTGACCGTATGTTAGAGCCTCCTTAGGACTTATGGCAATAATCTCACTAATTAAGCCCATCTTAAAGATTGCATTTACATAAGTATCATACCAGGCAGACATTCCCTGGTCTGCATATGTAATATCCATGGGTAAAGCATTTCTTGCAGCCCTGTCATATTCTAGATAACTAAATAGACGATAGGCCTCTGCTTGACTTATAATATTTTCCTCAATAAGTTTACTTTCAATATTATCTTCATTATCTTGTCTATCTTTTTTCACTTGAATAATAATGTTTGCTAGAAATACTAATATTATTATTGCAAGTGATACTCCCATAATAATTAATTTATTTTTTTTATTCATAGGCACTCCTACCCTTGATTGTTATATCCACTATTAGATTGACTAGTCCATATGATAATATATTGTCCCTATTGTCTTTATATACGTACAAGTTTTTAAAAAAAGCGGAGCTGACATGCTCCGCTTTTCACTTTACTCCTCATCACCTTTAAATTCTATGATCGTTTCGGCGACTCTGTCTATCTTTCGCTTATCCGCAAAGAAACGAGTATTTCCATCTGAACTGACTATATATAAACTGTCATTATAATTATAATATGATGATGTATCGGACTCTTTTCTTCCATCTGGTCTACTGGTATGATAAGTTAATGTCATAAAGGCTTGTCCTTCTTGGATATCCACTTCTTCTCTAATTCTTCCATCATATCCTGCTGCTATCATTACTTGATATACATCTTTAAAGACCCCTTCATCTACTTCCTCTTCTTGATAATAGTAAGTAACTACTTCCTCTTCTTCCCCATCTTCATTAACCCTACTGGTCCTCTTGATTTCCATGGTATAAGGAACACCTTGGATTTCTATATCTATTCGGTCTACATATTTAATATTTGGTATAAGAATAAAGGAATTTAAAACATCAATAATTTCAACTTCAAGCATGGCATCAACTTTACTAGCTTCCATTGTATATACGGCGTTAGAGTAATCTTGCCTTACGTAGTAATTCCCCTCTTCATCCTTGTTGCCTACATGGATTTTATAATCTAATTGTTCATAGTATGTCTTTTCCATCATGTCCTCTCCTGTTTCAGGATTAACTTGAGGCTTATCTAGGGTCTCAACATAATATTTATAATATCCAACATGAATAGAAGCTGCCGGCTCCTCTAATCCATACTTACTCAAGTTCTGGCTATCATACTCTACAGTAGCTATGAAATCAAAATCACCGAATATAGGAAGTATTTCTCCTACCTTAGCTCCATCGGCAGCATAGCCCTCATCAAATGGTTTTAATACCTTCCATGGGAACATATCAGCACCTGAATCGTCTAATCCTTCTTCATATAGTAACTCAAAATCCTCTCCATCTCTTTCTAGGACTTCAATATAGTAGATACGTTGTGGATCAAATTCTGGCCCTTCAGCAACTGCCATTATATCTTCTACTGACAGGTTAAAAGCCCAAGCAAAAGAGTTGTCCAGTAGATATATGGAATCATGGTCATTTACCAATGAATAATAGCCTTCAGAAGTTATGGCACTTTGGCCAATCTGCAATATTAGAGACTTCCCATCGGCTTCCTCTACTTGAACTTTTATAAGGGGATCATCTAAACCATATTCAGCTAAGTCAGTAGGATCTTCATTAACAAGCCTGATTGCCCTTACTTCCTCTAAAATATTAATCATATCCAATACATAGTCTTGATTAATAGGTCTAAATGGATCAACTTCATCTTTCCATGTGGCATCTTCTACTATTAAAGTAATTTCCATATATTCATTTGCTATATGAATTCTATTAATAAGTTCTTTGTCTAAGCTAGAAAGAAGAAGATTATCATCAGTTTCCTCCTCTAGCTCCTGCTCTTTTGGCTTATCTAAAGTATTATCTCTATTCTTATTCCAGATATAGAATGTAATAAAAAGTGACAATATAAGAAGTAAGGACAATAAGGTAATTAGGTTTTTTCTATTCCTTTTTGACATTACCCTCTCCTCCTTTTAATACCAACATAAGCCCCAATACCTAAAATAATAATAGGTAAAATCACTATAGCCATAGCCCCCCAGAAGATTGCTTGTTGCTGTGTTACATATGCAAACTCAGGAAGGACACCCTTTGATGGTATAGTAACTGCTGAAACTTTGTCTGTAAGGAAAGCAAGTGTTCCACTAAGCATGTCTTCATTTCCATAATAGTATAAAGCTTCATCATCAAACATGGTTCTGGATGTAAATACCACCATGTTGGAAGTTGTTCCCTCAAATGTTTCTGTTACATGGACACCAGTATAAAAGGGTCCGTCAATATCCCCTTCTTCTTTATCCCAAACTTGAGGACTTTCATCTATTTTCGAATAAGAGTCTTCAGAAGAAATTAGAAGTGGAGTAATTTCTAAGGAACTACGGACTGCATCAAGCTCAGTAAGACCTGTAGTCATCTTCATTATAGTAAACTTTTGCTTATCTATCATTTTTTTGCTTATATCATGTTCTACTACACCAGGTATAATATGATGAGGGTTGTTTGACATATGCATATTAGTATTACCTTCTACAACTATACCTTGATTGAATTTCAGGCCATAATACTCTAATAGGGATAAAAGATTGCTTGAATTCCTAGCTGCATAATCCGCAACAATGAATACATCTCCACCAGAAGCCATATATTCTCTAATCATATCTATTTCATTAGCAGTAAAATCTGTCTGGGGAACATTAATTAAAAGTACATCACAATCCTCAGGTATGTCATCTACCTTTAATGTTTCTAGAGTTTTCAGGCTAATGTTTTGCTTGTCTAAATAACTTTGGAATATGCTGCCTATCTCCATCTCATTATGTCCAGTTGTTCTATAGATAACTGGTAAATCAGTCGTTGTAACATATTGAATGGCAGATACAATCTGTCCTTCCATATCAATGCCTGTTGCAACAAAACTCAAAGTATTATAATTGAATTCTGTAACCATCAAATCACTGTTATCAACATACTTCGCCCTATCATTTTTATTATTTACAATCAAAAAACTATTTGTTTTCACTTCAGTATCAGGCTCTAGATACTGGTAGGCAAATTGAGGATAAAGAACAGGGTCCTTTTGTTCTAAAGTTATATTCTTAGAAGAACTTTCAAACTCCTCTGCAACTCTTTGAAAAACAGTTGATTCATATCCTGACTCTACTAGATAATATATAGTAACATCTTCCTCTAAATCTCCTATAAAATTCCTTGTCTCATCTGTTAGGGTATATAAGTCATCATTAGAGAAGTCCACCTTTAAAGCAAGATCAGACATAATTAAATTAACAACTACAAGTATAACAATAACAATTATTGATATTAGGGATACATACGCTCCACTTTTAAACTTTCTATTTGAAAAAGACTTTTTAAAATTCTTCTTTAAATCAGTCAATGTACTTGTCCTCCTTCTCTAGCTCCATCTCTTCTTTTTGATTACTTGACTTGTTAAAAATAAAAATATAAATACCACACTGAGGTAATATATTATATCTGAAATATCTAAAATCCCCAGTCTGAAATTTTTAAACCTAGATAAAACAGAAATCCAGCCAAATACTTTTACTACAAGACCGTCAAAGAAGACAGGCTTAAGAAGATAAATAATTGTTAATCCTATTTCTCCTATTGCAGCTATAGCAATTGCCAGGTATACATTATTCATCATTCGATACAATATTAAGCTAATAGCTATAATTATAATAGCAAAAAATATATATGCAGTCTTACCATCAGAAGGAATTATAAGCCCTATTGCATCTATTAAAGATGTAATTATAAATGTAACAAGTGTTACAACTGCTGCCACCACCTGACTATCAGTTAATGATGATATAAATATTCCTATTGCAAGATAGGCCCCTCCTAGTAGGCAAAAACCAAATATACTAGAATAAGCTGCTCCAAATGGAACGTCACCATATATGTTTATTATCAAAGGATATAATGATACTATAGCCATAACTATTAACAAAACAGAAAATACTGCTAAAAACTTTCCAAGTACAATATCACCGGCCTTAAGTGGTGTGGTTAATAATAGCTGGTCCGTTTTTTGCTTCTTTTCCTCTGCCATTAATCTCATTGTTAATATGGGCACCAATAATATAAAAACAATGGTCACATCAGTAATTGTGTATTCAAAATTGGCAATTCCAGCAATTAGATTTTGATTGTAAAAACTTATTCCGACTATGATTAATGAAAATGCTATAAAGACATATCCAATCATAGAAGTAAAATAACTACGTAACTCTTTCTTATATATGGCTATCAACTGTATCAACCTCCTCTTCTATATCCTGAATCCCACTGATATCCTCTGTATTATCTTCATCGGTTACCTTTAAGAATATATCTTCCAAGCTCATCTTAACAGACTGCATCTCCAATATTGGCGTCTGGGCTTGGGCCAATGCATTAAATACATCTTCCCTTATATCTACATGGTCGTCGCAATGAACTGTCAAGTTGTAAATACCTTTAACAAAATGTTCTCTTTCTTCAACCTTCTTGACCAGGTCAATATTAGCAAGAACATTGAGGATAAGGTTCCTATCACCTTTAACAGTGATATTAACAGCACCTGTACTTCCAAAATGTCTACTTAGATTCTCAGGCTTATCCCTGAGCATTAACTTACCTTTATTAATAATCATAACAGAATCACATACTGCACTTACCTCTTGCATAATATGTGAACTAAGTATAACCGTATGGTTTTTACTAAGGTTACGTATCAAATCTCTTATCTCTGTAATTTGCTTTGGATCCAGCCCAACCGTAGGCTCGTCCAATATAATTACTTCTGGGTATCCCATAATAGCCTGGGCCAACCCTACCCTCTGCTTATATCCCTTTGATAATTGATTAATCAGACGATTTGCCATAGGGCTTATCTTAGTAACATCCATAACCTCTTTAATCATCTCTTTTTTTTGATTCCTTTTAACTTTTTTTATATCTGCAACAAAATTAAGATATTCTTTCACCGTCATGTCTAGATATAAGGGTGGAAGCTCTGGTAAATATCCTATCATCTTCTTAACTTCTTCCGGCTCTTCATATACATCAATACCATTAACCCTTACGGACCCCTCCGTTGTGGAGATATATCCAGTTATAATATTCATGATTGTAGACTTACCAGCACCGTTAGGTCCTAAAAGACCAAGCACTTGGCCCTTTTCTACAGTAAATGAAATCTTATCTACTGCTAGATGATTTCCATATCGCTTTCTTAAGTTTTTAACCTCTATCAAGCTATTCTCCTCCTAACAAATATATTATGTGAAATTCAACTTCCCCATATGGCAACATAATACTATAAAATTACGAAAAAATTGTGAACAAATTTAGTCTTTTTCGCATTTTTAAAGGCTATGGACTAATGTGGTGTCCATAGCCTTTATATTATTAATCAAAACTATTATCTTTATCTTTTTTACCCTACAACATCACTCATCTGGTACATTCCTGCTGGCATTCCTGGTAAATACTTTGCTGCTTGGATTGCACCTTTTGCAAAGATTGCTTTTGAGTAAGCCGTATGCTTAATCTCAATTATCTCATCTCTACCCGCAAAGATAACTTCATGTTCTCCTACAATATTACCACCACGAACAACTGATATACCAATCTCTTTTTCAGCCCTTGGTTCACGAAGTTTAGACCGGTCGTACTGGTATTCATATTCTTGATTTAGGACCTCATTCATTGCATCTGCTAAAGCTAGTGCTGTTCCCGATGGAGCGTCAACCTTTTTATTATGATGTTTTTCAACAATCTCTATATCAAAGTCCGCTTCTGTCAATACTTTTGCAGCCTCTTTAACTAGCTTAAGTATTAAATTAATACCAAGGGACATATTAGCAGATTTAAGGATTGGAATTACATTAGAGGCCTGATCTATCAATTTTTGGTCCTCTGGAGTAAAGCCTGTGGTACATAGAACTATTCCAATTTTATTAGCTTTTGCATATTCCAACATCTCATCTATATATTTGGGGGATGAAAAATCTATAATTACATCAGCCTTGTGCTTACACTGGGCAAAGTTATTATAAACCGGATATTTGCCTTCTTTATTTGTTGATATATCAACCCCTGCTACTATAGTAGCGTCTTTATCCTCTTCTACCATCTGAGTAATTACTTGACCCATGCTACCATTACATCCTCGTAAGATAATATTTGTCATGTGTGCCCTCCAATCTCCTTTGTATCTTAAGTATCCCATTATTTAAATATTTATATACAATTCCTATATTAATCCTATATCTTTCATAGCTTTCTCAAGTTTCTTTGTGTTTTCTTCTTCCATATCTGTTAGTGGCATCCTTAAAGTTCCAACATTAAAGCCCATAAGATTTAAGGCCTTCTTAACTGGTATTGGATTTACTTCTATAAATAATGCACTAATCAAAGGAATTAGTTCTAACTGTATTTCTAAACTTCCCTTTATATCACCATCAAGGAATTTTGCCACTATATCCCTTGTTTTTCTAGGTGCTACATTAGATACTACTGATATAACCCCTGCTCCACCTACGGAAAGTACTGGAACTATTATTTCATCGCATCCAGAGTATAGATCTATCTTTCCATCTGTTAAGTGCATTATCTCAGTAATTTGAGTTAGATTAGCAGATGCTTCTTTAATTCCTACAATGTTTTTAACATTCTTGACTAAAGTTGCCACTGTTTCTGGCATCATATTACAACCTGTTCTTCCTGGTACATTATACATGATAATTGGCAGGTCTACAGCTTCTGCAATAGTAGTAAAGTGTGCTATAAGTCCTTTTTGCGTAGCCTTATTATAATAAGGAGATACTATTAAAAGCCCATCTGCACCTTGCTCTTGTGCTTCCCTAGATAGGAATATTGCTGTATCTGTACAATTGGAGCCAGTACCTGCAATAACCGGAATTCTCTTATTCACTTTCTCTACTGTATAACGAATACATTCTATGTGTTCCTTATGTGTAAGGGTTGATGTTTCACCTGTGGTACCACATATAATAATACTATCTGTTCCTTCTTGAATATTAAATTCAATCAATTCACCTAACTTATTGTAATCCACCTCATTATTCTCATTAAATGGGGTAACAATAGCTACACCTGCACCTTTAAAAATTGCCATCTACAATCATCCTCCTTGTCCTTTTGATTAATATCACATATCACATTAAAAAACCGACCCTAGGGTCGGCGCTAAAGAATACTTCTTGATCATACTCTTTAGGCAGCCCTCCATCTACTACGATGACAGTTATATGGTTATTCACCATATAACCAGCAATAATAATTCAGACTTATTACTGCTTCGGCACCGTTTCCTTTCGGCTGCAATCACATATGTCTGACATATCATGCAGTTTACTCATAAACAATGCTCCTCTACCATTTTTTATTTTCTTATATTTAAATAATAGCACTGTCATACCATCTTGTCAATAGTAAAACATAGAGTATTAGGGAATACAAATGATAGCTATTCATTTACATCCTCTAATACTCTTATTTTATAATATGTCTTTTATTGGTTTATGTTCCATTATATTTTTCTTTTATATTATAAATCTATAATTAATGATATTTACTAAAATCCATCTATTTAACATTCACCTAAATATTCTAACTTGCTTACAGAAACTTCATAAGCCACCCTTTTATCAAATTTGGTCTCACTGAGTTTTTTCTGGTATTCTCGACTTTGAATTCTTCCCCACATCTGCACATGTCCTCCTACAGCAAAACCATCTGCAAATCTCGCATTTCTTCCCCAAGATATACAAGGTATGTAGTCCGATTTACCATATGGCCTATTAACAGCTAGCAAAACATCAGCGATTTCTCTTCCCAAAGGGGTCTTTCGATAAACTGGCTTTTTGCATACAAAGCCATCTAAAAAAACAAAATTATGTTTTATATCATCAGCTAATTCATCTACAATTTCTATTTCTCTAGCAAAAACCGATAATATTAATCTGTTTCTATCCCCCTCATGGCGATTATATGATCTAAATTGACCCTGTACTTCCACGTATCTTCCTTTACATTCCTGCTTTACATCAATGAGCCGTTCTGATACCATAACAGGTATAATATCATATGAATTGCTAAGGCGCTTCACAATTACCTCCAATAGGTAGAACCCTTCCCCAAAAACATCGTGGCTAAATGTAAATTCATTGACTATCTCTCCTGCGATACTTACTTGATTAGTATCAAATACTTTATCTGTCATATTTTGTACCTCTCCCTTCTCTAGTGTAATCTTTATCAATACTTCTAGCACTGATTAAGATCACGCTTGCATCCAAAAATGTGGGGTGAATTTATCCGTTTGCCTAAAAACAGCTTTCATTCACCTATGTTATATATATGCTATTTTCCATATTTTAGAAGTATTAAAATAGCTTTCATTGGTTATATGTCCATTTTCTGTAGTTTTATACAAAAATATTTAATTTTTTTATTGAAATTTATAAAAAGATATCTTGCTTTTGATTTATTCGCTGTGATATAATAGATTGGTTGTGTAAAAATAACTGTTATATAATTAACTTATTCGTTTGAAAGAAGGTTATTACCCATGAAAAGAAATGATATTCGGAATATTGCAATAATCGCCCATGTTGACCATGGTAAAACCACCCTAGTTGATGAGATGCTAAAGCAAAGTGGTGCATTCCGAACTAATCAAAATGTAGTAGAAAGAGTAATGGACTCCAATGTTTTGGAAAAAGAAAGAGGCATAACAATCTTATCCAAGAATACTGCTATAGATTATAATGGAGTCAAAATTAATATAATAGACACCCCTGGTCATGCTGACTTTGGTGGTGAAGTTGAACGTGTGCTTAAGATGGTAAATGGAGTCGTACTTGTTGTTGACGCATTTGAAGGCCCTATGCCCCAAACTAAATTTGTCCTTAAAAACGCCCTGGAGCTTTCTCTCCCAGTAATAGTTTGTATTAACAAAATGGATCGCCCAGAAGCAAGGCCTGAGCAAGTAGTTGACCAGGTCCTAGATCTGCTTATTGAACTTGATGCAGATGAAGAGCAATTAGATTGCCCCTTTGTATTTACATCGGCTAAATCAGGATATGCTTCCCTTTCTATTGAAGAAGAGACCAACAATATGAATCCCCTTTTTGAAACTATTATTGACTATATCCCTGTACCAGAGGGTGACCCCCATGCTAGTACCCAGGTTTTAATCAGTACTATTGACTACAATGATTATGTGGGCAGAATAGGAATCGGCAAAGTTGATAGAGGAACCATAAAAGAAGGTCAAGACGTAGTGATTGTTAATGCCCATGAAAAAGGGAAATACTATAAAACAAAAATTCGTAATCTATATGAGTTTGACGGCCTTCAAAGGGTAGAGATTAATCAGGCAACTATCGGTTCTATAGTTGCAATCTCAGGGATTACAGATATACAAATTGGTGACACCCTGTGTTCCCCTGAACAAGCAGAGGCTATTCAATTTCAGAAAATATCTGAACCAACAATAGCTATGTTTTTTAATGTTAATAATAGTCCCCTAGCTGGTACAGAAGGAAAATTTGTTACCTCAAGGCATCTTAGGGAAAGACTCTTTAGAGAATTAAATACAGACGTAAGTCTTAGGGTTGAAGAAACTGAAACTACGGAAAGTTTTAAAGTATCTGGTAGAGGTGAGTTACATCTGTCTGTATTAATAGAAAACATGAGACGAGAAGGTTACGAGTTCTCTGTTAGTAAAGCAGAAGTATTATATAAACATGATGAGAATGAAAAAAGGCTAGAACCTATGGAACATGCCATTATAGATGTACCTGATGAATTTGTTGGCATTGTAATAGAGAAGCTGGGAAGTCGTAAAGGTGAAATGACTAATATGATTGCTAACAACTCTGGATATACCCGCTTAGAATTCTCCATACCATCAAGAGGTCTTATTGGCTATCGTGGAGAGTTTATGACCGACACCAAGGGTAATGGCATCATGAACAGCTTATTCGATTCCTACGGGCCTTACAAGGGTGACATACAATATCGTAAGACAGGAAGCCTAATTGCTTTTGAAGATGGAGAAAGTATTACCTATGGTTTATATAATGCCCAAGAAAGAGGCAATCTTTTTATTATACCTGGAACTAAGGTATATGCTGGAATGGTTATTGGACAAAGCGCCAAGGCAGAGGACGTTGAAATAAATGTATGCAGACGCAAACAACTTTCCAACGTTAGAGCATCTGGATCAGATGACGCCTTAACATTATCTCCCCCTAAGATACTTAGTTTAGAAGAGGCAATGGAATTTATTGAAACTGATGAACTTTTAGAGATTACTCCAGAAAATATACGTATTCGTAAAAAAACCCTTGATACAAACAAAAGAATTCGTGAGCGTAAAAATCGAAATAAATAAACTTGTAAAATAAAAGTGCTTATAATATAGATGTTTTTCTATATCATAAGCACTTTTATCTTGTTTTTTTATTATAAAGAAATTACTATATCTCTTTATTCTTAATACTGCGAAGCCGTCTATCTGGGTATTTGTATATCTCACCGGCATCATGTATATTATACTGATATAAAACATCCCTAAAATAACTTTTCATTGTATCTTTAGATATTATACGATTATCATATTCATCCCTGGACATTCTTAAAAAAGGTTTCTCATAATCAATTAATGCCTGCAATGCCCGGGGTCCATACCATGAGAATCCATAATAAACAGAATCTATCACATCCATCTCGTCACCAGTTAGATCATAATCATCTACATCTAATTTCTTTACCCCATTAGTCTTTAAGCTTTTATACACCTTGGAGTAAGGCTTCTCTTTATTATCTGCTATGAACTCTTCCTGAAACATCTCTTTGCCATTAAGGGACAGGTTAAAAGCCTGGCAATAATATAAAAGATACTGTATGAATTCTGAAGAAATCTCACCATTAGACTTCTTAATTAAATAATAGGCAACCGCATTTATCTTGGAAGACACTATTCTAGATAGAACCGCCTTCTTGCTCTTACGAAATGCAACACCAGTAAGACTATCCTTCCTATTCACTAACATATCATAATAATATATTGGTTCTTCTAAAAGCTTTTGTAGTTTACTCGAATATTCACTTGAGGGAACATCTCCCTCCACATACCTTATAATCGTAGTCTCTCCCCACCCTAGCATCTTTGCTAATGGCTTTTTGCCGATGTGGTATCGGTCAAGTATAAGCTTAATATCCTCTGTTTTTATTACATCTTGATAGTCCTTGCTTTTCCCTTTAGTATTCATATCATACTCCTCATCTTGTGCAAGTAGAAATACTTACCTTTCTCCTTGTCAACATAAACTTATTTATTATAATATATGACAATGTTACCTAATATAATATATGTTTCATGAATATAATATCATTATTTACACTTTTTGTATATGATACTTTTGGGAAAGCTAGTCTTTTTTTTAACAATCTTTAAAACTTTCTGAACTCATTAATATCATGTATTATTATCTTAAATCCTTTAATAATTCTATCAAACATTCCCGCTCGATATAAATTCACAATAATCATTCCTATAGGTATTCCTAGTATCATTCCTATTATTGAATATAATCGATAACCTATGTACATAAAAACCAAGGTAGATAAAGGGTTAAGGCCCACACTATCTCCTACCATCTTCGGTTGAATTGCTTGTTTTACAACTTGACAAATCAAATAAACAATCATGAGTCCTACTGCTCTTGAATAGTTGCCAACAAGTACAGAATATAAGGCCCAAGGCCATAAAACAGCCCCTGTACCAAGTACTGGTAGGAAGTCCAAAAAGGCTGTTCCTAAAGCGATTAAGATTGAATAACTAATAGTTAATACCTCAAATCCAACAAACATAATCAAAGTAATAATAAACATGATTTTTATTTGGGCTTTAAAATATCCACCTACTGCACTTTTAAAATTATCAACCACCATGTTGTAGTGAATATTAATAGCTTGTGGTATACGTTTTTTTATTGATTCTATTATTTCATCTCTTTTATCAATAAAGAAAAATGCAGATAATATACTTATAAAAATCATCAATAATACATCTGCAATATTCCTTGCAAAACTTCCAGCTGTATCTAATGAAGGTAAGCTAATATTTTTAATATAATCACTTATATTACTTCCCAGGCTAACAACCATATCATCTACAGTATTAGACATGTTATCAGGAAGCCCATCCGTAGCTGCCCGAATATTCTTCGCCAATTTCTCTAAAAGGATTCCGCTGCCCTCAATAATATTAGGCAAATCCACAGCAAGTTGTCTTATCTCCCTAAATATACCAGCTAATAATAAGTATAAGACCCCAACTACAGCTACTATAGTGACAACAACTATTATAGCTGAGCTAAACTTTCTTTTAAGCTTTATCTTTCTTTCAAGAAATCTTACTAAGGGATTGGCTATCATTGCTATTATCCAGCCTATAACAAAGGGAAGAAAAAAGCCTAAGGCTTTGGGAAATAGAGAAAACGTTAACCAAAAAAGTAAAAGAAAGCACAAAAAATTAACAATTATTCTTAAATGTAACTTCATTCTTTCTCTATCCATCTACTTCTCCTTTATGCTTTTATTTACTTATAATTATAAGCCTTATTAGAGAAAATGTAAACTCCTAATTACATTTATTGTACTATTAATTACCTGTAGAATTTTTCGGCCTTATAAAAAGTGTTAGAAAGAATATTGCAGAAGCGAAAATAACAATTGTTGGACCTGTTGCTGTTCCTATATAATACGAAACAACAAGTCCTATAATAGCCGAGAATATAGATATTATAAGTGAAAACAGATGATACTCTCTCATATTGCTTGATATATTCCTACTAGCTGCAGCAGGAAGAATTAGAAGGGCATTTATTATAAGAAGCCCCACCCATTTAATAGAGAACATAACTATAATGGCCAGTAAAACACTAAAACCATCTTCTACAAGGTTACAGTTAATTCCTTTGCTTCTAGCTAGACTTCTATTTACCCCTACAGCATTAATCTTGTTAAATCCGAATATCCAAAATATTATTGTAGCAATTAAAATTACTCCCAGGGATCCTATATCACCTATTGTAATACTTAGGATGTCCCCTACTAGTAGTCCAGAATATTTAGAAAAATTTCCACCTCTGGATAAAATCATAAGGCCAATTGCCACTACAAAAGATGAAAAGGCAGATATAACTGTATCAGTTGACATGGAACTTCTTCTTTTAATCCTGTTTAATAATAGGGCAAATATTGCTGCAAATCCTGTGGTTATAATATTAGTATTAACAAGTCCAAGTAAGCTTCCTATTGCTACTCCTGTAAGTGCAGAATGGCCCAAGGCATCAGAAAAGAATGCCATCTTGTTGTTAACAATCATGGTTCCTAGGATTCCAAATAAGGGACCTATGATTATAAGAGCTAGTAGGGCATTCTTCATAAAATTGTATTCCATCCAGGAAAATGGCAAAAGCACTTCCATAATATTATATATCTTGTCCATAATAACTCCTATCCAAAGACATTCATGAATTCCTCACTGCCCAGAACCTCATCTGGCTTTCCTTCTATAGCAATGGTTTTATCAATTAAAACAACATAATCAGCGTATTTCCTTACAAAATCAAAATCATGGGATACTATTATCATTGCCAAATCATAATTCCCCTTAAGCATCCCAATATTCTCATAAAAAAGTTCTAAGCCATTCTTGTCTATACCAGATGCAGGTTCATCAAGAAGCAAAAGATTAGGAACTGGAGTAATTGCAATTGAAAGTAGGACCCTTTGCAACTCTCCACCTGACAGGTCTGAAACTCTTTTATCTATTAGGTCATCTGCTTCAAATATTGCCAGTTGCTTTTTAACCTTCTCATATACCTTCTTACTTTTTACAAGAAAAACTGGCAGCTTACTAATGTATCCTGCAAATAAATCATAGACACTCATAGGTGTGTTTTCTTCTATATTAATATGTTGTGGCACATATCCTACTTTAAGTTTTTCAAGGGTATCATTGGTTAAGTCTGTAAAGTCTATAGTTCCTTCATGCTTTATCTCCCCTAAGATGGATTTAATCAATGTGGATTTGCCAGCACCATTTTTACCAATTATAACTGTAATCTTACCACAATGAATGTGAAGATTAACATCTTCAATTATAGTAGTTTCACCATATTTAACTGTTATGTTTTTCATCTTAATACAATGGAGTCCACAAGCAGCATGGGCATTTTTCTTGTTTGCTTTTTTCTTTGCCTTATTGTTTTTTTTATTCATATCGGTCTACTCCAATTCCCTTACACATATTTATTAAGATAATTGTTCTTCTTTTATTATTTAATTATTTCCTTTAATGTAAGAAGATTTGCTTCCATAGCCTCAATATAAGACCCGGTGGACCCATCTCCTGTTACAGCAGAATCAATAATATATAGCTGGGCATTGGTCTCTTCTTCTATACGATCAGATATAGAGTTACCAAACTGCAATTCAGTGAATAGGTATGGTATGTCCTGATCATTAATCAGATTAATAATTTCTGCAATCTCACTTGCACTTAGGGATTCATCTCCTTCAACTTCAATAGTATGAACCACTTCAAAAGCTATCTTATCTGCTAGGTATGCAAATGCATCATGAAAGACCACTAGCTTTTGTTCACCATTGGAGTTTTCTTCAACTAATTCATTGTATTTTTCATTAAGTTCTGTGACTTTGTTGATATAATCATCTGCGTTATCATTAATTTTATCAATGGTTTCTTGCCAATATTCATCTGATCTATTCTCTTGAATATAATTAATAAGGCCATGTCTGACGTTGTCAATCTGCTTAATATACCTTATAGGATCAAGCCAAATATGGGGATTAGCCTCTCCTTTATGTTCCTGGCTCTCCAGCATGTCAATGCCACTACTGGAATCGATTATATATAAGTCTGGAGAACTTTTAATCACATCCTCTATAAAGCCTTCCATTCCCCCACCATTCATGACAAATACATCTCCATGTTCTAATAATTTCATGTTATTGGTTGTTAACTGATAATCGTGGGGACAGCCTGTTGTAAAACTTGTTAAACTACTAATCTGCAATTCCGTTATATCTATTCCTAGATTAGAAGCTATTATATAAACTGGATAAAAAGAGCTTACAAGGCTAATAGTTTCATTTTCCTTTATATCTTTATTAGCTTTATCCTTATCTGATAAAGCTGTTATTGTAATTACAGTAGCTATTACTATTATAACCATTATGGCAATTAAACTATATATTTTCTTTTTCAATTTTTCACCTCTTATTTGTATTACATAAAGTTTCCATCAGCTTATTATAATATAAAATATTAACCTAGGTCAACTTTTTTAAACCACAATTCAGAAAGAATAACTATATTGCATCAAAAAAGGCCTATAAAGTAAGCTAAGAACCGGGCTGTGAATATTAGTATGCACAAACCCGGTTCTTATTTGTAAATATTCATCTGCTCTTACTACAAGGTTAAGAGAGATAAATTATTGTTTTTTCATCTTTTCTTCTTTGATTTTTACCCGTTCTTCTAGTATAAGTGGCTTTGCCTTAGCATTAACGGCTATACCTATACCCATCAGGGCCCAGAATACAGGTGCAGTTGTTATACTTGAGTCATTGGCTAGTCCTGTAACCATATAGGCGATTGTGCCAATGAATATTGCCACTCCTACCTGTGAGTAGTAGCTAGTAAAACGTCCCCTAATGTATAATCTAAAGCTTTGCATAAAGTACATAGCGTAGAATACTAAGAAGGCAATTAAGGATAGTAATCCCGTCTCTATTGCTATCTGCAGGTACATGTTGTGAGGTTTAGTAAGTAGAGTTTCATCATATCCCATTAGACCAAGGTTCATATAATCCTGCTGTGGGAATGCCATTGCATAAGTGTCTGGCCCTGAACCTAATAGGACATAGTCTTTAATTAATGGAATAGTTCTTGACCATATATAACCTCGTCCAGAAGCATAGTTCTCATATCCATCAAATACTGCCGCTGGAGCCTTAATCATATCATCAGGTCGTCCCTTCTTGTTAATATGATAAAAGGTTCCATCGTCTTGACTGTATGCAAAAAGCCAATCCTTCCCTGCCACTCTAATCTGAAAGAAACCATAATGTTCAGGATCTGGTTTAACTGTTATCCCTTGAAAGCGTTCATCAGTTATGGTGATTGTGTTAGTCTCTGGGTCATGGTCACCTTCCACCACATTATAATCTCCATCCATTATTTCAATAAATGCTTGGTCTCCAGAAACATAATATGAAACTTTTAATTCGTTACCTTTATATACAATCTTAACATGGTCTATCTCTGTCACCATTTCCTCTAATTCATAGTTGCTTTTAGATGGGATGATATCTGCTTTCAGATCACCAAATACTGCTCCATCTGTTAACTTATTAGATAATAAGAATACTGCAACCATAAGAAGTATGGCAGGTACTACTATATAAAATCTTTTCAGAAGATATCTCCATGTAAATACCAATATAAAAAAGGTAGAAGCAACAATAGCTATAACACCTGTTAAGGACAATGAGCCTATGGATGAAATGATAAGACCTACTACTATTACTAAGCATAGCAGTATTCTATGTATCTTCTTCTGGAAGAACATTAATACTGTGAAAACTGGTATCAGTAGGGCAGTGTAGCTACCTACGTAGTTGGGGTTGTATAGGGTTAGGTATACACGGTTTTTAGGCGTATTAATAATTATATCTGAGTTTTTTCTAATTTCTGATGGTAAAATCAGTAGCTTACCTAAAGGACTAAGAGTAAAATCATAACCTAGTAATTGCCCCACTCCAATGGCACTCATTATTAGGACACTTATTGATAAGAGGATAATAAGCATATCAACTTGTTTCTCCGTCTTAACAGATACTGAAGTATAATAAATTATAATTCCGTAGCCAATTAAGACAAGGGATGATTCAAATTGTTCAAAAGTCCCCATAAGACTAAGCGAAGTATAATCTGAAAATATTGTAGATAATATATTTAATAATTCATAGACTATTAGTGGTATGAATATATAGTTAAACTTAAATGAACTTTTATTTTTAATTGCCATAGCAATTATAACAATTAACATAATCGCTGATACTGTTACTAAAGCCCACTGCTTATAAAATAAAAAATAATCATAATGAACATTGATATTCCAATACCACTGAAACTGCGACATCTTGGGATCATATATCTTAAGTCTCATAATAAGTGGGATAATGCCCGTTACAAATATTATAGGTAGTAGTAAATACATATTATAGTTTTTTTTATTATTGTATAAATTATCTTTTATTTTTTTTGATTTATTTTTTAACATTCTCTTCTCCTCTTTCAGCTTAGAGCCT
>CAZPWO010000012.1:23149-30191 GCA_964590525.1 uncultured Herbinix sp. | reverse complement strand
ATGTTTTTTGACTGATTTGAACTAAATCATTTTGTATCGTATAATATAGAAGTTAATTATAAAAGTTTATTTAAAACACTATGTATTTATTTAATAAAATTGAGGAGACATTTGTATGGTTAAACATTTACTAGGCATCGACATAGGCTCGACTACTGTAAAGATTGTAGTATTAGGAAAAGATAATGAGATTCTTTTCTATGATTACGAGCGACACTTTGCCAACATTCAAGAAACATTAGCAAAAATAGTTGGAATGGCACAGGAAAGCTTAGGAGATCTTACTGTATCTCCCGTTATAACTGGTTCTGGTGGTCTAACAATCTCAAAGTATTTGGATACTCCCTTTGTTCAAGAAGTAGTTGCTGTATCTAATGCTTTACAGGATTATGCTCCACAAACTGACGTTGCAATAGAGCTAGGTGGTGAGGATGCTAAGATAATTTATTTTACCAACGGCTTAGACCAGCGTATGAATGGTGTTTGTGCTGGTGGTACCGGTTCCTTTATTGACCAAATGGCTAGTTTACTTACTACAGACGCTGCAGGATTAAATGAATACGCAAAATCTTATGAATCCATTTATCCAATTGCTGCTAGATGTGGAGTGTTTGCCAAATCAGATATCCAACCATTAATTAATGAAGGAGCAACTAAACCAGACCTTTCCGCTTCTATTTTTCAGGCTGTGGTTAATCAAACCATAAGTGGACTGGCCTGTGGTAAACCTATTCGGGGAAATGTCGCCTTCTTAGGTGGACCACTACATTTTCTTGATGAACTAAAGAATTCATTTATTCGTACACTAAAACTAGAAGACCAGCAAGTAATTGCTCCAGAACATTCTCATCTATTTGCAGCCATAGGTGCTACCATGAATAATGATGATGACGTTACAATATCACTTTCTGATTTACATAGTAAACTAAATGGTGGTATTGATATGGACTTTGAAGTAGATAGGCTAGAACCTCTTTTTAAGGATAAAGATGAATACAATAAGTTTAAGGAAAGTCATTCACTTCATTCAGTAAAAAAAGCCAACTTAAAAGATTATAGGGGTAAATGTTATCTTGGTATTGACGCTGGTTCTACTACTACAAAAGTTGCCCTAGTTGGAGAAGACGGTTCTCTGCTTTATTCATTTTATAGTAATAACATGGGAGACCCACTAAAGACAACAATTAAATCTATTAAAGAAATATATGAACAACTACCAGAAGGTGCCGAAATAGTTCGTTCCTGTTCAACGGGATACGGGGAAGCTCTAGTTAAGGCCGCCCTTATGTTAGATGAAGGGGAAGTGGAAACCGTGGCCCATTATAAGGCTGCTGCTTTCTTTGAACCAGAAGTTGATTCCATCTTGGATATCGGTGGCCAAGATATGAAGTATATACAGATAAAGAATGGAACTGTAGATAACGTTCTTCTAAATGAAGCCTGCTCATCCGGTTGTGGTTCCTTTATTGAAACCTTTGCCCATTCATTAAATTATGAGGTAGAAGACTTTGCCGAAGTTGCACTATCTGCAGATAATCCTATTGATTTAGGTTCAAGATGTACAGTTTTTATGAACTCAAAGGTTAAGCAGGCCCAAAAAGAAGGAGCTACTGTTGCTGACATCTCTGCTGGTCTTGCATATTCTGTAATAAAGAATGCCTTGTACAAGGTTATTAAGCTTACTAATCCTAAAGACTTAGGAGAAAAGATGGTTGTACAAGGTGGTACCTTTTATAATGAAGCTGTCTTAAGAAGCTTTGAGATAATATCTGGAGTTCAGGTAATAAGACCAGATATTGCAGGTATAATGGGAGCCTTTGGTGCTGCACTTATTGCCAAAGAACACTATACTGGACAGGAAACCACCATGCTTTCTATAGATCAAATTCATGATTTAAAGATTAAAGCCACTTTAGCTAGATGTGGACTTTGTACAAATAATTGCATGTTAACTATTAATAATTTCTCTGGTGGTCGAAGATTTATATCAGGAAACCGTTGCGAAAGAGGAATTGGAAAACAGAAAAACAAAGAAAACATACCTAACTTATACGAATATAAATTAGAAAGAACATTTGGCTATGAATCCTTAAGTGAAGATGAAGCAACTAGAGGAACAGTGGGTATCCCTAGGGTATTAAATATGTATGAAAACTATCCTTTCTGGCATACATTTTTCACTAAACTGGGTTACCGGGTTGTCCTATCTCCTCTTACAACAAGAGAAACTTATGAATTAGGAATAGAGTCTATTCCCAGTGAGACAGAATGTTATCCAGCCAAACTTGTTCATGGGCATGTTAAATGGTTATATGAAGAGGGTATAAGGTACATATTCTATCCTTGTATAGCCTATGAGCGTAATGAGGACCCAGAGGCAAATAACTCTTTTAATTGTCCTATTGTAACTTCTTATCCAGAAAATATTAAAAATAATATGGAAGAGATAAAAGATCCTTCCTTAGAATTTGAAATGCCCTTTATGTCATTTGAAAATGAAAAAATTCTATTAAAACGATTAGGCGAAATCTATGGTGGAAAGCCAGGCTTTAATAAGAGAGAAGTTAAAGAAGCATTTGATGCTGCTTGGGCAGAGTTTGAAAATTCCAGAGATGACCTACAAAAGAAGGGTGAAGAAACTGTAGCCTACTTAAATGCATCAGGAAAAAAAGGAATTGTACTTGCTGGCAGGCCTTACCATATAGATCCTGAGATTAACCATGGTATTCCTGAATTAATTAACTCCTTTGGAGTTGCTGTACTTACAGAAGATTCTGTATCACACCTAGCTAAAGCTGACCGTCCAACCATAGTAGTAGATCAGTGGATGTATCACACTAGATTATATTCAGCTGCTACATACGTTCGTAGTCAGCCTAATTTGGAATTAGTCCAATTAAACTCTTTTGGATGTGGGCTTGATGCAGTTACAACAGACCAGGTAAATGACATCTTGTCACAATCAGGAAAAATATACACAGTTCTTAAAATAGATGAAATAAATAACTTAGGAGCTGCGAGAATACGAATCCGTTCCCTACTTTCTGCAGTTAGAGAAAGAGAAGCTAATAACTATAAGCTAGAAACTGTATCCTCTGCATACCATAGAAAAGTCTTCACCGAGGAAATGAAAGAAGAATACACTATACTAGCTCCTCAAATGTCACCAATACATTTTGACATGTTAGAGCCTGTAGCAAGGTCTGAGGGTTATAACTTAGTTGTCCTTCCAAATGATAATCGACGTGCTATAGACATTGGAACCCAATATGTTAATAACGATGCTTGCTTCCCTTCAATGATGGTAGTTGGCCAGTTTATGGACGCCTTACTATCCGGGAAGTATGACCTAGATAAAGTAGCCTTAATGATTACACAAACCGGTGGAGGTTGTAGAGCAACTAACTATGTAAGCTTTATTCGTAGGGCTCTTGAAAATGCGGATATGGCTCAAATTCCAGTAATAGCCCTTAGTGTTTCTGGAATTGAGAAAAATCCTGGTTTGAAATTCACTCCAAAGTTTATAATTAAAGCATTACAGGCCCTAGAGTATGGTGACCTCTTTATGAAGCTGGTTTATAAAACCAGGCCCTATGAGAAAGTACCTGGCTCTGCTAATGCCCTTCATGCAGAATGGCTAGATAGATGTATTAAGAGCCTAAAAAAGGGAAAATGGAGAGAATACAAACAGAATATCAGAGGAATCATTAATGATTTTGATAATCTAGAGATTCATGAGGACCTTAGAAAACCTAAGGTTGGTGTAGTAGGTGAGATACTTGTTAAGTTCCTACCATCAGCTAATAACTATCTGGTAGACCTAATTGAAGCAGAAGGTGGAGAAGCAGTTGTTCCTGGTTTAATAGACTTCTTTATGTACTGCGCCTATAACCAAAACTTTAAAGCAGAAGAGCTTGGCAAAAGTAAAACAAGTGCTACAATCTCTAATATAGTTATTTGGGCAATGGAAAGGTTCCGTACTGAATCTTCAAAGGCCCTAAAAGCCAGCAAACGTTTTTCACCTGCTGTTCCTATTGAAAAACTAGCGGAACTAGCTAAGCCTATTGTTTCCCTAGGTAACCAAACTGGTGAAGGTTGGTTCTTAACAGCTGAAATGATTGAACTTATAAATTCCGGTGTTCAAAACATTGTCTGTACACAACCATTTGCATGTCTTCCAAACCATGTTGTTGGAAAAGGTGTAATTAAGGAAATAAAACTTCAACATCCAGATTCAAATATAGTAGCAATAGACTATGACCCTGGTGCCAGCGAAGTAAATCAATTAAATAGAATCAAATTAATGCTGTCAGCAGCCTTTAGGAATATGGAAAAGGAAATGGAAGAAGTTAAATAATTATTTATAGTAAGATAGATACTAATAATATAAGAAACTGGCCTTTGATACTAGATGTATCAAAGGCCAGTTTCTTATATTATTCTATGTTTATTCATCTATAGCTATTTTCTTTGTCTAACTTATATCTTCTATCTGCCAATCTATTGGCTTTATATTATGTTCATGTAAAAAGTCATTTGTCTTACTAAATGGTTTACTTCCAAAAAAACCTCGATAAGAGGATAATGGACTAGGGTGAGGACCTTCTAATATCAAATGTTTGGGATTATTAAGCATCCTCTTCTTCTTACGTGCTGGATTTCCCCATAGTATAAACACAATAGGCCTATCCTGGTCATTAACAGCTCTTATAGCTGCATCAGTAAAGGCCTCCCAACCCTTACCCCTGTGGGAATTAGGTTCATGGGCACTTACTGTTAAAACTGTGTTTAATAAAAGAACACCTTGCTTGGCCCACTTTTCTAAATATCCGTTGTTAGCAATATTACATCCTAGATCATCATGAAGTTCCTTGTATATATTTACCAAAGAAGGAGGTGTCTTAACATCCGCTTTTACGGAGAAAGCCAATCCATGAGCCTGTTCTTCATTATAATATGGGTCTTGTCCTAGAATAAGAACCTTCACTTGGGATAATGGGGTCAGGTTAAATGCATTAAAGATGTCATCTTCTTTGGGATATACAATTCCCCTAGCATATTTATCTTTTATAAATTCATATAAATCCTTATAATATTGTTTACTAAACTCTTCACCTATTGCATCTATCCAGTCATTGGTTATAGTTGTCAATGCATTGCCTCTTTCTTGAACAAATCAATCTTACAAGCTTACATTTATGCCTTTGTCATGAAGATATCTTTTTAGGTCCATTATTTCAATTTCTTTAAAGTGAAATAATGATGCAGCAAGGGCTGCATCAGCTTTAGCTGTGGTCAATACATCATAAAAATCTTCCATTTTTCCTGCCCCACCTGAAGCAATTACTGGAATGTTGGTCTTTTCTGATATAATTTTTGTTAATTCGATATCATAACCTTCCTTTGTACCATCTGCCTTCATACTAGTCAAAAGGATTTCTCCAGCCCCTAGCTGGCTCACTTTAACTGCCCAATCTATGGCATCAATACCTGTGTCTTCTCTTCCGCCCTTTGTATAAACGTTCCATCCCCTGCCATCTTGTCGTCTCTTAGCATCAATGGCCACAATCACTGCCTTGTTTCCATACCTTTTAGCAGCTTCATTGATTAATTGGGGATTTGATATAGCTGCTGAACTAACCGCAACTTTATCTGCTCCTGCTTTAAAAATCATCTCAAAGTCATCTATAGTCCTTATACCTCCACCTACTATAAAAGGTATGGTAAGAATTTCAGCAATCTTTTGTACCAAATTGACTCTTATCTGTCTTGCATCTGATGTGGCTGTAATGTCTAGGAAAACTAGTTCATCTGCCCCAGCCTCATTATAAGCCTTTGCTATTTCAACTGGATCTCCTGCATCTTTTAGGTTGAGAAAATTAACACCTTTTACCACCCTACCATTACTAATGTCTAGGCATGGAATTATACGCTTCTTTTCCATAAACTTCTCCTAACTCTTCCTTTTATATTTATATGGATTTTTTAATGAATAAAAATTATTGTTTTCAAGTATAACATCATATACACGAATACTATATTCTGTCTGATTTTCACTGTTTATAATTCTATATGCTTCTTCTTCTGAAAGTTGAAATACATTGTCTAATTCATGTATAATCTGAGTTTTTACATAATCAAGGTCGGACATGACCCCTATAATAGTAGCAAACTCAATATATTTATCATATCTTTGCATCCCTTTTAGTAAGGAATCTAAGGCTTCAGGGTATTTACCCATTGCGTAATAACTATTGTAGGAATTAAGTTGTTTATTAACGAACATCACTGTCATGATTTTATCGTATAGCTCAATATCAGATTCATTAATATCAACCCCGTAAACCTCATTATAGGCTTCTGTATATCTACTTTGATTAAAGTAATTTGTTGCATTTTTTATATTCAGTGAGTAAGAAAAAACATTGCTTCCAATCAAAACAACAATCAATAGAATACCGAAAAAGGCAAAAACTATGGATGCCCCTAAGGGATTTATACTGCCCTGGTCCTCAATTTCATCAAGAATTTCTATGGCAGCCTTCTTTTTTCTTTCTTCCTTCTCATCTTTTCTCTGTTTCTTCCGCTCTTCCTTCTTCTTTTTCTGTTCTTCCTTGTCAGCTTTCTTTTGTTCCTTCTTTTGTTCTTTATTCCTTTTTACCTGTTCATCTCTTGTAGTCCCACTGTCAGCATCTGTTTTTGATTCCTTTTTCTTCTTATCTTTTTTCTTAGATGTTTCTTTGGATTCTGGGTCTTCAACATTAGCAAAAACTCTTTTTATAAGACCAGGCTTCTTTTCTTTAATTTTCTTTTCTTTTTTCTTCTTTTCTTTTTTGCTTTTTCTCTTTAAAGCAGGCTGAACTTTTTCTTCTGTCAATAGAGTTAAAGCTTCATCTGTTTCTTCATCATCCAAGGATGATACCACTTTAAGTGCCTCAGAGAAAACGTCTCCTACATCAATATTAGATTCACTTTCTGTCTGTTTTTCTGTAATTTCTCCAGAGATAATATCACTAATTTCCTTAATATCTGAAGCAATTGG
>CAZPWO010000012.1:0-23049 GCA_964590525.1 uncultured Herbinix sp. | reverse complement strand
CTTCATGCTGATTGTTTTCATCATCAAAATTGTTATTCATAATAGAGCTTAAAAAATCCATATCAAAATCGTCCTCTAGTATTGGTTCCTCTGTTACATCTTCCTGATTTACTGGATCAACTTCTAGTAGTTCTTCTATCTCATCCATGAGGAAATTTTCTTCTAATTCTTCCATCTTATCTGGTTCTTCTGGTTCTTGTATTGGGTTTTTAATAAAGTTTAATAGATTGTCCAAATAATCTTCATCACTCTTACTATTGTTTTCATTAAAACAATCATCACAATATTCTGCTTCATCTGATATATTCTTTTTACAGCTTCTACATTTAGCCATGAAAACACCACCCTTTGTATATTGTATGATGAAATTATCCTACAAACTTTATGTTAGAGTTAATCTTAGATAAAACATATCTAAAGTCTATCATTTCTACTTCTTTGCCATTACTTTCATAAATCCCTAGTACTGCTTCAATATTAGGAGTAGTTAAATTCATTCCCGCCTCTCTAATATCTCTATTAGTTATTTTACGAATTCCTTCCACTCTGTTAACAAGAAGTCCAACGTTTTGATCATTTATGCTGGTTACAACTAACATATTAAAACCTTTTAAAACATCAAATTCATCATCTTCTTCTATATTATTATCCAGATAATCTTCAGATAATTTTAATGCTTTTACAATGTTTACAATTGAAATTATAAAATTCCTTGGCATAATTATACCTTCTATGTATGGATGAGCATTAGGTACTGGGGTACAATTGTCCTCATATGGCAAAATCTCTTTAACATCTTTAATATCAATTCCATATAAATTACCTCCAGATTTGAATTCTAAAACCCTAAGTTCAATAAGTTCTTCACCAAATAATTCTTCCCTTTTCATCTTGCTTCCTCCATTCTGTCAAAAGCATGTAAAATTGCATTTTTTTTACGATTGACATTATCCTTGAAGTAATTATAGTATAAGTTATGGTATATTACAAATATAAAATCACACTTTATTCTAAGGAGAATCATATGCATAAAGTAGAAGCAAAGGTTCATGGAATAGTTTGCTTTGGAATGGGAATGACCCTTCGTGAAGGAAACAGAGAATATTTTTATGAAAAACCAGATTAACATTTTCCAGGTATGAAATATATATATGGTAACTCTTATAAAATAGCAAGCAAACATTCTGTTAATGCAAGGGCTAGAGAGCGGCAGTTAATACCCTGATCTTCACCCTTTCCTAATGCATAATCAAATAAATCCATAGCAACATTTTTAATATGATTTTTAAAACTACCATAATAGAAGATATTCGAAGATATCCATTCCAACAGATTAATTACCTTTTTCAAATCAGATTCCTATCCCGCAATTTCAGCTAATTTATATGTTTGGCACAGTTCTGTATAATCTCCATCCAATAAATAGCTTATGTCTATATCCATACCATCATCACAAAGTCTCTCATCATTTTTAAAATTCCAGTATATGTATTATACATATAAATCCCCCTTTAATCATACTACAAATAGATGTTCTCTTGTTATTAAAAGTATTATGATTTATTTAATAACTGAAAGTAGCTTTACACTAAATCATGTGTAAGTGGTTAAATGCGATGATTGCAACAAGATAATTAATATGACAAAATCATTAAATAGTGTTAAAAAAACAAGTATTAAAGTTAAAAATCTAGCTAGGTATGCACGTGCTAAAGCATGCATACCTGGATTCTGTAGAAAAATTTATATCTTTTTTTACAAATTATTATGTAGGTTTAATCAATAGTAAAAAATTCGTATAAAATTCAAATTCCTTTTGATAAAGATTTCTTAACTTTTCTATTATATTTTCTTCTTCAATCTTTTTAATTCTATTTTTTAAAACTAAGTTCTTTAATAATGTTGAAGTATATAAAATACTATCAAACTCATCTATTAAATTATTAAAGTTAATGTTAGTAAAAAAGCTCTTTTCTTTTAGGTAAATTAATCTTTCTTTCATAATCTGATTATGCTCATAAATAATGTAGGAGACCCTTATATCATTTATTATTGTATTATTTCCATCTCTTGTATTTATTAGTTCTTTGTAAATATCTAGCCCGTATAGGGCTTCCTGCTCCGTTATTACATTCCCAAATAGTATTTTGGGATCTTTGCCTTTCAAATACAGTTCTATCATGATGTAAAAATTATTTTTATTGAACTTAAAAATCTCATTGTTTGGCTTATATTTAATTACTTCTATATCATATTCCTGTCCACCTTGATTAAATGCTTTTTTAAATACGTCATAGGTAACCTGAGTTTCTTGTAATCTTTTGTTATAACCTAATAGTTTAAAGGTTTTAGAATTACTATTATATCCAAAAATCAGATTTTGATGTATATGATGTCTTCTTTTAAAATTCTCCCTATCTGATATATAATATTCATCTAACCAAATTGTTACATATCGATTGTGCATTAATTGCCATTCTACATATTTGCATATATCACCATAAATTTTTTTTGCCTCTAAACTATCCACATGGGTGAATTCACAAAAATTATGAAGATGATGATAACTATGTCTTCTGCAGGGTATATTATAATAATCAATAGACAACCAAATTTGATTCGGCTTGTATAACAATTGGATATAATTTGCATACTTCCAGTTATAAAATTGATTTTCATCAGCCTTAGCACAAACACCAATAAACAAAGGTTTTTCCTTTATTTCTATAGGTAAAGCAGAATTATATGCATGTATCCATTTGCCTTCCTCATTCATTAAGTAGTAATTTAATTTGTCTGAATCATGTTGTATTCTCATTTTTAATGGCAAACAACACTCTGTAACATGCTTTAAATTTATATATTCCTCACCTCTTTTATATCCAACACCTGACGAGGATACATGTTGATATTTAATTATATTATTGTTTAAATTTTCATCAGTTGCAACAACAATACTAAATAAAGTTTCTGCATGTGTGTACTGCTGATAAATCAACTCTACGGTCAACACATCTCTTAAACCAAGTGGTCTCATAATGCTACACATTTGATTTTCACCATATTTTGATCCTACTATTTTAAATATGTCGTCTTTTTTTTCTTCCAATGTTATATTACTTTCGCATATATTCCAGTCGTAATTTTTGTATTCTTCAACTTTAAACTCAAACAAAATTGGCCCAATGCACATGTCACTTTCTAAAATCGCATGTATATAAGCATGATGAGCGTATGTCATTACACTAGGTTTTTCAGTTATTTCTAACGTTTTATAACTCTTCAATAAATCCCCCCCATAAAAGATTTCTAATATAGTTTATTACAAGGTTATTTAAGTAATTATCTATAATACTGGGCCTGTGCCTCCCATAACTTGTAGTATGTCCCTTCCTTGTTTTTTAACAAAGAGTCATGGCTATCATTTTCAATCAACTCACCATCAGAGAAAACTAATATATTATCACAAAATTTGCATGCGGATAATCTATGGGAAACAAAGATAGCTAATTTGTTTTCTATTATAGAATTAAAACTTTCATATATTTCTGCTTCAGATATCGGATCTAAGGCAGAAGTTGGTTCATCTAGAATAACAATTGGCGAATCCCTATACAACATTCGGGCAATAGCTATCTTTTGTGCCTCGCCTCCTGATATTTCAACTCCATTATTATCAAAATCATTATATAAAGGTGTATCTAATTTTAAGGGCAATGTTTCTAGTCGACGGGAAAATCCTGCCTCTACTAGCACTTTCTCAGCTTCCTCCGAATCATAAACATCTGAAACTGATATGTTTTGTCCTATGCTAAAGGAAAAGAGTTTAAAATCCTGAAATAAAATTCCTAACAATGGTCTATAATCTTCAACAGATATTTCTTCTATATTAATTCCATTTAATAGTATCCTTCCCTTTGTGGGTTTATAGAGACGACTTAATAACTTTACTACTGTTGTTTTTCCTGCCCCATTACTTCCAACAATAGCTGTTCTTTCTTTAGAAGAAAGCTTAAAAGAAACATTTTTCAAAGCCCACTGATCACTCTGGGGATATTTAAAGGAGACATCATCAAATATTATTTCATAATATTCTCCCAGATGAATACCTTTTTTTGAAGATTCCACACTCTCCTCAGGCATTTCTAGCAATTTTAATGTGGGTTCAAGACGTACTAACAGTACCCCGATATTACCAAAGAGAAAAACTAAAGATGTAATACATCCAATAAGATTCTGAACGCTATTGGCATATAAAAGGATATTACTAACACTTATATATCCTGCAAATACGTAAAGACTCACAAGAGAATATACAATTCCTCCTATAATTGCTGATGATGCACTTCCAATAGCTCCAGGCAAGCTTGTGTGTTTCCCTATACCCTTTAACAAAGGTTCAGATTTTGCTTGCCCATTATCCATCTCATCCCCAACAATTTTATCCATATTGTTAATTCTAACATCCTTACCAGCACTATAATTAAATATTACCATGTTAGCCAAGTTCATACCTAATCTATTACTTGTATTAATCTTGTTATATAATTCTACTAATGCTGTTTCAGATTTATTTTGTTGTTGTACAGAGAGTTTAGTTAATACATAAACAATTATTGTTAATAATATTATTGCTAGTATTGTATAAGTATTATTACTTCCCTGTTCTACAAACACCTTTATAAATAAAGAAGACAATATAATAACTGCCACAATAATTGAGAAAATCCCACGAAATATGTCTTGAAATACATTTACTAGATTGTTGAATGTGCTCATATTTTCATCACTATATCGAACACCTTGGCGTATATCCTCAAACTCTGGGGTTTCCAATTGTTCAAATTTAACATTCATAAACTTTTTTGTTTTTATTTTTTTATAAGTATGCCCACTAATAAACATTCTGTAATCTTTTTTGTGATTAATGAAGATAATCAAACCTCTAATTACAATTTTAAAAACAATTATCACAATTAAAATCATAAATATTGTTGAAATCCTTTTTTCATTAATAAGCTCATCTAGAACAAGTGTTATCATGATTAAATCTATATAAGGCTCCAAACTGGTGAGAATAGCAAAAATAAGACAAGTTGGAATTATTTTTTTGTCTACCATAGAAACAATAGAATAAGCTTCTTTTATTTTATCAATTTTCCTGTTTTTCATAGACTCCCTCTCCTAATTTATCCTGATAATATTTCTTTTGTATGTTAAAGACCTCGAAATATTCTCCTCCCTTGTCTATTAGTTGTTCATGTGTTCCTTCTTCATGTATACAGCCGTCCTTTAAGAATAATATTCTATCACAAAAAGAAGTACTGGCTAGGCGATGAGATATGAATATTACTGTTTTCCCTTCTGAAAACTCCCCATATTTCAAATACATATCCCTTTCTGCCAAAGGATCTAATGCTGCAGTTGGCTCATCCAATATTAAAATATCAGAGTCCTTATATAAAGCTCTAGCAAGAAATAATTTTTGTTTTTCTCCACCAGAAAGTTCTATACCATTTTCATTGGCCGCTTTTACTAATGGCAAATTGACATCCTTTAATCTTTCACTTAATCCTGCTGTTTCAATACACTTATGAACTTTATCGTAGTTAATGGATTCATTTGGAGTAAGTGCAATGTTTTGAGCAACTGAAAATGGCAATATAATAGAATCCTGAAATACAGCGGATATTAATGAAAGCATGTCTTGGTTGGAAATTTCATCAATAGGTATGTCATTTATATAGATATTCCCCTTAGTAGGTTTATAGAAACCACATAAGAGCTTTATCAAGGTTGTTTTGCCAGCCCCATTCATACCAACCAATGATATCTTTTCACCAGCATTAACTATAGTATTAAAGTCTTTTATAATATAGGAATCTGTATTGTCATATTTGAAATATATGTGTTCAAAACGAATACTTATTCCCTGACTCACATCCATATCTTCTGATTTTTTATTTGATGTTTCCCTATCAACTTCTATATTATCACTATCTAAAAAACTCCTAATAATTGAAACATCCAAACTTGCACCACGCATCTTTGATAAGGAATTAAAAATACCTTCAAAAAAACCTGATAATTGGTTAGCCGCTCCCCAATAAAGTATAAATTGTGATACTGTAATCCGATTATCTAAAACCATATATATAATATAAGCAAATACACCAATATCAATGGCTATACTCAGACCAGATTTATAGAATTCATTACTTGTCTTTTTTCTTTGTACTTTTTTAAACCACTTGCTCCTTTCAAAGATCAAAGAATTCAACTTTTTCATTAACCATTCTGTACAATTGAAATTACGTATATCTTTTGCAAACTCACTCCTAGTCAGCTTATCGTTTGTATATGAAATTTTTTTGTCTATTACAGCCCATGAATCTCTATTCTTATGTACAAATAGATCTGACTTTCCACTTAACCAATAATATCCAACACCATTTATAAGCCTGAGTATAACTATTACTACACCTAGGCTTTTTAATACCGCAATATAAGTAAATGAACCTAGCAAAGTTATTATTAATGATTTCAGATTGTTTTGAACTCCATTAATGCCAACGTTGGATGCACCTGTATATACCAAATTTCCTACTTGATTAATTTTAACTTGCGTTTCAGGACTTTCAAGCTTGTAATAATTACAAGTCATAACCTTTTCACTGACCGCCTTTAGATAACGATGTCTACTTACTTCTTGTGTAACAAAGTAATTAGAATCCATTTTTGCTTTTATATAGTTAAATAGAGCTAAAAGAAAAGTAAAAATAACTATAATAAATAAGAGTTTTTCTATTTTCCATTTATTTTCTAGACCACTTACTGTAACCATAGGTAAATATACTCCTAAAAGCGATACTAGTGTATATGAAATTCCAGAAAATATAATCCATAAGTACATTATCCTATCATGTTTCCAGGTTTTGTTTAAAATGTATGCTATATTGCTCCAATATTTGTTTTTTTCTTTTTTCATTAGATTAACCTTACAATGAAAGCAATAAAACTCATTGTATCTTTTCCCTTCTATAAGTATTGTCTATATTCTTTACTAGAATATTTGCAAAATATCAATCAATCCTTATCCTTATATGTTTAGCCCTCTGACATTTCATGATTAACTGAAATAATTTTCTATAATGTCGCATATCTCTCCATAAAAATTAGTGTGATTCATTTCTAATACGGGGATTGGAAATCTTTCCTTTAAATCATTGGCCAATTTATCCACCTCACTTTTATCAATTAATTCTTTTTTTACATTAATGCTTGACCACCTTGTTACCATTGATAATGGAGATATAGCAATAGCTATAACATCAGATGTATATATGCCTTTTAAATACGATATTGTTCTACTAATATATTCAAGTGATGCATCATTACTAACACATAAAATATATGCTTCTGCTTGACCACCTAATAATAGTTCATGCTGTACTATAGGATAATCCTGAGATCCTCCTACATGAAGCGGAACAGTATTAGATTGACTTCCAAAAATTATTATATCAGGTTCTTTTTCTTCTATATGTCCAAGTATTTGATTAATAGCAACTATAGCATCAAATCCTTTTACATATACTGCCGATTCATGGCCCATGGGAAAGACCGCATCCATTCCGAATAAAGGAGCAGTGGGCTCTGTGCCAAGTTGCCCTACATTAAATCCACGCTTAATAAGTTCCCTTCGAATACCTAACTGAATTGTAAATTTCCCCTGGCTAGGTCCCGTTCCGACTACACCTAACACGGGACATCCCATAACATGCATTTGTAAGGCTTCTGATTTTTTTATACTGTCAACATGTGGACAATATAAATTAATATTACTTTCTCTTATTTCTTTCTTATTTCTAATATCTTTACATGAAAATAAATTCTTATTATTTTCTATGCACTTTTTAACAATATAGCTTTCAATATCTATACCTATAGACTCTGAAATAATACTGTTATGTCCCAATATGAAAGTGTCAAAATCACTATTCCAATCTAAAGAAAGAATGTTTTTAATAATTTTATTATCTATTGATTCTGATATTACTTTACCAACGTTATATGAGTATTTTGTATCATAAAAGTCAACAATTTTAAAATCTAATAAATCCTCATATCTTGCCAAGCTATGCATTTCTTTATTATATGGGAATACAATAGCTTTCTTTATTTTAAATTCTATATTACTTACTTTGTGTTTATTATAATAGATCGTATCCGACGCCATATTATTCAACTCACATACAACTTCACTGAAATTCTCAATTTTTCTTTTTTTAATTTCAAGTACCCTATATATGAATTCAGGAGTAATAAAGCTATTTCCAGAAATAAGCTTATATCCATTGTTTATCCAAGAAAGATTTCTTTCCTTATCTACTCCTAAATAATCAGCGTTATCATTTAGAATTCTTTTGAAATCAAAAGCTTTCTTTTTTTTCCGTTCTCCTGTAATACCTATAACACAATCAAATGCTGCTGGATATGATACAGCCCCCCCATTATCATATGCCGAAACAATAATCACGCCCTTTTCCGCCAGCCTTTTACAAACATCGTACAGTTTTTTTATATTATCGCAGCTAACTATACCAGCACTAATATTAATGACATCACATTCTATATTTTGATAAATATATTCCAAAGCCTCAATCATAGTCTCAGTAGACGAAATCATCCCTTCATATATTATTTTAATAGGTATAATTTCAATATCACTACACAATTTATATATGAGTGAGGACACAGCAGTACCGTGTCCTATATCATCGATAGCCTTATATTCGATCTGAGTTTTATTGTCCGAATCAACATATATTCCTAACCCTCCCTTAAAATTAATCTTTTTTGCTAAATTACTATTTGGATCCAGACCAGAATCTAATACTACAACCTTTTTCTTTTGTCCCATATAAACCCTCCCTATATTAGATTTATCAATGTCTATAAAATAATAATTGCCTTATTTTGTTGTTTTAAAATTAACATATTTAAACCACTATATACATACGTTTTTTACAAAACATTACATCGTGAATTCTTCATTAATACTTAAATCAGACTTGCTTTCAGGATCATCTAACACTCTTTCTATAAAATCATACATTTCTGATATAGATGTCGCCATATCGGTTAAATATTTTTCTGGAATATTGATTTTAAATTCTTCTTCAATGCCTACTAATATAGACATAAAAGTTAGTGAATCAATATCAAGATAAGTTTCTAAATTTTCACTTAAGTAAATCCCATTCTCCTCCAATACTTGATTTGTTTTTTTTATTATATTATTATTTGTCATTATCTTCCCTCCCAATCCTTTTTATAACTCTTTAATATTTTATTAACTGTATTATTTATTATCTTTACATTCAAAGCTAACTTGACATTTTGTTCACTAAATTACGTCTCATCCCAAACCTTTATTGAATGCTTCTTGTCATAATTTAACAAGTGTTCTTTTAACATTGATTTAATATCTAAATTACAGGTATTTCTATTCAAAATGTTTTTTGAATAAGGACAATGTCCTCCCATACAATATGGAAATAAAAAACACTCTTTACAATTGTCTTTGTGTTCAGTCATTCCCATTAGCCATTTTGCTAACTTTTCCTCATTTATCACTGCTTTTCCATTCATGTCAATTGTACCTATTTGATCAACATTTTTTGTGTCATTATTAAACATTGCAAGAGAGCATTTATGTAAATCCCCTTTTGGACTAATCATATATCCATTTTTTTTAGCAGCTTGACAAACACCAACAACAGGGGCAAAACTTATGCTATCCGCAGAATATAATCCTTTTTCACCTGCCATTTTATATAACTTTTTATAAACTTCTTGTTCACTTTTAACAATTTGCTCTTCTTTTACTTTCTCCCCGCCCCAATTGCGCACACATTGAAATACTAAAGGAAAACGATTATCCCCTTTAAAATACTTTGATAGATCATCCATATACTCTTCCATGTAAGGCTCAACAGTAGGCGAAACATTACATCTTATAGCAATTTTATAAACACCTGAACGTACATTGTTTTTTATATTTATTAAGTTCCCTAATATTTTGCTATATGAATCATCATTTGAAAAATGTGGTCTTGAAACATTATGAAATTCTTCGGGTCCATCTAAACATATTTGAAACTCAGTTATACGGTTTTTTATCAGTTCCCGAAATACGGGCACTTCCAAACAATACCCGTTTGTACTCATGGTACCGTGCATTGGAATCTTGTTTTCTTTACATATATTATTAATCTTTCGGGTCATTCTAAGAACTTGCTCCATACACACTAAGGGCTCTCCACCAAACCAAGAAAGTCTTAATTGCTTACAACGAGGTATTTCCCTCTCAAAAAATTTAATTACCCTTTCCTCTGTCTCCAGTGACATTCGATAGTCATTAGCAGTCTCAAAACAATACGTACACCTAAAGTTGCAGTCTAAAGTAGGAAGTATTACTACATCTAATGATTGATTTCCAAAAACAACTTCATTAATTTTCATTTCAATAAGTTTGCTTTCATCTAAAGTATCTTTGACTACAAAACCTCCTTCAAGTAATTTTGATGCTTTTTTCTCGTCTATTTGACTTTTAACATTTGAATCTATAACATATGATATTTTAGAAACATATTTTTTTGGAATCTTAATTTTTGCTTGTGTCCTCATGTTCATAACTAACATACTTCCATCATCTGTTTTAACTTTATAATTATAATATGAACCACAATATTGCATTTCTCTCCTCCTTATATAATCAGCATGTTGTTAATCTGCTGTTACAGTTAATTTTGCTTCATAATTAATCTAGTGTTCCACATTTATAATTTACCCCACAACTTGAATCTTTTAAAAACATTAACAAATGCCTATTTATTCAACTCTACTTATATTATCTTTAATGTGTTTTTCTTGTCTGTTTCTAATAATTATACGCAATTGTTTTACCTTTGTTAACTAGTTTTGTAAACTGATTTACTGTTGGTGTTATTTGTTGGACATCCACCCAAATCATGGGGCTAACCTGAAAAACAAAAATGTAAGTAAGAAGTTTTGATATGTTGTTTACTCAATTACTGGCAAGCTTCTGCCCCTTTACTCTTATCTATATATTCCTCCGTAAAAATTATTTTTAGATAACTCTTTAATGTTTTATTAAAAACCATTAAATAGCTATATCAAATATGCTATTTAATGGTTTTATACTTAAAATGTAAAGATAATGTGTTTAGATTTAAAATTTATGATGTAAAGTATATGATTTTCCCTTTATGCAGTTTAATTACAACAGTCACTACTTCCATTTAAAAAGTATAAACTTATAAGCGCACGTTCTTTATTACGTTTCTTCATCAGTAACACCTCCTCAATTTTTATTAACTGTATTATTTATTATCTTTACATTCAAAGCCAGCTTAATATTTTGTTCACTTTTAACAATGTGCTCTTCTTTTACTTTTTCCCCGCGCCTATTGTGCATGCATTGAAATATTGTTAATCTACTGTTACAGTTAATTTTGCTCCATAATTACTATAGTATTGTGTATTAAAAATTTATCCCACAACTTAAATGTTTTAAAAACATTAATGTATACTTCTTTACTCAACTCTACTTATTTTGTTTTAATGCGTCCTTATTGTTATATTATTGTGATTATACATATTTATTTTATCCTTGTCAACTAGTTTTTGTATTTTTTAGCCACTTATAGGTTGCCTGTAAAACGATATCCCACTTTTGAACCAAAATCTTATGTTTTGCAAAGGAAATTCTACTTCTGTAAGTGAAATGCAGGTTAATTTTTCAGTTTTTACATTATATTATAGTAGAAATAAGCATGCCAAAATGAAGTCAATTTTCTCTCGTTTTTTGTAACCGTAGATTCGGCCCTTTTTATCATGTTTTATAAGCTGTTGGCGGTTCTATAACATATATTTTTTGAGAATACTAGGTTTTAGTTGATGTCACAGGATGCTACTGATAACCTTATGTGGTAGGATAGTATCTATTCCAGAATTCTTTCAAACTCTTGTCCAACCTGGTCTTTTGCAACAAGTTCAACAGGATAAAACCCATTTTTTAATATTAAATTTTTCTCTTTACTATATGCTGTTTTTTCTTTTTGTACAGTACTAAAGTATTAGTAGTTTTTTTACGTTTTCACTTCCATTTTAAAGAATATTCCATTATAATAGGATTAGTTCCATATTTAGACTTGTTTTTCTTTGCACATATTCTTTAAGCTTTTATTTTGAAAAATCATCTAATTGGAATGAAACTAATTCAATATATTTAAAGGAGGTTTAAGATGAAAAAACGAAGATTTCTAGCACTGCTAACAGCTTTGACACTAATTATTCCAACTGTTATTACTAACAACATTTCAACATCAGAAGCAGCTGGCACATTAATTAACGATGATTTTGAAGATGGACTAGGAGAGTGGATTCCAAGAGGTGAAGAAGAGTTTGTTGAGCTAAGTTCAGAAGAAGCTCGCTCCGGCTCTCAAAGCCTTAAAGTTAGCAACCGTACAGAAACTTGGAACGGACCAATGTGTGATAAAACAGATGTTTTAACACTTGGTATAACCTATGACTTTAGCGTTTATGTTAAGTATGTAGGTAATTCTTATTCCAATAACCAAGGTTTCAGTCTACAGCTTCAGTATAATGATGGGATTGAAGATCAGTACAAAAACATTATGACTTCTTCTGTTCCTAAGGGACAATGGACACTTCTAGAAGGTGAATATACCGTTCCTACAGATGCATCAGATGTTTACTTATACGTTGAGACAGAGTGGAGTACATCACCTTCCCCCCAGGATTTAATGGACTTTTATATTGACGATTTTACTGCAAGGCCTACTGAGCTACCTGATATAGAAGATGAAGTTCCTGGATTGAAAGATGTTTTTTCTAATTACTTCGTTGTTGGAGGAGCTGCTACTGTTTCTGAAATTGGTCCTGCGCCAGCAAAGGAACTTATGTTAAAACATTATAACTCTCTAACGTTTGGTAACGAGCTAAAACCAGATGCTGTCTTGGATTATAATGCAACAATTGGCTACATGGAAGATAACAATAATCAAGTTAATCCTCAGATAAACTTAAGGGCTTCTAGAACTTTATTTGAATTTGCTGAGGCCAATAATATACCAGTTAGAGGACATACTTTGGTATGGCATAGCCAGACACCAGATTGGTTCTTTAGGGAAAATTACTCTCAAAACTCCAATGATCCATGGGCATCAAAAGAAGTAATGCTTCAAAGGATGGAAAATTATATTAAAAATGTAATGGAACTTATAGAAGATACCTATCCAAATGTTGATGTTTATGCTTGGGATGTTGTAAATGAAGCAGTTGATCCAAATACCTCAACTGGCATGCGTAATCCTGGTTCAAACAATGTAACTAACGGAAACTCTCTTTGGATGCAAACTGTTGGGGAAGAGTTTATTGTAAAGGCCTTTGAATATGCCAGAAAGTATGCTCCAGAAGGCTGTAAGCTCTTTTACAATGATTACAATGAATATGAAGATAAAAAAAGCGACTTCATCTATGACATTCTTGTGGAACTTAAAAGTAAAAATTTAGTCGATGGTATGGGTATGCAATCCCATTGGGTTATGGAGTATCCAAGCCTAGATATGTTTGAAAGATCAGTACGCAAATACAATTCTTTAGATCTTGAGATGCATTTGACTGAGCTAGATATGAGACAACCTAATAATGATGCTAATGCCTTAAATGCACAAGCTCGAAGATATAAATCCCTTATTAATAAGGTAGTTGAATTGCAAAATGAAGGTATGAATATTACTACAGTTATCTTTTGGGGTGTAACAGATAGAACTAGTTGGCTCGGAGGATATCCATTATTATTTGATGGTGATTATAAGGCAAAACCTGCTTTCTTCTCTATTATAGAAGATTATATTGGGGACATTCCTACACCTAGTCCAAAGCCTGATCCTACACCTACTCCTAAACCAGATGTGCCTACACCTACACCAATACCTGATCCTACACCTACTCCTAAACCAGATGTGCCTACACCTACTCCAACCCCAGGTGTAACACCTATTCCAGGAGACGTACAACCACTTGCAAGTGTAACAAGCTCAGTTAGTGGTAATACTGTTAACCAGAACTACTCATTAGTTTCAGAAAAAGGAACTATTGATTTGTCAAAACTTAAAATAGTATTTACTGCAGATGGTATGAGCACTGCTAACCAGAATCTATGGTGTGATCATGCTGCCCTGCAATTAAATGTTGCTCCTTGGTATGCAGCTTTAACCTCTTCCGTAAAGGGTGAGATATCAAATCAGAGCTTAGTTATAACAGTTGACTCTGATGAAACTCTTTCCCCTGGTGATGGAGCACTTACACTTAATATTCGTTTTGCTAAAACAGATTGGTCAAACTACGGCACACTTTCTAATGAGAAAGTAACAGTTTATTATGACGGTAAACTGGTTCAATAGCAATAGAAAACTTTAGTAAGTAACTTTAATAAGTAATATCCTAGGAGGGTCCCTATATGAGGAAAACATTAATTCTTACATTGATATCTGCACTTATTCTAGGATTATTATTATTTTTAATACTTTATCTTATGTAATTGGTAAAAACAAAGAACAGGTTCAACCTCTAAGATGTTGAACCTGTTCTTTGTCTTATTATATTAATCTTACTACTAATCTTTCATCAATTAGAAACCAATACCCTTTCCCCACTCCTTAACTTTCTTTCGCTTTCTATTATTATCTTATCATTACTGCTTAATCCCTCTTTAACCTCAACATAATCCCCTTCTATCTGCCCTAGTTCTATATATACTAATTCTACATAGGATTCCATCTCATTGTAATGCTTTCTCTCTTGTAACAGGTAGACACTTCCTTCACGGACTATATCTATGGGTATTGCCAACTTCCCCTGGCTTGTTGTTACTTGTGTCCCATCTTCAAGATTCAAGGATATTGTAAATGGTCTTTGCCTTACCTTTTCAACGTTCACATTTGGCAATCTAGAATCATGAATAGGCCTTGCTAAAATGGTGCAAATTATCATAAGGACAAAAAATACTATTGCAAAAATAATCGACATATGCTTTTTCATATACACTCTCCATTTCCCATAATTTAACTTCTTAAAGATAGCCTATTAAGGGCAAATCCTTCCTCTAACTGCTCACTAAAGTTCAAATATAATATAAGGACAGGTATTAGATAAATCACTGATGCAGCTAAAAGAATACCTACACTTACTTCTGTAATATTAATAGAAAAAAGACTGGTCATTGTTCTTAACTTGTCGTCTTTAACCAGGAGAAGTGGCTGTTCTAACATGCTCCAAGAGTCAACAAATATAAATAAGACAAGAGCACTTATACAGACCTTTATCTGGGGAACAACTATATTAGTAAGAATTCTTATAATTGAACTGGTCTCCAATCTTCCTGCTTCAATAATATCCCTATCTAAGCCAGTCATATATTGCCTCATAATAACTACAGCAAAAGGCGAAAATACTAGGGGAAGAATAATAGCATATGGAGTATTTAGAAGATTCATTTCCCTTAATCCAATATAATTGGGCAAAATAGTTACTTGAAGGGGCATCATCATTAGCAATATGTAAATCACATATAATGTTTTCTTCCCTCTAAATTCAGAATAATAAAAAGAAAAAGCCGCAAGAAAACCAACTACTAAGCCAAAAATGGTTATTACAACGGAATATAAAACTGAGTTCCAAAACAATTTATAAAAGGGGAAGAAATCAAAGAACAAGCTATCATAAGAAGATAAACTTGCTTTTAAAGGAAATATTGTCTTCCACCAATTGGATGTGTCAAAAATCAATGCAAGCTGGCCCTCTTCTATAAATGAAGCTATTACTGTTAAAAACACTGGGAAAATAAATACAATCCCTAATGCCAAAATACATATAACAGTTAAAAAATTTCTTATTTTCTTATGTAACATCCCGTGACAACCTCCCTTGCACTATTAATCCCAATCCTATTATTACTAAAATGACCATACAGGTGATGACAGCCCCTACAGAAAGATTTTGATAATTAAGTTTTAGAAAATGATTGTTCATATAATATTGTAAGGTGTAACTATGGTTTGGTGGATAATTACTTGCATAATATAAATAACTCTCACGGAAGATTTTAAAGGAATTAACTATAGATAGTAAGCCCGAAAATAAAATCGTAGGAAAAATCAAGGGTACTGTTATATATCTATGTTTTTGAAAGCTACTTACCCCATCTAATTCTGCCGCTTCTATGACTTGTCTCTCAATTGTTGAAAAGGCTGCCGTCAATATAATTATTAAAATTCCTGTGTTTTTCCAGAAAAACAGCATATATATAGGTATTGCTGAATCAAATGGGGCAAAAACCATCTTCCATATAGTTATTACACCAGCTGCTGGTAGTACCATTGGCATAACAAAGGCAAACCTTGTCCTATGAAGCCACTTTGTTGTAGTAACTAATACAATAGATAGTAGCAATGCAAATAGCAGAATAAGTGGAACAGCTATTATTATAAGTAGGACAGTGTTTTTTAAGGCCAATTGAAAATATTCATTACTTAAAACATCTTTATAATTTTGCAAACCTACGAAGTCCTTTTTAAATTGGCTTTTTATAAAAGAATAATAAAGCACACGAATAAAAGGAACAAGATAAAATATTAGTATTCCTATTAAGCTTGGAACAAGGCATAACTTACTTTTTTTATGAAAACTCATATCAATTCCCCCTTTAATTCAATTTAATATTAGGTCACTTTATATTTACTGTCAATGTTTTCTTGACAATTCTTTTAAATGGTTTTACAATCAAGACATTGAATTGTAATAGATTTCTATTAACTTTATATTATAAATTTTTTAATTTAAACTTTACCAGGATGAGAGGATGAGAATATGAAAAAAAAGATAATTGTTTTTAGTTTTTTTATACTTACTGTGTTTTTATTAGCTTCCTGTGCAAGAGATAAAAACACTATAATAACAGATGATAGTGAAAAACATTTTACATATCCCATGGGTGAAGTGACTTCCTTTACCGTAGATGAAAAGAGGAATTTATATTTTACCACTGAAGATAGTACAAGTTTATATTGTTATAATGAAAATGGAACTTTAATAAAGGAATATGAAATTGGGGAAGTTGAAGATATGGACACAAATTTATGTATAGATGATAACTATATCTATTGTTTCTCCTATTTAGAGGAAGATGTCGCCTTTAAGCAACTTGATTTAACAAGTGGTCTTGTTAATGAATTTATAATTGCTAAAGATACTACTGGCCTTATAAAAATGGAAATAATTAATGATAATATTTATTATATTCGATGGAGTGAAAACTACGATTTAGAACAGGAATACGTACGCTATGATGAAGATGATGATTATTACTATATGGGGGAAACCGTCGCTGTTTATAATACTGAGACTAAATCTACTAAAGCCTTAGATATTCCTAATGTCATCTTGTTTTCTAAAACAGATAATGACAACTTATTATTTTATGCCTATGACAGTATTGGGGGCTATTATTTTACTGTCTATGACACGGACCAAGAGGTGTTTGGTGAGAAAACATATAATAATGATATTGGATATGTCTTTTCATTTGCATATGATTCTATAGATGATAATATTATTTATTCCAAGTTTCATGATCAAAGGCTATATGTTACAAAAAGAGAAGATGGAAGTAGCAAAGCAGAAATTATGACAGATATAGTCGCAATGACTGGAAACGATATCTTATATCAAGATGGCTACACATATATTCTTAATAATGCAAACAAGATGGTTACCCGTGTTGATAATGATAAGTCTATGAAGAATAATATGCCACTTAAAATCTACCAACCATCCTTTTACGCAGAATTTCCCCCTGGATGCGGTTATAATATTTCTTCTGATACTCTGTCAGAAGAAAATTTTGCCTTAACCATTCTTGCTGGTGACTCTAATTTTGATTTATGCCTTATGAGCTCTGATCATGTTTTTTCAAGAAGTATAAGAGATAAGCAACCCTTCCATCCGCTAAATGATATTCCAGAAGTTATAGATTATCTGGATTTATGCTTCCCTTACTTAAAAGATGCTGCTACATCAGAAGACGGAGACATTTGGATGATCCCAATCACAGTTGATGCCAACTGCATTGTATACCATGAAGAAAACTGCAAAGAAGAAGGTATTAAGATAGAAGACATTAATAGTATAGATGAATTAATTCAACTTGCAAAAGACCTTAAGCATAATCCTGATACCTTGGATAGATATGGTTTTCCATCTTGGCATGTGGACTCATATGCCATCGCCCAGTACGTAGATTTTTATGGCATTAAAGACAATAAGGCATATTTTGACACTCCACTATTCAGAGACCTATGTAGGCACTTGTCTAAGATTAGATCGGCAGAAGCAGAAGATATTTCATCTTCTATCTACCAACCTGTTGATGTAGGTTTTGAGAACTACTATGATAATTTCTTATTTGAATTACTCATTTATAAGTTTAGTATGAGAGACGAAGATGCTTATGATCTATTAAGAGCTAGACCTTTACCTCCTATAGAATCTAATGGGAAGATAGCAAATAGTATTAATTGTGTGTATTTGTGTGTTAATCCAAATTCAGATAATTTGGAAAATGCACTTAACTATATAGCAGATTTATGCGGAACTATGTCAACACAATTTGATACATTTATATTGAATGATATAGACTATTACTCCTATAATGAAAGTCCACTTACTCAGGACTTGTTTGACATATACTCTAATGGGAATCTTTCTTTCAATTTATCTAAGGAAATTTTTTGGAATGATTATTTAGATTATCATAAGGGAGTGATCAACTTAGATAGCTTAATAATGGAATTAGAACGTAAAATCAATGCTTATCTAAATGAATAAGTAATATACTTTATAAATTGCAACGTTTACTTAAAGAGGAGGTATTAGATGAAAAAGTTTTATTTAATATTTTTAATAACTACAGGAATTTTCTTAGCTGCATGTACAAATGACAATATAACCACTGAAAACAATGTAGCTGATAGTAGCTTAGATGGTAAACCGAATAATACAAGAGACAATATTACAGGAAGAGATACTAAAAAAGATTTTAATGGTATATCATCATCTGTTACTACCCCTGAAATAGGAAACTCATCTAGCAACCTTATTAATCGTGGTTATATATGCGACTATAAGGAAACTATTTTCTATCGCAATATTAACGGGGATGACTATCTATATAAAAAAGACACTGAAGGAGAAAAAAACCTGCTACTTAAGCAAAGGGTCTACTCCATTAATATCTTAGATAATTATATCTATTTTATTAATGAAGATCTTAATAATGCCATATGCAAGGTTGATATAGACGGTGAGAATCTCACAGTCTTAAATGAAGATACTTTTTACTTCCTATTAGTCAGTGAGGATTATATTTATTACACCGATGAGGAAAATAAACTTTATCAATCCTCACTTGATGGGAAGGATTCAAAACTTCTTAGTGATGAAGGCTGTGCATGGCCAAATTTATACCGTGATTACATTATATTTTCTTCATTTGAAGATACATCTAAGTTAATGGCTGTTAACATAAGTAGTGGAGAATCCATTCTAATTGCTGAATATGGTTTTTTTCCTACTGTTTATGAAGATAAAATTTATTATCAGATTAAAAATGGTAATATAAATGTTATGGATTTAATGACTGGAGATAATCTCTATAAAATCAACAAGTGGGGGCAACAATTTCACCCAACAGAAGATGGTATATTCTTTACAAATTCATCTTCTGTCTTCTATTATAATAAGGGCTCAAAAAAAACAAAAAACATTCCTCTTGCTTTTTCAGATGAAGATAAGAGAACAAGTTCTAATGCAGTGGTGAACCTAGTACATCGGGATGAAAACATCATATATTATACATTAAGCACAAATGACCTATTAAGTTTAGTATGCCTAAATACAGAGACTGGAGATGCTTATAATCCATAATATAAAAAATAGTGGGACAAGGGTCATGTCAATCTCATCCCCTTGTCCCACTACCTTAGTCTATATACCAATCCTTTGGAATAGGCTTCTTATCATCAAACAAATCTGGCTTTTTCTTTAGGAAATATGCTGTATAGTCAGCCATTCCTACTGCATCGCATAAAACACTTTCTGCATCACCAATAAAGGCTTTATTAGCTATTCCCTTATGAATATATGGTTCTAACATCTTATCATAATTATGTGATACATTTCCCACGCCTGCAGGAAAACTATGTCTATAAGATGGCCTATCCATTATGGTTCCATCTGGCATAGCTATTTTTAATGGTACATATTCTTCAGTTAATCTATCAGGAATATCACACCATTCCTCTACTCCGTGTATAAAGGTATTGCTTTTTAGGCTACAACCAAGAAATAATATCTTAGCGCCCCTATCATAAAGCTTACCCCAACATCCTTCTCTTGCACATGGGGTCTCACTGTTCTCTTCACCCTTAACATATTCTTTGGCATCTGCTCCATATGCTGCAACAGAATGGGTAGGATGTAGAGACCGAATTACATTTGGCCTTTTCATAAATAAATTACCCAATATTCCTACACAGGAAGGCTCTGTTTCAGGATAAAATATATTATAATCATTATTAATTTGTTCCCAAGTATGGGTAGGGAAGATTAACAATCCATCCTTCAAACATTCCATAAATGCATCTATAACTGTATCTCCACCACCTTCAACCTCACCTACCGCCTTCATTGACGAGTGGATTAGCAAGGTATCTGTTGGCTTAATTCCAATATCTTTAATCGCTTTAATCAAGTCATCTTTACTATACATGTCATCCTCCAGTTGATGGGACTAAATGCCTACCTTTTTTAAAAAGGAGACAAGTTCCCAGTATTATAATATTAAAAACGGTGGACTAATAAAGCAGTCCCACCTATGCAATTATACTATAGGTATAATAAATTGCAACTTGTACAATCAGTTGCTTCCAGTATATTTCTTTTGAATTCTTTTTGTTGCTACCATAAAAATCAAATAGACAACAAAGTATAGTATAAATACTATTCCTCTGTATTCCCCTTCAAACAGAATACGGGAAGCCCCTAGTATTGTCATAAAAGCACCCATTATGCTATAGGCTACCCCATATGCAATAGTATATTTACTAACATCTTCTTTCTTTACTTTCAGCCAATTATAATCTAAGGTAAGTTCAGGTTTTCGGAGAATACACATAACTATACCATATACCATTATTACAATACCTAATACTAAAATTACGTAATCTAATATATTTGCAAATCCCATTTATAACTCCTATTCTAAAAACTAAATATGCTTTCACCTTATCTTAGTCAATGTCAAAACTTACATTTTGCAATCCATGATAATAGTTGCCCTTTCTTGCAGTGAATTTTAGCACACTGTAGTCTGGATCATCTATACCTAGTGGGTAATACTTCTCAGCCCCATCAGCCCATAGTTTTTTTCTTGATTCTTCATCTTGTAGGACTTCCATCTCACCTAATAGCATCAAACCCATATAACGCTTTTCATCAACAAAATATACACTGGCGTTTTTATTGTTTAAAATCTGATTAACTCTTTTGGATGATGTATTGGTGCTGAACCATACATTTTTTAAGCCATCATTGGTTACACTTAACATAGCCTTAATGTATGGAAATCCATCTTCACCTACAGTTCCAACCATTGCAATTTTCGAGTTAGTCATTAGCTCAATTCCCTTTTGTATCGCATGTTCCTTGTCCATAAACCTCACTCCTTTATATCATTATATATCTTTTATACAACATATCAATCTATTTACTTCATATATAATAAGCATTGATTTTACTTTAATCTTAACATATCTAAATAAATGATAGCACATTTACTTTAGAATATCATTATTTGTTATTATCTTTATTATTAATGGCCTGCAGTAGTTGCCAGGCTATGCTGGATTCGCGCACTGCATTTACAGCATCATCTAGTTTATGCCACTTAATTTTATCAACTTCTTTGGATTTGTTAAAGTCTTGTTTCTTAACATCACATTTAAAAGCAACCATTAAGAGTTCTTTTTTTTCATAATAATAGCTTGATATATATGATAGCTTGTCTACCTTTGAGCTATTATTTTATCTTTAAAAATAAGTCTCCATCAAAATGTTTACCCATTCAGGTACAACGGCATTGTCCTTTTTATCATATTGAGGATAGTATGGTTTAATATCTATTACTGGGGTTCCATTAATTGCATCTAAACCCTCTACTAACAATGAATCTTCTAATACATCAATAATCTTCACCGTCGTCAGTCCTATAGGATTGGGCCTGTCTTTAGCACGTTGTGAAAATATACCTATCAAAGGCATCTCTGTCAGGTTTTTAGGATGTCTTTTTAAATGTTTTTCCTTAACAAAGAGACTTTCATGTAAATATGTTAAAATTATTACATGGGAAAAATCCTCTAAGCCAGATAAAGCTCCTATATAATTATCCTTTAACCGAATTGTAGAGACAACACTTCCCCAATTCTCATCTGATTGTTTATCAATACTATTCTCCACATAAGCAATTACGCATATTTCTAAATCCATCATTCCAACCCCTTATGAAGCCTTATTTTAAAATAATTGAATTTCCTATTTTTATTTCAATTGTTTATTTATAAAAAAACCAAAGCATTCGCTTTGAGCCAATATCATATATATTTAGTTTCTAATATAATATGTTGTACTCTTTTTCACACACATTATTTTCTATTGATTATTAATAATTACAAATAATTGTATTTCAGTTTGTGTTTCTTGTCAAGACATAAAGCTTTACACACAAAAAAACCCAAAGCTTTTGCTTTGAGCTAATTGATATAATATTTAATTGACTAAAAACCTACACATAGAATAATGAGTATCTAAGAATCTTTTAATTCT
>CAZPWO010000011.1:0-33269 GCA_964590525.1 uncultured Herbinix sp. | reverse complement strand
TTGATTTATTCTATAAAATTAACTTCTATCTCTCCTATGCCCCCATCTATTGTTATCCAGTGTATTGCTTCCTGGCCTCTATAGATTCCATCTGAAAGTTTTTTTCCATTAACCTTTATTTGACCAATACCGGAGTCTATGTCAAGGTCATAGTCCTGGGAATCTCCATTTAAATCAATTTGTACTTTCCCTACTCCGCCATTAAATTCATTCCTTCCAAATATATCTCCTTGGATATATAAGTTTCCTACACCAGTATCTATATCTACATCATAAAGGGTGACATTTTTAAGGCTTATATCTCCAACACCCCCATCAATATCCACATTTTCAGCATAGATGTTTTTACCATTAAGTCTTCCTACACCAGAATCAATGTATAATTCTTTTGTGGATAAACTGTCAATTGTAATATCACTAACACCGCCTTCAATCAAGAATTTATCAGCCTTAAAATCCTCTGGTAGATATAAAACCACCTTCGAGCTAGGTGCTTTATTACCAAACCAATTGAATATATTCTTTACTCCCTTTTCTTTAATTTCTAATCTTCCACCCTTTAACAAATTAACCTTAAAGCCTTCTGTAACATTGTTCCCTTGGACTTTAAATTCATTTGCTATTTTAATATCTATCTTACCTATAAGGTTTATTATTTCAATACTTTCTACACCTGTATAGCTTTCTTCAAAATCAATTAAATTCTTATTGGTATTATAGTTCTCTCCTGTTACAAATGTTAAGATTACTGACCCTAAATTAGCCAAAGCTATTATAATAGAAATCCCTAGGAAAACAGCAAATCCCATAGCTAGATATTTTATGGTTTTTTGAAAGCTTGTCATTTGATATCAATCCCCCCAAATATACAAGTAGAATTAAGATATACTGTATACGCTTCTGAACTTGAGTCATTATGATACTTGTTGCTAATACCCCCGAAAATCGGTACATTATTTGTCTTAATCTTTACATTGCTTGGTAGATAGATGTCAATTCCACCAAATATTGCATTAGCATTAATCTCTACATCTTGACTAATAGTTGCATTCCTCAAATCTAATGTTAGGGAACCAAATACTGCATTAGAAGTTAAACCATAAAAATTTGTATCTATATTCACCTTATTGCCAGCAAATACAGAATTATATTCTGGTAGTTCATCCTCATTAAAAGGATCAGCTATCCCATCTTGGCTCGTATGTACCTTGTACTTTCTAGGTTTACGAAAGGCATTTTGAAAGATAAATCTTAATCCAATATATATTAGAGTAAATGGAACAATCATCCTCCAAATGTTGAAATTCAAATCCACCTGATATGATATTAATAATATCACACCAAATATAAATCCCATAAGTGAACCAATACCAAATCCTCCCTGTATCATACTGATAAAACAAGGTATTATAATTAGTAAAGTCCACCAGCCACGGAAGAACAAGTCGAAATCCCATAAGTTCATTACATTACCAGCAAAACCTACTCCTATTACAATAAAAAATATCCCCCAAAGTATATTAGAACTATTTCTTTTCATATTTACAACTCCCATCTTTTATTAAATTCCACCTTTTATAAGTTCATAATACTTTATTATCAATCTCTATGCAATAAGTATTTTGTTAAAGTCATATAAAAAGAGTTAGAAATTATGTTTATATCATAATTTCTAACTCTTTTTATACTATATCTTATATATTCTATTATTATGCAATTTGAGTTTTTGCTAGTTCAACTAAGGATGCAAATCCCTCTGCATCATGAATTGCCATCTCTGAAAGAATCTTTCTATTGATGTCAATGTTAGCAAGCTTTAAACCATGCATAAATTTGCTATAGGATAAGCCATTGATCCTTGCTGCAGCATTGATTCTAGCAACCCACAATCTTCTGAATTGTCTTTTTCTTTGTTTTCTTCCTTCAAATGATGTTGATTGTGCTCTCATTACTGATTGCTTTGCTACTCTATATTGTTTCGATCTAGCTCCGCGATATCCTTTAGCTAGCTTAAGAACTTTATTATGTTTTTTTCTGGCGACTACTCCGCCTTTGACTCTTGCCATTTTTTCTTCCTCCTCATCTTAACTTATTACAGATACGGTAAAATTTTCTTCATATTTTTTTCATTAGATGCATCTGTAATTGTTGATTTTCTTAATTGCCTTTTTCTCTTAGGTGATTTCTTTGTTAAGATGTGCCTTCTATTGGCCTTACTCCTCTTTAACTTACCTGATTTAGTCACTCTAAAGCGCTTTGCAGCAGATCTATTTGTTTTAATCTTAGCCATGTTCCTTCCTCCTTCATGAACAATAGCTCAGTCTTCTATACAATTAATATAATAGAAAACCAAACACTGTATATGATGCTTTAACGTTTCTCTGATAAGAACATTGTAATGTTTCTTCCTTCAAACTTAGCTGGTTTGTCTATCTCAGCAACATCTTTAAGTCTTTCATAGAAGCCATCAAGGACTGCTTTTGAGGCTGTTCTATGAGCCATCTCACGTCCACGGAAACGCAATGTCACCTTTACTTTATCACCTTTTTCGATGAATCTTCTTGCCATGTTTGCTTTCGTGGTTAAATCATTTTCTTCAATATTTGGCGTTATACGAATTTCCTTAACATCAATAGTTTTTTGTTTCTTTTTTGCCTCTTTATCCTTTTTAGCCAATTCGTACTTATGCTTATTGTAGTCAATAATTTTACAAACTGGTGGTTTTGCATTAGGTGCAATCTTCACCAAATCGAGACTTGCTTCCCTAGCCAAATTCTTGGCCTCCTGTGCAGACATAACACCTAGCTGCTCTCCATCATCACCTATCAGGCGAACCTCTTTGTCCCTGATCTGTTCATTAATCATTAAATCGCTAATCGCACTACACCTCCGTAGTATAACAACATTAAAAGTTACAAAAAAAGATGAATAACCGAGATTATCCATCTTAATATCAATAATATTAATAAATTCCCCTACTATGAGAGAAAGATATTTATCTTATTCATAATTAACCCTTTCACAATAAATCGAATTTACGTTATGGGTGAGAGATGGATTCTCTTCTTTTTTTTATAGTGAATATACATAATCACAATATGGTAATGATAACACATTTTGATTCCTATGTCAAATGTAAAAATAATTAATTTATTGTTTTGCTATGGCCTTTTCCAATGTAGTTGTAATTGCACTTCCTACAAGTAAGGACACTAGAACTTCTACAATAGCATTTATACCAACGAAGGCTATTACAAAAGTTATAAAGTTATTACTAGCTAAGTCTGTTGCAATTCCCTGAATAAATTCTGTCTGATAGAAGAATATAACCAGTGCACTAATAAATAGAACTGTATTAAGTATAGGACCAGCCAGATTAGCTGCCATATGGGCTAAGCTCTTTCTTTTACTTCCCTTTTTAACAGCCTTATAAATCAATGAAGTTAACCATCCCATTAATATACGGGGAACCATACATAATATAATTGTAGCTACTGGATTAATGCCAAATAATGTTGTACCAAATGGATCTATTCCAAAACATTGTGCTAAGCTTGTTAATCCAAAGATTCCTCCTAATATAGCTCCATCTAAAGGTTCCATAATAATTGCCCCCACTGTTACCGGTATAACGATTAGGGTTATAGATAAAGCGCCTACTCTTATATATCCCAAAGGTGTAAATGCCATTATTATAATAATAGCTGTAAAAAGTGCCAGTTGTACCAACCGGATTGTACGGGTATTTGTTCTCATAAATCAAATCCTCCTTTTAAATTATCCTGTTTCGCTTAAAACCATTTTATTATCAATAGGGCAACCTTCTTATCGTCTCTAAGAGTACAATAGAAGAGCCAATAGTCCCTTAAAAGAAGACTAAGATTATAAAACAGTCATTAAGTAACTACAAGTTATCCTTGGATTATATCATACCATAATGTTTTTTTCCACTTTGCAAGGACATATTATATTTTCTTTTTTATCCAATGTATAATACAAAATATTAAAAACACCCCAATTAAGCCTGTTGCCATATAATATTCCAATCCCATTTTCAGGGGTAAACTCATAATTATAAAGGGACTTATATTGATCCCTATATGAACAAGTATAGCCGCAAACAATGATTTATATTTATAGGCTACATATCCTAATAGATAACCCATGGCAAAGGCATAAACCCCCTGTACAACATTTCCATGATATAGGCCAAAAAGAACTGCCTGTATAAGGTTTGCAGAAAAAAAGTCTGCTGCTAAAAGAAGTTTGTTAAAAATCACCCCACGAAAAATTATTTCTTCAGCAATTGGGGCTACAAGTACAGAGTACATAAGAACAATAACTGGGTGTCCCTGGATCAAGGAATCTATTGTATTACCATGGGAGCTAAGCAATTTCCCCAATATAGGTTCTATAAAATACAAGATAGAAGAGACAAAAAACTGACCTCCTAAGCCTAACAATAGTAAGATGGCAATGCTACTGTTCTTATGAACCTTTAGGCTAAAGACTTCAAATTCTTTCTGAAACATCTTTCTGTACCAGATAGCAAAAAAAACACCACAAACTGACATTGTTATTAGTCCAACGAAATTATCCCTAGGGGCATCAGAAGGAAAGATATAAGAAGTCCCCCATTCCACCACAGCATATACAGAGCTTATTAATAATAGCAAAGCTAAAAAGGCCATAAAGCCCTGAATAATTTCTTCAAACTTCCTCATAAAACCCTCCAGTTAATGCAAATAGTCCTGAAGAGTATCAGGACTATTCACATATAAATATATCTTTATTACTAACCTAGTATTACTTCTACTTCATACTCTTTGTTATCTCCTTGATAGGGGATTATGTTCCCTTCTATCTCTTCTCCATCTACTGTTAGTTTCACCACTCCCTTAGATACATGATCTGGGTTTTTAACAGTGATTTTATATATATCTTGTCTAAAGTGTCGAGTAACCTTATACTCTGTCCACTCCTTTGGTATAGCTGGATCTATCATTAGTCCATCATACTCTGGCTTTATACCAAGAATATACTGAGATATTGCAACAAAGTTCCAAGATGCAGTTCCTGTCAACCATGAATTTTTCGCTTCTCCAAACCTGCTTGCATCTTTACCTGCTATCATCTGAGAATATACATAAGGCTCCATCCTATGGATCTGAGAACGCTCTTCAGTATATGCAGGTGCAATCCTCTTATAATAATCAAAGGCCTTATCTCCTCGGCCTACCATGGCCTCTGCTACCATAATCCAAGCATTGTTATGACAGAAGATTCCTGCATTCTCCTTATATCCAGCAGGATAGGTTGATATCTCCCCATACTCTACATAGTATCTTGTATATCCTGGATTTAATAGGACTATCCCATACTTTGTAGCAAGCCTTTCTTCAACAGAATCTAAGGCTTTAATGGCCTTACCGTCATCCATTCCGCAATTACCCATCACACAAAGTCCTTGGGATTCAATGAAGATTTGTCCCTCTTCATTTTCTTTACTTCCTATTTTATTGCCAAAATCATCATAAGCACGGACAAACCAAGAACCATCCCATCCATCTTCCATAATAATATCACGCATCTTGCCTACTTCTGCCCTAACACGGTCAGCCTCAAGTTCTTGACCTACCTTGTCCATTAAGCTTACATATTCATCCCCAATATAACAGAACATACCGGCTATCATAACTGATTCTGCAACTTTACCATCCTTGCTGGTTGTTGTCTGAAAGGATTGCCCTGGCTCCGTAGAAAAGCAGTTTAGGTTTAAACAGTCATTCCAATCTGCACGGCCGATTAATGGAAGCCCGTGAGGCCCTAGGTTATTAAGTACATGATCAATAGACCTCTTCAAATGCCCTGATAAGGGTTCACTTTTACTCTCATCATTATCATAAGGGGTCATTACATCTAGGATACTGTAATCCCCTGTTTCTTTAATATAAGCAACAACTGCTAAAACTAGCCACAATGGATCATCATTAAAGTCCCCACCAATCTCATCATTTCCCTTCTTGGTTAAAGGTTGATATTGGTGATAAGCACCTCCATCTTCTAGCTGAGTTGAAGCCAAATCTATTATTCTCTCCCTAGCCCTTTCAGGAACCTGGTGAACAAATCCTAATAAATCCTGATTAGAATCTCTAAAGCCCATTCCTCTGCCAATTCCTGATTCAAAATAGGAAGCACTTCTTGACAAGTTAAATGTAACCATACACTGATACTGATTCCATACATTTACCATACGATTCAACTTGTCTTCTGGTGAATCTAAAGTGTATTTGGATAAAAGGTCATCCCAATATTCTTTAAGCTGGTTAAAAGCTTTTTCAACTTGCTCTGATGTTGATACAGCTTCTATCATCTCTTCAGCTTTCTTTTTATTTAAAACATTTTTACTTTCCCATTTGTCTTCAACATCATTCTCTACATAACCTAGTAGAAATACGAATTCCTTTTCTTCTCCTGGTTCAAGTTCCACCTCTATATAATGGGATCCTACAGGATGCCAGCCATCCGCCATAGAATCACTTGACTTACCCTCTAAAACCGCTTTAGGGCTATGGAAACCTCCATAGGTACCAAGGAAACTTTCTCGATCTGTATCGAATCCGTTAACCGGTGAATTTACCGAGAAAAATGCGTAATGATTTCTCCGCTCCTTATACTCTGTCTTGTGATATATAACCGAATCCTTTACTTCAACTTCTCCTGTATTATAATTTCTTTGGAAATTAGTCATATCATCAAGGGCATCCCATAAGCACCATTCTACAAATGAGAATAACTTGATTTTCTTTTTACTAGAATTATTATTCTTTACAACTAGTCTATGGACTTCTGCATTGAAATCAATAGGTACAAAAAATGTAATATCCGTTTGTATGCCCCCTCTGGCAGCGGATATCTTAGTGTAACCCATTCCATGCCTACACTCATAATGGTCTAGTTCCTTTTTTACTGGAGCCCATCCAGGAGACCACACATCTCCTCCATCATTAATATAGTAATAACGACCACCACCTAAATCTAAAGGGACATTATTATACCTATAGCGTGTAATTCTGCGCATCTTTGCATCTTTATAAAAGCTATATCCCCCTCCAGTATTAGAAATAATTGAAAAATACCCTTGTGATCCAAGATAATTAATCCAAGGATACGGCGTCTCAGGGGTTGTTATAACATACTCCTTCTGACTGTCATCAAAATATCCATACTCCATTCCTTTACCTCCTTAATATTTTTATACTCCAACATAATTATTATATTATAATAATTTGCATTTTTCAATCTAGTAATACAAAATCTTTCCAAATGTTTTGATTAATAACTTTGGATTGTTCTGTTAAGACTGTATTTTTAGTTACTTTTATCTTTATTGATTGACACATGTCAATCATTTCTATATAATATAACAAACAACTATGAGTGAAAATGGAGGTTATTTATGGATAACGAACAATTTAATAATGATAATTCTACAGAAGAAGAGACACCACTTCCCACAACTGGCGAATCAACTTATGTCTCAGCCAGTAGTCCCACAGACAATAAGAAGCCAAAGGGGAAGATTATAACAGCTTTAGTTCTTTTTCTTGTCTTAGTATCACTGGCAACTGTTGCATTGGCAAATCAAAAAAAGATTAGAAACACACTTGCTATGATGACTAAAAGCCCTACAGACTACTACCATCATATTGCAAAGGGTAAGGCTGACTATATATATGATTTGTTTTTAAAGACAAACAATGATAAAGAGGATGCCTATGCTAATAAAAGATCCACAAGCTTTACTTATGACAAGGACACCGTAAGCGCATTAATACAAGGTAGCTTAGGAATGACTATGGAAGATCTTGAGAATCAGATAGGAATGTCCCTAGACAGCTTTGGCTTGGATACAACTTCAGCTAAGAATGATGATAAAAGCTATCATCAGCTGGGATTACAACTTAATGGTAGGGATATTGTTTCTTTAGAAGTACTTTTTGATATTGCAAAGAAAGAAATAATAGGCCATTTGCCGGAACTTTCCTCATCATACCTAAGACTACCTCTTGATCTTATTCTGGATGTGAATTTTGATTTTGATGATGAAACACAACTTCCTATTAATGAATTAGTAAGTAAAGAGGAAATCCTAGATTTCTTGAAGTTTTATTCTTATATTTTTATTGAAGGAATTGAGGATGTCAAGTTAATAAAGAATGAAGAAATCACAGTTGATGGCATCTCTACAAAATCTAACCGCATTGATATAACAATCACATCACAAGACATACAAAATATTGCACTAAATATTTTAAAAGAAATCAAAACAGATGAATTGTTATTAAAATTAATTGATGAATACAGTCCATCAGATTATGAGTATGAGGACTTCATTGAAGAAATTGATAATCAAATTTTGGAAATCACTAATAACTACAGACATCTTGATGATAAGATTCTAGAGATGAATCTTTATTTAGATAATACCGGCATGACACTTGGCCGTAATGTGAATTTCTATGAGGAAGCTACTCTTGTTGGAAGTTTTGGATACAATATAGTGGCAAAAGATAAACTGGAAAATTATCAATTTTACATTAAGGATTCCAATGGCAAGGAAATGCTTAATGCACTGGGAAGCCACACTGTTGAGAAAAACACTTATAATGGGGAACTTGTTATCCATATACTTATAGACGAAGCAGATCTCCTTCTACCTGATTTAAGCATTAACTTGACATACGATGATGTTAAAATAGATTTCAAAAGTAAAGATTTATGTCAAAAGGGACAGTTCACCTTATCATCTCCTTTAATACCATTTAAACTGTTTCTTGAACTTGACCTTGAAGATAACATCAAACACACTAACTTTATATTAAAGATGGGTAGCTCAGATCTTTTTAGCTTGAAAACAAGAAAAGAAGACTTAGCAGATTTCCAGATTCCTGAAATCCCCGAGACTGCTGATATATATGAGGACATAGAGGAATTCATTGAAACTGTTGACATTTTTAAGTTGTTAAATAAATTACCACTAGACTTACAAGGGTTAATATATTAAATTTAATAAAAAAACAAGCCTTAGATTATATATTCTTAGGCTTGTTTTTTATTTGTCAGAACTAATAGTTATATACTTTTAAGTATTTTTAATAATTATTTTCTTTTTTTTAAGCTAACTATATGCTAAACTTGTTAATAGTAAGTTTATTAACATACAAGAAATGGGGTATAAACATGCCTAAAAAAAGAGAAAAGCAAAATTTTAAAAATATGACACTAAAGAAAAAGCTATCTCATCTTTGGGAATATTACAAGCTTCATGGCTTTTTAATTGCATTAGTAGTTTTATTTATTATATATTCAGTCTACACAATATCAAAACCAAGACTCAATACAAGCCTATCTGTGGCTATTGTCAATAATAATTTGACAGAAACAACTCTTGACAAGATCACTAGGGAAGTTGAAGACTTTCTTCAACTGGACCTTGACAATGAAGAAGTATCTCTCGATTCAATGTTTTACTTTAATACTGATGGGGAATACTCTATGAACGCAAGGCGTGCATTAGTAACATTTGTAGCGGCAAGTGATATAGATATAATTATAGCTACGGAATCAGAGTTTGCTAATTATGCACATAATAATTTCTTGCATAATCTAACAAACCAGTTACCAACAGACCTTTACACCTCACTGGCCAATGATTTTTTTATTACTGACACTGAAGATGACAAAGAACAACGAACTTTTGGCATCTACTTAAATAATGCAAAATACTACAATGAAAATTATTACCTTGTAATGCCAGACACAGTTTTTGGCCCAGCTGATGAGGAAGCTATTGACGAACCTTACGTTCTTGGAATTGTGAGTAATTCACAAAACCTCAATAATTCCATTGACTTTATAAGATATATGTTCAGTCAAGACTAGGCCAAAATATTGTATTTATATTTTAATTTATTTTTAACTTATTTTTTATCTATATATTCCTTTGCAACTAAAAGTTCTGCAGATAATACTGCTCCCCCAGCTGCTCCTCGAACTGTATTATGGGACAATCCCACGAATTTATAATCATATACACTATCTTCCCTAAGTCTACCTACTGTCACACCCATGCCCTTCTCATAATCTCTATCAATCCTTGCCTGAGGACGATCGTTCTCTTCGAAGTATTTGATAAATTGTTTAGGAGCACTTGGCAAATCTAATTCCTGTGGAAGACCTTTAAATTCATTCCAGGCCTTGATAACTTCTTCTTTTGTAGGCTTTTTGTCGAATTCAACAAAAACTGCAGCTGTGTGACCATCAGATACTGGAACCCTTATACACTGAGCTGTAATGATTGGTCCATCAGCCTTTACAATCTTCCCATCAACTATCTTGCCCCAGATCTTAAGTGGCTCTTGCTCACTTTTTTCTTCCTCTCCTGAGATAAGAGGGATAATATTATCCACCATCTCTGGCCAATCATCAAAGTTCTTACCTGCTCCACTAATAGCTTGATATGTTGTAGCAACAACAGTCTTTATGCCATATTCTCTTAAGGCATGTAATGCAGGTGTATAACTTTGGATAGAACAATTTGGTGCTACCACTACAAATCCTCTTTTAGTCCCTAGACGCTTTTTCTGTGCCTCTATTACTTCTAAATGCTCTGGGTTTAACTCCGGCATAAGCAATGGCACATCATCCGTCCAGCGATGAGCACTATTATTGGATACAACAGGGATCTCTGCCCTAGCATAGGCATCCTCAATTGCTATAATCTCTTCCTTAGACATATCTACCGCACTGAATACAAAATCAACATTATCAGAAACCTTTTCTATGTCATTAATATTGAATACAGGCAAATTCTTAACATCCTCTGGCATTGCCGTAGCCATCTTCCACCGATTCCCTACTGCTTCTTCATAGGTCTTACCTTCACTTCTCTGACTTGCAGCAACTGTTACCAGCTGGAACCAGGGGTGATTATCTAACAATGAAACAAATCTTTGGCCAACCATACCAGTAGCACCAAGAATAGCAACTTTTAACTTCTCCATACTTTCCCTCCTGTTTGTGTCTGCCTCTAGCAAACAATTGTCTTTGTGGTACACATTTTAAACTAAATTCCAATAAAAATCAATTGTTTTTTTGACTTTATTATATATTTGTTATAAAAGATAAAATAAAAGATGTTTGCGTTATTTTTTTGTTCACTTTTCTAGATTTTCTTCATATTCCTCCAAAAGCTTTTCCAAATCCTTGAACTTCTCAATCCTCACAATTTGATTTCTTATTTTGGCACTTCCTGGATATCCACTAATATACCAAGTTACATGCTTTCTCATCTCCCGTATACCAGTATATTCTCCCTTGTATTCTACAACCATTCTTCCTTGTCGAAGTATCATTTCTTTTATTATTTTAAAATCATTGTTTTCTTCATAAGAACCTGTGGATTGGAAGCTTTTAATTTGTTCAAATATCCAAGGATTCCCCTTGGCACCACGGGCTATCATAAGTCCATCACAAGACGTCTGCTCAATCATATCTCTTGCATCTTCTGCTGTAAAAATGTCCCCGTTCCCAATAACCGGAATAGACACCGCCTCTTTTACTTTCCTTATTATATCCCAATCGGCTTCTCCACTATAATATTGTTCTCTGGTCCTTCCATGAACTGTTATAGCTGCTGCTCCGTTTGCCTCTCCTATCTTCCCTATTTCAACTGCATTGCAGTTTTCTTCATTAAAACCCCTTCTGATTTTTATGGTTACAGGTTTTTCAATTGCTCTAGATACAGCCTTAACAATTTTACCAATTTTCTCTGGGTCTTTCATTAAGGCACTACCCTCACCGTTATTCACGACTTTAGGCACTGGGCAGCCCATATTAATATCCAAAATATCAAAATTCATATGTTCTATACGTTTAGCCGCTTCACTAAGTACATAGGGATCAGAACCAAATAACTGCACAGCAAGAGGCCCCTCATTCTCACTAGTATTAAGAAGGGCTTCTGTGTTTTTACTATTATAAAGTATTCCTTTTCCACTAACCATCTCTGTAACCACCATGTCTGCACCTTTTTCCTTGCAGAGTAAACGAAATGGCAGGTCAGTTACTCCTGCCATTGGTCCCAGAATTAAATTACCATCTATTTTCACATTACCAATTAGAAAACCCATTGGCATCATCTCCCAAGCATATTTTTATCATAAATAATCTTTAGTCCTTTTAGTGTGAGATTAGGGTCATAAACTTGTATAGACTCTGTATTATCAGATATAAGTTGTCCCAAACCACCAGTTGCAACTACTTTACAATCTTTCAACCCTGATTCATCAATCATTCTTTTTATGATATACTCAGTTTGTCCAATATATCCATATACTAATCCTGCTTGCATACTAGTTACTGTATCCTTTGCTAGAATTGTATCAGGTAGATCAATCTCAATCTCAGGTAGCTTAGCTGTTCGCTCCCATAAGGCATCAGCAGCTATACGAAGACCTGGACTAGTAACTCCCGCTATGAAAGCCCCATCTTCCGTTATTAGATCATAGGTAACGGCCGTACCAAAATCAACTACAAGAATAGGTCCTCCATAGATCTCATATGCTCCAACAGCATTAGAAACTCGGTCAGCACCAATTTCTTTTGGATTAGGGGTTACAATCTTAATACCAGTCTTTGTCCCTGCACCAACTATTAAAGGTTTTATATTAAAATATTTATCCAATGCCCTTATAAATGATTTCATTACTTTAGGTACAACAGAAGAGATAACAGCCGATTTAATCTTTTTATAATCAACTCCCCTTAACCTTAAAAGCTCGCTTATACTAGCTCCATATTCATCTGTAGTCTTAGCCCCTTCTGTAGACAAACTAAAGTCAACCACAAGATCCCCATCATCAAAGACACCAATAACAGTATGGGTATTACCCACATCAATAACTAATAACATCTATATCCACACCTTTCATTACAACAGTTCTGATGGATCTTCATCCTTAAAAAACACCTTATAAAAAACTTCAACAGACTTTAAAAGTTCTTTTTTTGTTCGTAAAATCTCTTTAATTTTTAAACCACTGCCAATATCATCATAGAGCAAATCTCTTTCATCAGCATAGGTTTTTAAAATCAAAGAACCCTCTTCCTCAAACTCAAGATATAGTATTCCTCCCACATCTTCTGTGAACATAACACACATTATCTGTAATTCGTCTTTAACCAAATCTGGCAATGCATCAAACTCTTCATTAAAAAAATACTTCTGATTATAAGCACTACTAGCGCACAGAATAACAGAATCATTCTTCATTTGTTCCTCGTTTCTTTATTTCCTAATTTCCTAAAGTTGCAACCATAACCGCCTTTATTGTATGCATACGATTTTCAGCCTCATCGAATATTACATCTGCGAATTGTTCAAAGACATCAGCTGTAATTTCATTACCCTTAACAGCTGGCAGGCAATGCATTACAACAGTAGTCTTCTTGCCTGTCTTCTTAATCAAGTCTTTATTCACTTGATAAGGACGTAATAAGTCTATTCTTTCTTTTGCCAAATCTTCTTCTCCCATGGAACACCATACATCTGTATATATTGCATCAGTTCCTTCCAGGTCATCAAAAGAATCTGTAAGTTTAATCTGGCTTCCAGAAATAATTGCATATTCTTCACAGGTTTTAAGAAGTTCATCAGAAGGCCATAGACTTTTAGGAGCTAAGATATTTATATGAATTCCTACCTTTGAAGAACCTATCATAAGGCTGTTAGCCATGTTGTTGCGACCATCTCCCACATAGGTTAGTTTAATTCCTTTTAGCTTACCAAACTGCTCTTTTAATGTCAAGAAATCCGCCAAGATTTGTGTAGGATGATAAGAATCTGTTAGCCCATTCCATACAGGCACCCCGCTATACTCAGCCAGTTTTTCCACAGTCTCCTGACTATATCCACGAAACTCAATTCCATCAAACATTCTACCTAAAACCCTTGCTGTATCCTCCACACTTTCTTTATGACCTAACTGAATATCGTTTTTTCCTAAATATTCTGGATGCCCACCTTCATCAACAGCTGCCACAGTAAATGCACACCGGGTCCTTGTTGAAGGCTTTTCAAAAATTAAAGCTATGTTTTTACCTTTTAAACTCTCTCCCAAAATCCCTTTTTTCTTTTTTTCCTTAAGCTCTGTTGCTAGCTCTAATAAATATTCAATCTCACTTGATTCAAAATCCTTTAGGGTAAGAAGACTTTTTCCTTTTAAGTTCATCCTGTCCCCTCCTATTCAATGTTTTTTACAAAAACAATAACTTTGCAAACATCTATAATTATGCTTCTGTATGATAACTTATACATTATTTCATTTTTAAGCATATGTCAAGTATTTTTTATTATTTATTTAATGATTCACATATTTTGAAATCAAATCCTGTTCTAAAATTTCCTTAGACATTTTCTTAAGAAGTATGGCTCTTTCGTACTCTTCTCTATATATCAAATAATCTGTTTCAATACCAGTTCCTATATGCCATGCCCTACTTCCTGCAAAAACTTCCTCCCTGGATATCTGAAACATAACATCGTTATTAACAAAAGATCCTTCAAAAAGATAAGTTGTAAAAGCCACAAATCCACTCTCTGCATTAACTAGATCCTGTCCTAATATAAATGTATCATCAGGTTCCAAACCCATGATATTGGCCATCGTGGGCATAAAGTCAATCTGCCCACCAGTGGTGCTGATTGTTTCTCTAATTCCGCTTCCCGGCATATGGATAATAAGAGGCACATTTAACATCTCATCATAATCATACTCTCTTCCTAAAAACCTACTAACCCTTTCCTGCACATCCTCCATACCACAATTAAGTCCGTGGTGGTCTCCATATAAGGCTATAACCGTATTATCATAAAGCCCCTCCGCCTTTAGATCCTCTATAAATTGTCCTATAGCTTCATCAGTATAACGAACCGTCTGTATATAAGAACCAAACGTGGTTTCTTCATCCTCCTGGGTCAGCTTAAAGCTTCTGTACTCTTCATCTAGTATATATGGATGGTGATTAGTCAAAGTTATGACAAAAGAGAAATACGGCTCCTTCTGTTCCTTTAATATAGGTATTAATTGCTTAAAGGTAGACTTATCTGAAATACCCATACCTATTATCTCATCTTGATTTAGATCTTCCATACTTATATAGTCTTGAAAACCTTGGTTAGGATAAGCATTCTCCCTGTTCCAAAACTCCCCTTTATATCCGTGTACAACAAACCTATCATATCCCTTTTCTCCTAGAAGCCAAGGGAGACCATTAAATGTGTTTTCCTCGTATAAACGATATATCTCTCCATCTATCAAAGGATATATGCTATTCATAGTGGAAAACTCTGCATCAGCAGTATTTCCCTTACCAGTATTAGCATAGTAATTATCAAAATAAATTGTATCCTTCTTTAAGAGCCTATTAAGATTTGGAGTAATTTCTTCTCCTCCATATGTGCTTCCAATAAGGAATTCTTGCATTGATTCCATTTGAATCACAATAAGGTTTTTCCCCTTCCCAAGCCCCTTATATTTAGGAAATCCAGTGTCCAGTTCCTCCTCATTTGCTTGAGGTGTGACTTTGTTAAGCACTTCAAATATTTCTTCTTCATCCATTTTCCCAGAAGAAATATCCTCAGAAATAACTTCATATATATCATTAACATGGCTAGTAAAAAATTCAACACTATTGACCCTTGCAACAGCTTCTGATTGAAATGGATTTATTACCAAGGTAATCATTATAATTGTAAAGGCACTTAGTAGTACTTTGTAGGATGTCCTAAAGCTTCTTTTATACTTGGGAAGATTCTCCGCATACTTTTTAAAAAAGCTATAAACAAAAGGAATGTCTAGGAATAGCAGAAAACTAGCAGGTATAAGAGTTGCAATAAAGCTCATAGGTACTGCCGCTATGGCTTGGGTTTGCCATAGTTGTCTAATGGAAACTGTCTGACTATAGTAATTGTAATACATTGTATCAGCAAACATCAGCAAACTAAGCAGAATATATACTAATAAGAAAACTCCACGTTTCCTCTTTAATCCACTTCTGCCAAATAAAACAAATATAATAGCCCATACTGCCAAACTTATAATAAGCAATATTATCTCAAGGGGATTTGACTCAATTAATATATAATATATCATCATCTTCATTAAAAATAAAAATATAATAAAATACGGGGATTCAATTGCTTTTTTTATCTTTTTCAAACATACCTCTCCTTATCTAAATACATAAAATACCCATCTAGTGTTTTTACAATAAATTCTAGTATAAATATGATAAATCATTTGACTCACAATTTCAAGAAGTATTTTTTTACACCTTACTAGAATTCATTGTCTCTATAAGAACAAAAAGTGAATAAACAGATATACATGCCTGCTTATCCACTCCTTATTTTCTTTAATCCTTATATGTGAATTGTTAAGTGTTTTTACTTTACTTCTATAGGGGTTTTTATTTTTACTTCTTCTTCAATATCTGTCTTTACTACTTCAGTTAGAGATGTTACCAAACCCGCTAATCCTTGTATATCTGAAGGAATTATAATCTTAGTAGCCCTACCATCTGCCGCCTTAGCAAAAGCCTCTAAACTCCTAAGCTGTATAACTTTTGTTGAAGGATTCACATCATTAATAAACTTAATACCTTCTGCAGTTGCCTTCTGAACTGATAAAATCGCTTCTGCTTCACCTTCTGCCTCACGAATTGTTGCTTCTTTCTTAGCTTCAGCTCTGAGAATTGCAGATTCTTTTTCCCCTTGTGCATTTAGTATGTCAGACTCTTTATTACCCTCTGCTACAAGAATTGCAGAACGTTTTTTCCCCTCTGCATTTATAATGGATTCTCTTCTTTCTCTTTCTGCCTTCATCTGCTTTTCCATAGCTTCCTGAATTGCAAAAGGAGGTACAATATTCTTTAACTCTACCCTAGTTACTTTAATGCCCCAGGCATCCGTAGCTTCATCTAAAGTAATCCTCATACTTGTATTAATAAGTTCCCTTGAGGTCAATGTTTCATCTAGCTCCAACTCACCAATAACATTCCTTAAAGTTGTTGCTGTTAGATTCTCTATAGCCATACGGGGATTGTCAACACCATATGCATATCGCTTGGGATCAGTTATAGCAAAAAACACTACAGTATCAATCTCCATTGTTACATTGTCCTTGGTGATTACTGGCTGAGGATCAAAATCCACTACTTGTTCCTTTAAACTTACCCTTTGAGCTATGCGATCAAATATTGGAAATTTGAAATGGACTCCAACCTCCCAAGTCCCCTGATATCCTCCAAGCCTCTCCACAACAAATGCTTGAGCTTGAGGTACAATCCTTATACATGAAGATAATATAACTAGAATCAAAACCACAAATATAAAAATAGTTGGTCCCATATTACTCCTCCTTTAATCCACTACTAACTTCTTCTACAATCAACCTTACTCCAGTCACTTCTTTTATTGTGACCTTGGTCCCTTTCTCAATTACCTTATGAGTGGTGGACCGAGCAGTCCATTCCATGCCGTTAATAATTACTTGCCCCGTCCCATTTATATTATCAATGGTTGATATAACCAAGGCTTCCTCACCAATTACTGCATTATAATTTGTCCTAATCCGCTTAGGATTAAAATGTTTCTTCACCCAAGGCCTTGTAAAATACAAGAGTGATAAAGAAGTTACTAAAAACACAATAACTTCCATAGTTAGGTTGTTGAATAAAATAGAAAATATGAAAGTGAGCAATGCCCCACCAGCGAACCATATCGTAGTTAAATCCATTGTAATTATCTCAACAACAATTAAAACTATCACCATAATAAGCCATATAGTCGGTTCCATACTCATTCCCCCTTCCTTGCATCTGCCTTGTATGTTTTCCCTAACAAACAACCTCTTTCGTCTCTTATTTACATTTTAACCGATTTAATGCAAGAAATCAAACATTATATAATTATTTTATTTTGTCTACAGCTAATATATGCTTGTAAATCAGCAAAATGATAATTTTTATTATACTAACTTATTAGATTTCTCTTTGTCTTGCCAGTTCATACATTAATATAGCTGAAGCAACTGCAGCATTAAGTGACTCTACCCTACCCTTCATAGGTATCTTAATCCACTTATCTGTCATTTCTGAAATTTCTTGAGATAGGCCATTAGCTTCGTTTCCAATTAGAATTGCATTCTTTTTATTAAACTTTTGATTATTGTATGGCTCCCCTTCCAGATGGGCAGCATATATAGGGATTTTATTATCCTTAACCTTTAGCAATGTTTCATAAAGATTCTCTGCAATATAGATGGGCATTCTGAATATAGAGCCCATAGTTGAACGAATCACCTTAGGATTATATATATCAACAGAAGAAGAATTCATGATAATTCCAGTAACACCAGCCGCTTCCGCTGTACGTATCATGGTTCCCAAATTACCAGGATCTCTAATGTCTTCCAATATCAACAAGAAGACATCTTCCTGTGTTAATAAATGCTTAAGGTCGTACTCTTGACTTTTAATTATTCCCATAACTCCTTGAGGTGTTATGGTATCTGATATCTGCTTAAAAACATCATCCCTAAGCACTTGATAATCCAAGTCATGAAAATAACTAAGATTTTCTTTTTTTCTCTCTATTTTCTGTATTTTCTCCATATAGAAGCTTTCTGAAAAATAAGCTTTATGAAGAAGGTCAGCATCTAATGCTTCTTCAAACATCTTCAGCCCTTCTACCACATATAAGCCTTGTTTTCTTCTGTCTTTAGATCTTTTAAGAAGCCCTCTTATATCCTTAATCTGAGGATTTTTCATACTTGTTATTACTTCTTTATAATTCATAAACTTAATCCTCTTGTAGGTTACTTAACTTAGCAGCCTGATCTGCTGCAGCAAGGTTTTCTATTATTTCTTGAATATCCCCATCCATAACATCATCCAACTGATGGACAGTTAATTTAATTCTATGGTCTGTTATACGACCTTGAGGGAAGTTATATGTTCTTATCTTTTCAGAACGATCTCCAGTTCCAACTTGGCTTCTTCTGTTCTTAGCCTCTTCACTTTGAGCCTTTTGCATTTCAAGCTCATAAATTCTTGATCTTAATATTTTAAAGGCCTTATCCTTGTTTTTATGTTGAGATTTCTCATCTTGACATGATACAACTATTCCAGAAGGTACATGGGTTATCCTAACTGCTGAATCAGTTGTGTTAACAGACTGGCCTCCATTACCTGATGATCTAAAGACATCAATTTTACAGTCATTAAGATCTAATTCAACATCCACCTCTTCTGCCTCAGGCATAATAGCAACTGTTATTGTAGAAGTGTGGACCCTGCCACCTGACTCTGTTACAGGTATTCTTTGGACCCTATGAACACCACTTTCATATTTTAGTCTAGAATATGCTCCCTTTCCATTGATCATAAAGATGACTTCCTTAAAACCTCCAATACCATTCTCATTAAGATTCATCATCTCAACTTTCCAATTGTTTCGCTCTGCATATCTAACATACATTCTATAAAGTTCTGATGCAAATAGTGCTGCTTCATCTCCACCAGCACCTGCTCTAATTTCAACAATAACATTCTTGTCATCATTTGGATCCTTAGGAAGAAGAAGCACCTTTAATTCTTCCTCTAGGTCTTCAATTCTTTGTTTACCTTTTTCAATCTCTTCTTTAGCAAGCTCTTGAAGCTCATCATCATCTTCTTCTAATAGCTCCACATTATCTTCAATATCACTTTGTACTTCTTTATATTCTTTGAACTTTTCTACAATTCCAGATAAAACAGACTCTTCTATACTAAGGTCCCTAAAATGCTTTTGATTACTAACCACATCTGGGTCCATCATTTCTTTCGTAATCTCCTGATACCTTTTTTCAATCTCTTTTAATTTATCAACCATTAATCTTCCTCCAATTTAAAGCTCTTTTCTAGCAGATACAAGTCTGTCTAGACCAGCAAGATCCTTAGACAAGCTAATATCGACAAAGCCTTCTCTTTCCAACAATTCCTTAAGCAAGTCTCCTTGATTATATCCAATCTCTAAAAATATCAGTCCCTTATCTTTGAGATGCCTCTTAGCTTCCTTAACTATCCTTCTGTAATACATTAAACCATCTTTGCTGCCGTCTAAGGCCAGCCTTGGCTCATAATCCTTTACCTCTGGCATAAGGCCCTCTATTTCATCAGATGAAATATAGGGTGGATTAGACACTATAATATCATATTGGCCATTAATTTTTTCAAACAAATCACTTTCTACAAAGTTTATAGAGACCTTATGTCTTTTCGCATTAAATCTGGCCACTTCTAAGGCTTTATATGATATATCAGAAGCAGTAGCTTCTTTAATATTGCCTAGTTTAGTTAAACTTATTATTATACACCCAGATCCTGTACATAGGTCTAATATGGATTTTTGCTGAGATACCTTTAATACTTCTTCAACTAAAACTTCCGTATCTTGCCTTGGTATTAAAACATCTTCATTAACATGAAACTCCAAACCCATAAAATCCTGCTTACCTATAATATATTGTAGGGGAATACGTTTTACCCTTTTTTTTAGTAATTCAGAATAAGCTTTGACTTTATCCTCTGGCATCTTCTCATTTTGACAAAGGATAAAATCCGCTCTATTTATATTCAAAACATGAGATAGCAGATGCCATGCATCCACATCAGCTTCTACTATCCCATTATCCTTCAAAAACTTTCTTGCAGTTTGCAATTCTTTATAATATGTGCCCATGTGCCTTCCTTAATCTAAGTATTTATCTAAAGCTTTTAAAATATCGTCTTCTTCATCGTCGTCTTCTTCCAGGTCTTCTTCCTTATTTTCCTTAGCTTCAATTGTATCTAGAGCGGAATCAGACTGGTCTGCCGGAGCCGCCTCTATAAAGGCTTGCCAATCAAAAACCGATTCAACTGATTGTATTGCCACTTCAATCATATCATCATCCGGTTCCTTTGTTGTAAGTTTCTGCATTAACAAACCTGGTTTACTAAGAACATTCACAATCTTATTATCAGTTTTTCCTGCAAAACGAATAAACTCATATGACAGTCCAGCTATCAAAGGCACTAGAATTATCCTTGATACTATTCTAGGAAGTACATCCATTGGCGGCAATATTATAAATATAATAAGGCTAATTACCATTACAAAAAACATAAAGCTGGTGCCGCATCTCTTGTGTTCCTTGGATTGCCATCTGACATTCTCAACATTAAGTTCAAAACCATTCTCAATACAATTAATAGATTTATGTTCAGCACCATGATACTGAAATACCCTTTGTATTTCTTCCATTCTAGAAGCAAGCAAAATATAAACTACAAAGATTCCTATCCTTAAAAGTCCTTCTAATAGGGCAAGCCAGAACCTTTTTTCTATCCACCTTGCAAAAAAGTTAGACATCACAACAGGAAGAACCATAAAAAGGGCAATAGTAATAGCCAATGCTAATATAACAGCTGCAACCATCATCAACACATCGCTTGACTCTTTTTTATCTGTTTTATCTTTTTCATCCTCTTCTTCATCTTCAAAAAAGCTTGCAGAAAAGTTTATAACCTTCATTCCTACTACCAGAGACTCTACAAATGATAGCATACCCCTAAAAATAGGTAATTTAAACAATCTGACCTTATCAGAAAAACTTTTATGTTCACCTTTTTTTATCTCTATTTCTTTGTTGGGCTTACGAACTGCTATAGCATATTCGTCCTTGCTTCTCATCATGACACCCTCAATAGTTGCCATTCCCCCAATACCAGACGGCTTCATCTTAACACCCAAACCTTTCTCTTCATTTTTTTCTCCGTATTTTAAAAATAGGTTGAGGAAGTAACCTCAACCTATTTTCAGTACTTTCTATTTTCAAGAAAATACTGTGCCCTATGATCACTTCATCTTTATTTGTCCTGGTCAATACCATATCTACGATTAAACCTCTCTATTGCACCACGTGCTTGAGCAGTTTTTTGCTGACCTGTATAAAAGGAATGACATTTTGAACAGATCTCAACACGGATACTCTCTTTAGTTGAACCTGTTACAAAAGTATTACCACAGTTACATGTAACATCAGCTTGATAATATTCAGGATGTATTGCTGTTTTCATATTTTCACCTCTTTACAATTCTATACAAGACACAATATTGTATTATTTACATTGTATTTTTATATTGTTTGTATTCTGATTTTAGTCTAATAAACGTTGTCATTATATCATAGGTATTCTTCAAATGCAATAGCTAGATAACTATTTTTGACCTTTTTACTATATCAATAAACTCCGCATTGGTTTTTGTCCTCATAAAAAGATCAATAATTCTTTCTAATGCTTTGTCCGACTTCATACTTCCCAAGGCCTTTCTCATAAGATAATTAGCTTCCTGTTCCTGTTTGTTTAAGAGCAGGTCTTCCCTTCTTGTACTTGATTTAAGTAAGTCAACAGCTGGGAAGATACGCCTTTCAGATAAGGCTCTATCTAATACTAATTCCATATTACCTGTACCCTTAAATTCTTCAAATACAACATCATCCATTCTACTACCAGTATCAACTAAAGCAGTTGCTAGGATGGTAAGGCTTCCACCTTCTCTCATATTTCTTGCAGCTCCAAAAAATTTCTTTGGCATATAAAGGGCTGCTGGATCAAGTCCTCCAGATAAGGTCCTACCACTGGGCTGAACAGTCAGGTTATATGCTCTTGCTAACCTAGTAATGCTATCTAGCAAAATAGTAACATCTTCTTTTTGTTCAACTAGTCTTTTCGCTCTCTCTATTACCATCTCGGATACCCGTTTATGGTTATCTGGCAATTCATCAAAGGTGGAGTATATAACTTCTACTTTTTCTCCTTCTATGGATTCCTTAATATCCGTTACTTCTTCTGGTCGCTCATCAATTAATAATATGATTAAATTCATTTCTGGGTGATTTCTTGTTATTGATCTAGCAATTTGTTTTACCAAAGTCGTCTTTCCCGCTTTAGGTGGAGACACAATCATTCCCCTTTGCCCCTTACCAATTGGGGAGACTAAATCCATCATCCTCATAGAAATACCTGTTACAGGACTCTCTAGGTGAATCCTTTCATTTGGAAATATGGGTGTCAAGTCTTCAAACCTTACCCTATCTTGCACTTCATTAGGATGCAGACCATTTACTTCCTTAATATAAAGAAGTGCGCTAAATTTTTCGTTTTGATTTTTCACTCTAGTGTTCCCCATAACAATATCACCAGTTTTTAAGTTAAACCTTCTTATCTGCGCCGGAGAAACATAAACATCATTTTCACCTGGAAGATAATTGTCACAACGAATAAAACCATATCCATCAGGAAGAACTTCTAAAATTCCATCCTTAGTTTCTCCGCTATCTAGCTTTACCATCTCTTTATGGTTGGAATGCTTTTTTTCTCCCATAGACGAATTTTGGTCTTTTTCTTTTTCTTTTTCTTTTTCTTTCTTATTATCTGCTTGATCAAATTTGATTAGTTCTTCAATTAACTGACTTTTCTTTAAGGTTGAGACTTTTTTCAACCCTTTTGCCTTGGCAATCTCTCTAAGATTAACAAGGGTCTTTGTTTTATAACCTGTATCCATGCATTCAACTCCTTAGTTTTGGATAATTTGGATTGTAGCGGAATTTATAAAGTAGATATGATTTAGAAATAATTATGTGATAATAACTGTAGATCACCCCAATTACGCTTATTCTAATTATACACCTTGTTCACGAAAAAGCAAATTATTTATTACTTGCTTAACATTTTTCAGAATGATATGATTATGTATAGATATTATTGCAAGTGCAAATAAGGAGGCTTTTTTATGCAATCTGATGCTTTTATGTTGTACAAACTTATCGTACTGTATATTCTAAGCAGAGTTGATTTCCCACTAACTAATTCTCAACTTACAGAATTCATACTAGATAAGGAATACACAAATTATTTCAATGTCCAACAAGTGATTTCCGATTTAATTGAGGATAAATTTATCACCTACAAAACAATACGTAATAGCTCTTTATATCTTCTTACAGATAGCGGTCTTGAAACCCTTGACTTCTTTAACAATATAATTTCAACAGGAATTAAGGATGATATCGAAGAATATCTTGCAGAAAATAAATACAAATTGCAGGAAGAAGTATCAAGCCAGGCTGATTTTAATCAGATAAAAAAAGGGGAATATTTGGTGCGTTTAAAAGTAATTGAACGCAATACACCTATAATCGACCTTCAGTTAGTTGTTTCCTCAGAAGAAGACGCTATAAACTTTTGCAATAATTGGAAAAATAAAAGTTCTGATATCTACGGCTATCTAATGTCATCACTGTTAGAATAAAAGTCTTTGTACAATCCATTTATATATCCCCAAATTTCATCCCTGCCTTCTTTAGTCTGGGCAGAGAAGGGGAAAATCGGCGTTTCTGCTGATATTCCTAGTTTCCCTTTAATTGCCTTGATATGTTTTTGCCTCTGGCTCCTCTTAATCTTATCTAATTTTGTAGCTATAACAATGGGTTGGTAATCAAAGTGTTCAATCCATTTGTACATGATAAGATCATTCTCTGTAGGTTCATGACGAATATCTATTAGTATAAATATGCTCATTAATTGTTTTGAACTTACTAAGTATTTCTCTATCATCCCACCCCACTTTTCTTGTTCCCTTTTAGAAACACTTGCATATCCATATCCAGGAAGGTCCACAAGATAGATTAGATCATTTATGTTATAAAAGTTCAAGGTTCTGGTTTTTCCCGGCTGGGAAGATGTCCTTGCCAATGACTTCCTGTTAATAAGGCCATTGATAAGGGATGACTTGCCGACATTAGATCTGCCAACAAATGCTATCTCTGGTTTATTGTTTTCAGGAAGGGAACTATTTATCCCACAAACAGTTTCTAGCTTTACATCTTTTATAATCATCACTTATCTCTCCTTATTGTTTAATAAAGCCCGTCATTAGGTTTAGCATGGTCTAATGACAGGCCTTATTTATTTGTATTTGCTAATAAATTTAAGCAATCTCGTCTTTATTGTTTTTATTTGAAACTCTTTTTACCATGGGTTTTCTTACATTTTCTTCCTCGGAAAGCACTAATTCAGGCTTTTCCTTTCCTAAAACTGCATCTTTGGTTATTATACACTTTACCACATTATTATCTGATGGGATATTATACATGGAATCCATCATAACACTTTCCATGATAGCCCTGAGTCCTCTTGCTCCTATTTTTCTCTCATAACTTTTTTTAGCTATTTCTTCAAGAGCATCATCCTGGAACTCAAGTTCTACTCCATCCATTTCTAATAGCTTTTTGTATTGTTTACTTAGTGCGTTTTTAGGCTCTGTTAAAATCTTTACCAAAGCTGCCTCGTCTAACATATCAAGAGCAACGCTAACTGGTACACGGCCTACAAACTCTGGGATCATACCGTATTTAACCAAGTCTTGCGGCAATACCTTCCTAAATAGTTCACCAATATTCACTTTAGTTTTGTCTGCTATCTGAGCATTAAATCCTATAGATTTTTTGCCAATTCTAGACTCAACAATCTTTTCTAGCCCATCAAAGGCACCACCACAAATAAACAAAATGTTGGTAGTATCAATCTGAATAAACTCTTGATGAGGATGTTTTCTTCCACCTTGAGGGGGAACTGAAGCAACAGACCCTTCTAAAATCTTAAGTAAGGCTTGTTGAACTCCTTCTCCTGATACATCTCGTGTAATAGATGTGTTTTCAGATTTTCTTGTTATTTTATCAATTTCGTCAATATATATAATACCATGTTCTGCACGCTCAACATCATAATCTGCTGCCTGTATTAGTTTCAGAAGAATATTCTCAACATCTTCACCTACATAACCTGCTTCTGTTAAAGCTGTTGCATCGGCTATAGCAAAAGGTACATTGATAAGCTTTGCCAATGTCTGTGCCATATATGTCTTACCTGATCCTGTTGGACCTATCATAAGAATGTTACTTTTTTGTAGTTCAACATCTAAATCTTTTTTTGCCAACACTCTCTTGTAATGATTATAAACTGCAACGGATAGAATTTTTTTTGCATCTTCCTGTCCTATAACATGGTCATTTAGGAAGCCATTGATCTCCTTTGGCTTTAGAAGATTAATTTCCCCATCCATAATATCATCTTGGTCAAACTCTTCGTCTATTATCTCACCACATATCTCTATACATTCATCGCAGATGTATACACCAGGCCCGGCAATTAGTTTTCTTACCTGATCCTGTGACTTATTACAAAAGGAACATCGTAATGGTTTCCTGTCATCTACTTTTCCTGCCACTGCCTGTTCACCTCACTTTTAAGTGCAATCATATTATCTACTGGTCATAACCCCATCGATAATACCATATTCTTTGGCTTCTTTCGCACTCATATAAAAATCTCTTTCTGTATCTACTTCTATAGTTTCAATCTCTTTTCCAGTATTTTCTGATAGTATCTCATTAATTTTTCTTCTGATTTTAAGTATATTGTCTGCCACTATCTTTATGTCAGAAGCTTGACCCCTGGCTCCTCCTGATGGTTGATGAATCATTACTTCTGAATTAGGAAGTGCATATCTCTTTCCTTTTGTTCCTCCAGCTAGAAGAAAAGCTCCCATACTGGCTGCTAAACCAACACATATTGTAGATACGTCACATTTTATATAATTCATTGTGTCATAAATAGCCATCCCTGCTGTTACAGAACCACCTGGGGAGTTGATATAAAAACTAATATCTTTACCTGGATCTTCAGATTCAAGATATAGTAACTGAGCAATAATAAGGCTAGCTGTTACATCATTTACATCTTCACTAAGAAATATAATTCTTTCTTTTAACAGTCTGGAATATATATCGTAACTACGTTCTCCACGACTGGTTTGTTCTACTACATAAGGTACTAAACTCATAATAATATCCTCCTTCTTAATAGAATAAAGTTATTGAAATTTTATAATATCTATTCTACACGTCTTTTGCTTCCTCTGCAACTAAATCAACTGCTTTTTGAACAGCAATATCAAGCATCATCATTTCTTTTTCGTTTTCACCGATCATTTCTTTGATCTTTTCTTCCTCCATACCATACATTGTTGCCATGTTTTTAAGTTCTTTATCAAAATCTTCTTCAGTAGCTTGGATTTTTTCAGCTTTAACTATTGCTTCAAGTACCAGCCTGCTTTCTATCCTTTTTACTGCTTGCGGCTTAAAGTCCTCAAATAATTTGTTTACATCCATTCCAGTCATTTGAAGATATTGTTCGAAGGCTAACCCCTGCTGTTGCATTCTTTGTGCCATATCATCTACCAATTGGCCAGCTTGAGTTTGAATCATTGCCTCTGGTATCTCCATTGTAGCATTTTCTATTATTTTGTCTACAATTTCATTTTCTCTAGCAGCTGCGTTTTCCTTTTCCTTACTTTCTGTTATTGTAGCCCTAATACTTTCCTTGTATTCATCTAATGTATCAAATTCTGATACATCTTGTGCAAAGTCATCATCAAGTTCAGGCAATTCTTTTTCTTTAATTTCTTTAACTGTTACCTTAAACATGGCATCTTTGCCTGCTAATTCTTCTGAATGATATTCCTCAGGAAATGTTACGTCGATTTCATATTCTTCATTTAATTCTTTTCCAATTAATTGTTCTTCAAAACCTTCAATAAATGAATTGGAACCAATGGTCAATGAAAAATCTTCGCCTTTGCCGCCTTCAAAAGCCTCTCCATCATGGAAGCCTTCAAAATCAATAACTGTTATATCGCCATCCTGAACAGGTCTATCTTCTATAACTATCATTCTAGAGTTTTGTTCTCTTTCCTGATTAATTTTCTCTGTGATTTCCTCTTCAGTTACTTCAACTTCCTTTTTCTCTACTTCAATACCCTTGTACTCACCTAATGTAACCTCTGGCTTAACAGCAACTTCTGCTGTAAAGATAAATGGGCTACCAGCTTCCAGCTGCTCTACTTTGATATCAGGTCTTGATACTATATCAAGTCCACTTTCCTTTGCTGCCTTTTCGTATGCAGTAGGAATAAGTTCATTTGCAGCATCTTCATAAAAAATGCTGTTGCCATACATTTGCTCTATAATGGCCCGGGGCGCTTTCCCTTTTCTAAATCCCTGGATACTTATTTCGTTTCTGTTTTTTATATATGCTTTCTCGATTGCCTCTTCTAGCTCTTCTGCAGAGGCTTCTATCGTAAGCTTAACCATACTTTTTTCTAATTCTTCAATTTTAAAACTCATCTTGTTTCCTCCTTTTTTTATAGGCGTTTCGACATTAGTATATTATAACATACTGCTTGTGTAAATACTATAATTGATTTTTATACATCTAACAGGTAGTTTCTTTTTCGAAAAGCATCCAGAATCTGCTCAACACTCTTATTACAAGTTTCTTCGGTTTTCGCCTCTGCCAAGATTCGAATTAACTCTTCCGTTCCACTTTCACGAACCAATACCCTGCCTTCATCACCTAAGTCCCTGTCAATTTGATTAATAATCTCTTTTAATTCTTCGTCTTCCCTTACTAGGTTTTTATCCTTCACTTTTATATTCTTTAACACTTGGGGAAAACGTCTAACTTCTTTGTGAAGTTCCGATAGGGTTGTTTTACTCTCTAACATAACTTCCATAATCTTTAGGGATGTTAAAATTCCATCTCCACTTGCTCCATGCTTACTAAAAATAATGTGACCAGAGTTTTCTCCACCTATGGAGTGCCCATTATTCATCATGTTCTCACAAACAAATTTGTCCCCAACTTGTGTTTGTTCATAGTTTATAGCTTCCTTGTCTAAGGCTTCATATAAGCCCATATTTGTCATTACAGTTGTCACAATTGTATTGTTAGTAAGGTCATTATTTTGTTTCATATATACTCCGCATAAGTAAAGTATTAAATCCCCATCTATAATATTACCCTTTTCATCAACTGCTAGACAACGATCTGCATCTCCATCATATGCAAATCCTACATCAAGATTATTCTCTAAGACATATTGGCGAAGCACTTCCATATAGGTGGAGCCACAATTCATATTAATATTAAGACCATTAGGTTCATTGTTGATAACATATGTTTTTGCTCCAAGGGCATCGAATACTCCCTTTGCAACTGTGGTTGCTGCTCCATTAGCTAAATCTAGCCCTATTTTTTTACCTTGAAATGATCTTGTTGCTAATGAAATCAAATAACCAGTATATCTGTTTCTGCCAATTACGTAATCCACTGTTCTACCAATATCATCTTTAGTGGCTAAAGGAATATTATCCTCTTCACAGTCTATATAGTCTTCTATCAGAGCTTCAACTTCTGCTTCCAACTTATGCCCATTACTATTAATCACCTTGATCCCATTGTCATAATATGGATTATGACTGGCTGTTATCATTATTCCACAATCAAACCCTTCACTTCGAACCACATATGAGACACTTGGTGTCGGGGTTACATGGAGAAGATAAGCATCTGCTCCACTAGCGGTCAAACCAGCAACTAGGGCATATTCAAACATATAACTTGACCTTCTTGTATCCTTACCTATTACAATGTTAGCCTTCCCATTCTTGCCATAGTAATAGCCCAAAAACCTTCCTACTTTGTATGCATGACTAACCGTTAAGCCCACATTAGCTTCTCCACGAAAACCATCTGTTCCAAAATATTTACCCATTGTTTTTATCCTTTCATAGCGGCTTAATAATAATATTTTATATTCTTATTAATTGTATCATTATAAACATATAACATTAACATTCTAACATATCTTTATCAAATTTGCGAAGATTTTAATAATTCCCCTAACAAGAAGAAGCACCAGTCCAGAGACCAGTGCTTCTTCTTGTTAACTTTTTTTAATACATCATTTTCAGTACATCATTTTTCATCTATCAAGCGTTATCGTTATTGTCCTGATTGACCTGATTCACCAGCCATCTGTTCTTCCTGCCTTCTAATCATACGTCTAACCATTTCCCCACCTACTGAACCATTTTCTCTACTAGTTAAATCACCATTATATCCTTGTTTTAATGGGACACCCAGTTCATTAGCAACTTCAAACTTAAAACGGTTAAGTGCTTCTTTAGCTTGAGGAACTTCAATCCTGTTGGAACCACTATTGTTACTAGCCATAAATATTCACCTCCATTGAGTAATATACAAGCACACTGCTACAAAACCATTTTTATCATTTCTGAATTTTTAACTTAGTTTATGACTTTGTTTTATGTTGCTTGTAGTCTTATTGTTTACAATCGAGCAAATTTTATGATGGTATTTATTGTTTCTATAACCACAGATTAGTTAATTAGCTTAATTTACATTAATTACAAGTAATCTTGGATAGCCAACAGCTATCTCAACACCTTTGTCTGAAAAAAAAGCCTCTAGTAAGCATTGAGCCAAATCTCCCGAATACAAGTTTAATAGTTCTTGACTAAGCAATTTTAAAAAAGGGATTAATTCAATTACAGAACCACGATTAGTGATCTCAGTACGAATTATTTTTACTGCTGTAGGAATTCCTATTCCAATTACACCTGCAGAAATAACAATGTTTTTGCAAACCTCGGGTGGTAAATAATAACAACCTCCTTCTTTTATTATTTCAAGATAAGAATTTTCACTTAATAAGTTATCAGATTTCACCTTATTATCTTTTCCAGCTGGATACATTACAATTCCTCCTTTAATATGAACATAGAGTAAACACGATGTAAACATATTACATAATCATACATTTGTCAACATATTTTCGTCTTTTTTCTTGTGATAGCTCAAAAGATTACACTTTTTATACTTTTTAGTATCAATAGAATAGTTTTAAAAGATCCTTTATGCTATTTAGAACAATTCTTGTCACAAATAGCATTTTACAATATTAGGTTTATATGTTTAAGCCTTGTCATATAAATGTAAAAAGCCACTAGGAGGTTCTATGTATTGATGGGCCTATTAAAATCTTTAAATTTATTTCTATGGGGAATACCTATGCCTTTGCTGCTTTTCGGAAGCCATATTTACTTTACATTCCATCTAAAAGGAGTACAAAAACATATAGGAAAGGCAATCCGCCTGTCTGTTACACCTGAAAAAGGGGCTGAAGGGGATTTAAGCAGCTTTGCCGCCCTTACTGCAACTCTTGCAGCTACTATGGGAACAGGAAATATAGTAGGGGTTTCAACCGCAGTAGCTATGGGAGGCCCAGGTGCTGTTTTTTGGTGCTGGTTAACTGGTCTCCTCGGTATGGCAACTACATATGCAGAATGCTTTCTTGGTGTTCACTATCGAAAAAAATCCCAAGATGGAAGCTTTGTGGGGGGACCAATGTACGCCTTAGAGCTAGGATTAAATAAAAAGGGACTTGCCGTCTTTTATTGTTTCGTTACATTAATCGCTTCTTTTGGTGTGGGTTGTTCAACTCAAGCTAGAGCAGTTACAGAAACCACTAAAACCTTATGGGGCCTTCCAGAATATGCTGTTGGTATGGTTGTTGCTCTTGTGGTGGGTCTCGTTATTCTAGGTGGCATAAAAGCAATTGGGAAGATATGTTCTAGGCTAGTGCCAGCTATGGGCTTTTTCTATATTTTTGGATGCCTGATAATTATTTTCATAAATCTTCCATATCTGCTTCCCGCCATAAAATTAATATTTAAATCTGCCTTTCTTCCCGCCAAGATTCCTGCTGCTGTTGCAGGAGGATTTGTTGGGGGAACTATAAAAACAGCTACTAGGTATGGTATTGCAAGAGGATTATTTACCAACGAAGCTGGTCTAGGCTCTGCTGCTATTGCTGCTGCTGGTGCAAAAACATCTCATCCATCCCGGCAAGCTCTAATCTCCATGAGTGCAACATTCTGGGATACTGTAGTAATGTGCTTCATTACAGGCCTTGTAATAGTATCAAATTTATTAAAAAATCCTTCCTCTGTAGATGGCCTTTCCTACGGCGAGCTAACAACTGCCGCCTTTGCTGGGCTTCCTTTTGGCCCCCAGATGCTGGGGATATCCTTAATAGCTTTTGCAATTGCAACCCTAATTGGTTGGTCTTATTTCGGAGAAAAGGCGGTAGATTATCTATTCGGAAAAACCGGAATAAACACCTACCGCCTGTGTTATATAATAATGATTTTTGTTGGTTCTATTATGTCCCTGGAACTTGTTTGGGAGTTAACTGACCTTGTAAATGCCCTAATGGCTTTACCTAATCTCTACTGCCTGATCTTATTACGTGACAAAATCAAACCACCACACTTTAAGAAATAAAAGTCTTTTAGTAGTGACTATATTGTATTGATTCTGCCATTTTACTGGCTTCTTCTTCATTCTTTATCTTTTTTATTATTGATAGGGCAAAATCTATAGCTGTACCCATGCCCTTAGAAGTAATTATATTGCCATCTTCAACTAGATCTTGGTCTAGGTGTTTTGCCCCTATCAGACTATCCTCAAAACCTGGATAACAAGTTGCTGATTTACCATCTAATAATCCCCTTTTACCTAATACCATTGGTGCAGCGCATATTGCTGCTAAGGATTTTCCTTGATTGTTAAAATCTATAAGAAGCTCTCCAAGAGCTTCATGCTGGTCTAGATAATTGGTTCCTGGCATTCCTCCAGGAAGTACAAGCATATCTACTGTTGTAAAATCTGTTTCTTCAAACAATTTATCTGCTATAACCTTAATTCCATGAGCTCCTACAAGTTCTAGCTTTCCAGTTATAGAAATCATACTTATGTCTATCTGAGCCCTACGGAGCAAGTCCACCACTGTAAGCGCTTCAACTTCCTCGAATCCTTCTGCTAAAAATATGGATACCTTATACATGTAATCCCTTCTTTCTATTAGTATTAAATAAATAGTTTTAAATAAAATTATCTTTGCCTCTTATTATGAAGTTAGACCAGTTAGATAGGATTGTCAAGCCAAAATAAAAAAGGCATATGAAATTATTCATATACCTAAAGCTCTATAATGCGGATGACAGGAATTGAACCTGCACGGTCTCCCACTAGATCCTAAGTCTAGCGCGTCTGCCAGTTCCGCCACATCCGCAAATTATAAAACTGGGCTAGATGGATTCGAACCATCGAATGCAGGAGTCAAAGTCCTGTGCCTT
>CAZPWO010000010.1:0-34013 GCA_964590525.1 uncultured Herbinix sp. | reverse complement strand
ACGGATTAATCGGAGAAAAATTAGGACATAGTTACTCAAAGATAATACATGAGAAACTAGCAAACTATAAATATGACTTGATTCCATTGGATAAAGAAGAATTAGATGGCTTTATGATTGATAAGGATTTTACTGCTATTAATGTAACAATTCCTTATAAAGAAGAGGTAATAGCTTATCTTGATAAACTTGATCCCTTAGCTAAAGAAATCGGTGCCGTTAATACTATTGTTAATAATGATGGTTTCTTAACTGGGTATAATACAGACTTTTATGGATTAAAATATTTAATTATTAATAATAATATTAAGATTGAGGGTAAGAAGTGCTTGATACTTGGTAATGGAGGTACATCAAAGACTGCCAAGGCGGTGCTAATGGACCTGGGAGCAGTTGAGACTATTACAGTTAGTAGAAGAAAATCAGAAGATACTATTACTTATGAAGAAGCTTATGAAAACCATACAGATGCAGAGATTATTCTTAATACAACACCGGTTGGAATGTATCCAGATGAGGATGCATCCCCTCTAGACCTTACTACATTTACAAAATGTACTGGACTTGTGGACGTCATATTTAACCCCTTTAAGACCAAACTAGTGGAAGAGGGGCAAGGACTTGGAATTAGGTCGGTAACAGGGCTAGAAATGCTTGTAGCACAGGCTAAAAGAGCTGTGGAGTATTTTCTTGCTGTAGATATTCCAGATGGTATGATTCAGGATGTGTACGAGGAAGTGCTAGAGATGATATTAGGTTAAAATCTGCCACACACGCCCCATATATAAAGGTGTTTGTGGCAGATTTGTAATATTAATATAATATTACCTTTACACTCTCTTCATGTACTCCCCAGTTCTAGTATCAATACTAACAACATCACCTATCTCAACAAATAAGGGAACATTTACTGATGCACCAGTTTCAACGATTGCTGGCTTTGTTCCACCTGTTGCTGTATCACCTTTAAAGCCAGGTTCTGTTTGAGTAATTTCCAGTTCTGCAAATAGGGGTGGTTCAATTGCAAACACTTTGCCCTCATAAGCAAGAATCCTAACCTTTTCATTCTCTTTAACAAGCTCTAAAGAATCTCCAACCGTATCCTTATCAACAGCTAGCTGTTCAAAAGTCTCTGGGTGCATAAAATTGTATAAATCTCCATCGAAATATAAGTACTGCATATCACTTCTCTCAATGTGAGCCTGTGGAAATCTCTCTGAAGGACGGAATGTTTTCTCAACAAATCCACCATTCATAATGTTTTTTAACTTTGTTCTTACAAAAGCAGCGCCCTTTCCAGGCTTTACATGTTGAAAGTCTACTACTTGGTATACACTTCCTTCTACTTCTATTGTCAAACCGTTTCTAAAATCACCTGCTGAAACCATACTTCTTAATCCTCCTTCAAATTGATTACAAATAATCTTATAATATACTTATCTTATTTGCAATAATTATTGTCTCTTATATTTATATTTATCTTTATAATTCTATTAGGTCTTTATCTGAAAATGTGAAATTCTCATATCCACCTTCTCTTATAACAACCAAGTCTTCTATCCTAACCCCGCCAAAGCCTCTTATATAAATTCCTGGCTCTACAGTCTCTACCATTCCTACTTCTAGCAAGTCATCCTCTGAAGGAGAAAGCCTTGGGTTTTCGTGAATAAACAATCCTAGACTATGTCCCAGACCATGACCAAAACTTCCTTCATATCCAGCATTATTAATTATATCCCTTGCAACCTTATCAACGTCTTTACCTGCTATACCAGGGCGAATATGTTCTAGGGCTGCCAGCTGGGCCTTAAGCACTGTATTATATATATCCTTCTGCTTCTTGCTAGCCTTGCCTATTACAATTGTTCTTGTCATATCTGAGCAGTAGCCATTATATACACATCCATAATCCATTGTTAGAAAATCACCTTTTTCAATTATCTTATGGGATGGCTCTGCATGGGGCATTGATGAGTTAATACCAGATGCTACTATTGCATCAAAGCTTAATCCTTCTGCTCCATTGGTTTTTAATAAGTATTCAATTCTAGCAGCCACTTCTAGCTCAGTCATCCCCGGTTTTATAAAGGTAAGAATCTGGCTAAATACCTTATCACCAATGGCTTGAGCATGCTTTATATATTCTAATTCTTTTGGGGTTTTTATTCTTCTAAGTCTACTTATATCATCCCCTACTGGAACAAGTTCTTCTATATTCAATTTTTCTTCTAATTCTATAAATTTGTCATAAAGCATATCCATTGATTCAAAGCCAAGATTTTTCACATTATCTTCTCCTAGAATATCATTAATTGCTTCTTCATATCCCCGGCTATCAATAGTAATAACTTCATATCCTTTGGCTTCTTTTTCTGCTTGATAAGTATATCTAAAATCTGTTATAAGAGCATGTCTTTCCTTTGATATATATAGATATCCTGTTTCCCCAGTAAAGCCACTAATATACCTTATGTTTTTACCATTAGATATAAGAATTCCATCTATATCAAGTTCCTTAATTATTTCTCTAACTGCTTTGTAGTTATTCATATTTAACCTTCCTGTCTAAATCAATTATTCCGTCTACTGCAAGGAGATAGCCATTCAGCCCAAGGCCTGTAATCTGTCCATTACAAACCGGAGCAATTACAGACTTATGACGAAATTCCTCTCGTTTATATACATTAGAGATATGGACTTCTATCTTAGGGATCACAAGACTTGCTAAAGCATCTCTAATAGCATAACTATAATGGGTAAATGCCCCAGGATTTATAATTATTCCGTCTACCTTATCTGTATAAGCCTGCTGAATCCTGTTAATAATCTCACCTTCCAGATTAGATTGGAAGGTTTTAATCCTAACAGCTTTCTTCTCGGCCTTCTGCTTTAGAATACTAAGAAGATAACTATAGTCATCCTTCCCGTATATTCCTGGTTCTCTAACCCCTAGGAAGTTCAGGTTTGGACCATTAATAACTAATATTTTCATGACTATCTCCTACCTTTCTACTCCAAGGAAAGTAAAATCTCATTGCAGATTTCTTCAATAGTTTTCTTGTCTGTCTTAACAACTTTATGGGCTAATTTACTATAGAGGGCTTCTCTTTGCTTAAGTAGTTTTCTTGTTGTTCCTTCAAAGTCCTCTTGCAATAAAGGCCTTGTTTTATCACCACTTATTCTCTCTATAATTGTATCAGCACTGGCTTGTAGATAGATTATATGCCCTAGCTTAGTTAGCATATCCTGATTGTCTTTTCTTAAGGGCAGACCTCCACCTGTGGCAACCACTGATTTATTCAGGGAGGACTCTAACTTTCTTAATAGTTTTGTTTCTAAATCTCGAAAACACTCTTCTCCCTTTTTTTCAAATATCTCAGCTATGGTGATTCCTTCTTTTTTCTCTATTAACTTATCCGTATCATGGAACTGGTAGGATATTTTATCAGATAGATAGCGTCCAACCGTTGTTTTACCAGAACCCATAAAACCAACTAATATAATATTTATATTGCCTTTATTCTTCATCATGTCCTTACGATAAAAGTGAAGAACAATACGCTCTAGTTTTCTTTTTAAAACAATCTGTATCTCTTCCCTTGGACTAATAGGCTTTACATAATAGGTCATTATACCAATTCTATTAGCTCCCCAAACATCAGTAAAAAGTTGGTCCCCAATAAAAACCGTTGTATCTATATCAGTTTCCATTATCTCCATAGCCTTTAGATAATTCTTTTTCAAAGGCTTTTTACCATTATAGATATAGTTTGTCTTAATATCACGATTGAACCTTACTACTCTTTCTTTGTCATTATTGGATATTAGGCATATCTTAAAGCCTATCTTTTTCAGTTTTCCTATTAATTCTATGGCTTCAGGGCTTGCATCTGAATCATGCTCAACCAAGGTGTTGTCTATATCAAATATAAGACCCCTATAGCCCTTTTCATACAAGACCTTGTAATCAATTACATAAGCTGAATCTGCAATCCTTTTCGGATAAAAGATTTTACACACAAAGACCTCCATATTTATTACATAATAGTTTCTTTCTAATTATTTTTTACTTATAACTTTAATTAATTCTTCGTTTCTAATCTTGGAGTTCTTATCCACCATGGGAAAACTCATTAATTTATAAGTCCATACTGCTCTTCCAATATTATGTTCAATTAGTAGATCAATTAGGTCATTATGCCAATTAATATTACTTTCCATTGCTGCATGGTCTATAACACCAAATTCTCCGCAGTATATAGCTACATCTCTTTCTTTAGCAAAATCAAGAGCTGGCTGTAGATACCTTCTAAGGTAATCTTTATCAACAGTCTTATCAAATGTATATGTTCTTCTAAAGTCTTCTGACTTTGATTGATATTTTTTATAAAGATCAGGTCCAGCTGGATATGGCACTTCAAATTCCAAGTCCTTAAGCAGTGGTTCCCAGGATGCCTTCTGATGGGTTAATATATGAGGCTCGTAAAAATGAAATGTATATACTAAATTTTCATCATCTATTACTTGTAGTTCATGTAAAGTATTAACACTATTATAGTGATTACCTCCAATAATAATAAGCCTATCTTTATCAATTTCCCTAATTCCCTCAACTGCTTTTTTGCTAAGCTTGTTCCAACGATCACTATTAGGCTCTACAATTTCATTTAACAGTTCAAATACAAGATTTCCCCCATATTCTTTATAGCGCTTAGAAAAGGCTTGCCATAAGGATACAAATCTCTTCTGCAAGGTCTCATCTTCAAAAAGTTGATTTTCACTTAGTGAATTAAATGAATATCCTGCTGCCCTGTGAAGATCTAATATGATATTAAGATTGTATTTTTCGCACCATTTTATACATTGGTCCACATAAGCGAAACCCTCTTCCTTATAAACAAATGGCTCCTTATCATCTTCTATAACCATATAGTCTATAGGTAGCCTAACATGGTCCATTCCCCATGATGCGATTTGTTTTATATCATCTTCTACTATAAAAGTATCAAAATGTTCTTTACTTAAACTGGAGAATTGAGATATCCAGCCTCCAAGATTAACCCCAGCCGTAAACCCTTTAAAAGTCTTCATTATAGTTTCCTATCCTCTCTTAAGTCAGTTATTATTCCACATCGGAAGTACATTGAGCACATTTTGTAGCCTTTTTATCTATATCAGATAAACAATATGGACACTTCTTAGTTGTAGGCTCTGCAACAGGTTCTGGTTTTTTAAGTTTATTAATCCATCTAACCAGAAGAAAAACTATAAAGGCCATAATTAAGAAGTTTATAACCCCTGATATAAACATACCATAATTCACTGTTGCAGCCCCTGCATCTTTAGCTGCTTGAAGGGTACTATAATCACCGCCGTCTAAAGCAATAAACAGATTAGTAAAGTCAATATTCTTAGTCACCAAACTTAAAAGGGGCATCATAACATCATTGACTAGTGAATTAACAATTCCACTAAAGGCACCTCCAATAATGATACCAACAGCCAAGTCAATCATATTACCTTTAAGGGCAAACTTTTTAAATTCTTTCAACATAGTAATTCCTCCTTGGTATTTAAATATTTCACATTAATTCTTTCCCTTTAATTATAGAATTGTTTTCTACATTCTGCAATATCAAAAATGCCAATTTACAAACTATTAATCTCTAATACTCTTTTCATAAACATCTACTTCACCATAAGTGCCATCTCTTCTCATGCTTGAGGGGATTTTCCTCTGAAAATCCATTCCTGCCTTCTGCATAACTTTCCCTGATGCCATATTAAGCACATCATGCCTTGCAATTACTTTTTCATATCCAATATCATAGAACATATAATGTATAACTCCTCGCAAGGCTTCAGTCATAATCCCATAATTCCAGAATTCTCTTCCTATACAGTATCCTATCTCGCAGCTTTTTAATTTGTCATTAAATATCTCCACCCTAATAGTGCCCACAAGTTCAGCTTGACTCTTCAGATAAATCCCCCAATTATAATAATTTGCATTATCATAATATTCTATCCACTGACTTATCCGGCCTTCAACAGCTTCAATGTCTTTATAAGGCCCCCAAGGCAAAAACTTGCATACCTGAGAATCAGAAGCCCAATTATGAAACATATCTGGCACATCCTCTAATTCAAACCTCCGTAAAATAAGACGAACTGTTTCAATTATATTAGTCCCTTTATGATTTATCATTTTCTCACCCTTTCAGAAAATGAATATACAAAGGTCAACAAGAATATACCAGATATCTTTTATTTGAATATTATTTTTGTCTTAATTCTATACCCTTATCTTTCAATATCTCCAGTAAATCATCAACCATCTCCGAGATTTCTTCTCCCTTTAGGGTCCTTTCCATGGAAACAAATTCAAATCGAATTGTTACGCTATGCTTAGGATAAGACAAGTCCTTATCTTCAAATATATCTACAAGATAGAATTTGTTTAGATATTCACTGTCAAATTCATTGATGTAATCCACAATGTTTTCATATCTTAAAGACTTATCCACAATAAGGCTTAGATCCACCGTAACTCCAGGGAATTTAGAAATTTCTTTAATTTCTAAGGACTGGAATTCCACACTTTCCATATCATAAATATCAATTTCAGCAAAGGCTACATGTAGCTTTTTATCTATATTGTCCTTAATCCTTGGATTCAAAATAGATAAATATCCTATTTCTTTATCTTTAAGGAGAATTGCAGCTGAGTTAACAGGATGAACATAATTATATTTACTAAGAGCTTCTTTTTCTGCAAAACCAGGTCTAATATTTTTAACAGACATAAGGACTTGCTCAATAACCTCTTTTAATTTAAAGTAAAGATCTTTTTCACTCATTTCCTTACTGGCAATAACAATTCCAAGTCTTTTTCTTTCATTAACCATTCCATCTTCTATCAAGCCATCTGCCACTCGGCCAATCTCAAACATAGCTATCTCTGGATTAGCAACTATGTTCTTTGGAATAAATCCTAAAAGACTAGGCACTATTGTAGACCGGATAGTATCATGTTCATCGGAAACAGAGTTTATCAGTCGAATATTTGGCTCAGTTTTTATATCTAGTTCCTTGTTAAGCTTATTTTCATACCATATATAGCTATGAACCTCATTCATAGAATAACGGTCAGCTAGCAGCTCCTTAATTCTATATTCATTATTCTGGTCTACTTTATGGCGAACTGGAGTTAATAACCCTTTAGTTGATTTGATTTCAAAATTATCATAGCCATAGATTCTTGTAATTTCTTCTATAATATCTGCTTTAATTGTAACATCTTTGGTTCCACGCCATGAAGGAACTATAACTTCAAAGTCATCCTCCTTGCGGGACACTATAAAACCTAGGCCCCTTAATGTCTCTTCTATCCATGGGGAATCTATATCAATACCTGTATATTTATCAACATATGATTTGTTAAAGTCAATTTTAACAGTATCATATGTTTTTGCATAGTTATCAGATAGTCTGGAGGTCACTTTAGCTTCTGGGTTTATATCAATTAAGAGTTTTAGTAACCTCTCTATTGCCAGCTTAGTCAATTCTGGATCAAGTGTTTTCTCATATCTGGCACTTGCATCACTACGAAGGCCTAATTTAGTTGATCCTCGTCGAATAGTTGCAGCATCAAAGTTGGCCGATTCTATTAGTACACTATCAGTATCATCTTGGATTTCAGATAATTCACCACCCATAATACCTGCAATTCCTACAGGTTCCTGATTATCGCAAATCATAAGAGTCTCACTATCTATTTTTCTTTCTTCTCCATCTAAAGTTAAGAAATCAAAAGGCTTATCAAACGTTTTAACTCTTATGCTAGATACCTTTCTATGGTCATATGCATGCATTGGCTGTCCCAACTCTAACATTAGGTAATTTGTTAGGTCAGCAAGTAAGTTAATAGGCCTCATTCCACAGTAACTAAGTCTTATCTTCATGTTAATAGGTGAGGCTTTTCTAGTAATATTCTCTGCTGTAATACAAGAAAAACGATAGGCCTTATCTTTATCCTCTATCTCAACATCAATCTCTTCTAAGTCTTTGTAAACTTCAGTATTATGAAGTTCCATTGCTTTTAAAGGTCTTTTTGTTAGTACTGAAATCTCTCTTGCTATTCCATAATGACCCCAAAGATCAGGACGGTTTGTTATGGATGTATTGTCTACTTCAAATACTGTATCTTCTAATTCCATAAAATCTTTAATATCTCTACCTAGTTCATACTTGTCATCTAGAATCATAAGGCCTGAATCATCATCACTTATGCCTAGTTCCGCCTCTGAACAACACATCCCCTTACTTACTACACCTGCTATCTGAACTTCCTTAATCTCAAGGTCACCAACCTGGCCCCCTAATTTTGCAAATGGAACCACAGCACCAACAAATATATTAGGAGCTCCGCAAACACAATCAACCTTTTCTCTTCCTATATCTACTGTAACCAGATGAAGCTTCTTAGAATCAGGATGTTTTTTTATATCAATAATCTTACCTACAACAACATCCTTAATGTCCTTACCCATCTCATATACTTCTTCAACCTCTGCAGCAGATAGGGTAAAGCGATTTATCAAATCCTTTAAATCCACTCCAGTTAGGTCTGTAAACTCTGATATCCAATTCATTGAAATCAACATAAATTATATCCTCCTATCTTGTAAACTGTTTTAGTTGTTTTAAGTTACCACTGTTAAATACCCTTATGTCTTTGATGTTGTACTTCATCATAGCAAGTCTAGTTAAGCCTAGTCCAAAGGCAAAGCCTGAGTACTTATCCGTATCTATGCCACCCATTTCTAATACATTAGGGTGAATCATTCCACAAGGTAGAAGCTCTAGCCAACCAGTATTTTTACAAGTCGGGCAGCCTGAACCTTCACAGATAAGACAGTTAATATCCAGTTCAAAACCTGGCTCCACAAAGGAGAAAAACCCTGGCCTTAGTCTTACTTTTACATCCCTTTCAAAAACCTCAACCAATAAGACCTTCATAAAGTATATAAGATTTGATATGGATATATCCTCACCAATCATCATGCCCTCTAGTTGAAAGAAAGTGTTTTCATGACTGGCATCTAAATTCTCATTACGAAAGCATCTGCCTGGGAATAAGACTTTCAGATGTTCACCTGGCTTTGGCTCTCCATATTTACGCATAATAGTGTTTTGTGATGCTGAGGTATGGGTTTTAAGAAGTTGCCCATTATCCAAATAATAAGTATCTTGCATATCTCTTGCTGGATGGTCCTTAGGAATGTTTACAGCTTCAAAGTTATTATATTCCGTCTGAATCTCTGGCCCATCTTCAACTATAAAGCCCATGCTTTTAAATATATCCTCAATTTGTTTCTGAATAATAGTAATAGGATGAAGGCTACCATTTTCCTTATAAGAAGGAATTGAAAAGTCATAAGGCTCTGCACCTTCAATAACCTTCTGATATTCCTTTTCCCTTAAAAGATTCTTGTGTTCTATAATGGCATTCTCAATTTCTCTTTTTAAAAGATTAACTGCCTTACCAAAAGTTTTCTTGTCTTCTGAAGGGACATTACGTAAATTCTTTAATTCATTAGTAACAAGGCCCTTTTTACCAAGAAAATACACCCTTAGCTTTTCTAACTGTTCATTAGAATCTACCTTGCCCAATTCTTCATTAAATTGCTCTTTAATTTTTTCTAAATTTTCAAACATTATTTTCCTCCTTATTCAATAAAAAAAGCTCTCATCCCAAAGGGACGAAAGCATCGCGGTACCACCCAAATTCAAACCCATCTTAAAGCAATAGGTTTCTCAAAAGTTATAACGGTACTTCCCCGGCCAATCTTTTATTCACTTGCTTTAACTTTACAGTTAATGTAGTTAATATCTTAAAGGCAACTCCAGTGGCGAACTTCGTAATGAATCTGAACCCCAATATGCTTCCAGCCAATGGCACACTCTCTCTAAGAGGAAGATTCATTCTACTAAACACTTTCAACGTTATTATATTATTAGCTATTTTCTCATATAATAATAGACTTTTTCTAAAATGTCAAGAAATCATTTTATAAACATACCGTCTCCAAAGCTAAAGAAACGATATTCCCTTTCTACAGCTTCTTTATAGGCATTCATAATCTTATCTTTTCCTGCTAATGCTGATACTAACATCATAAGTGTAGATTCTGGTAAGTGAAAGTTGGTAATTAAGCAGTCAGTAGATTTAAACTTATATCCTGGATAGATAAATATAGATGTTTCTCCACTTCCAGCCTTAATAAAACCATTGTCATTAGCAATAGATTCTATAGTTCTGCAAGATGTTGTACCTACGCAAATAATTCTACCCCCATTTTTCTTGGCCTGATTAATTTTTCTTGCTTCTTCATCTGCCACTTGATAATATTCTGAATGCATATGGTGCTTGTCTATATCATCAACTTTTACAGGGCGAAATGTACCTAGGCCCACATGTAATGTTACATGTGCTATGGTTACTCCCTTGCCTTCTATCTTTTCTAATAATTCCTTTGTAAAATGTAATCCAGCTGTTGGCGCTGCTGCTGAACCCTCATGCTTAGCATATACTGTCTGATACCTGTTTTTGTCTTTCAAGCTATGGGTAATATATGGTGGCAAGGGCATCTGCCCAAGCTTATCTAGAATTTCTTCAAATATCCCTTCATAATAAAACTTAATATGCCTATTACCATCCTCTGCTACTTTAAGCACTTGACCTATTAATAGGCCATCTCCAAAAGATATTTTACTTCCTGGCCTTGCCTTCTTACCTGGTTTTACAAGGGTCTCCCAGCTATCATCCTCTAGCCTTTTTAATAGTAATATCTCAATCCTGGCTCCCGAAACATTATCTGATGTGTTTTCATTAATCTTTTCACCAAAAAGTCTAGCCGGAATTACCTTCGTATTATTTATAACTAGGCAATCTCCTTTATGAAGATAATCTATTACATTGGAAAACGTTTCATCTTCCACTTCACCTGTCTTTTTATTTAAAAGCATAAGCCTAGAACTACTTCTGTCATCTAAAGGATTCTGGGCAATCAATTGATCAGGTAATTCATAATAAAAATCCTTTGTCTTCATCAAAACAATCTCCCTATCTAACTTTACTTAATTACTTAAAACAACAAATATGACTTTCTTTTCAATAACTTTGATCCATTTACAATCATAAAAATACCTGCAATTAATCCAGCAACAATAAGTACTATACCTAAGACCAAGTTCCATACTCCCACTGATTTCATTGTCTTATAAATCTTCTCCATCATATTGTTTCCTCCTTATAATTAAGATACCATATAGTTATCCTTCTATTATTTTAACATTTACAGTCCTATTTCTCATTCCATCAAATTCTGTAAGATAAATCCCTTGCCAAGTCCCCAGAAGTAATCTGCCATCTTCGACCAATATTGTTTCGGAAAAACCCATCATGCTGGCTTTTATATGTGCAGCGGAATTACCTTCAAAGTGGCGATAACCATCAGACCAGGGAACAATCTTATTCATCTCCATTATAAAGTCTTCAACTAGATCCGGGTCAGCATTCTCATTAATTGTAACTGCTGCAGTGGTGTGAGGAATAAAAATAATACATATCCCCTGTTGGACTTTGGTCTGTTTGAGAATATTATTAACTTCTTTTGTAATGTTAATCATCTCTGCGTGCTCATTACTTTTAACTTTAAAAGAATAAACTTTAGTCACTTTTTATCATTCATCCTTCCTATTTGTGTATTAACAAAACCTTAACAGGTTCCCAGAAACATCTTACAAGTTTTTGTCTTGACAGTATTTTTTTGCTATGATATATTAAGTTTCGAAATCTATAATATATAAAAATAATTTTTTCACCTAGAAAGGACTTTTATATGGATAATAAAAACCCAATTGTTACAATTACTATGCAGGACGGAGATATAATCAAGTTAGAGTTATATCCTGAAATTGCAGCTAATACGGTTAACAATTTTATCTCATTGGTAAACAAAGGTTATTATAATGGTTTAAAGTTCCACCGAGTTATTCGTGGATTCATGCTTCAAGGAGGGGATCCTGAAGGAACTGGTATGGGCGGCCCCGGATATTCTATTAAGGGTGAATTCTCTTTGAATAACTTTGAAAATGATCTTAAGCATGATGCCGGGGTTATCTCTATGGCTAGGTCCCAGCACCCTGATTCCGCTGGTTCCCAATTCTTCATTATGCATAATGAATCACCACATCTTGATGGCTCTTATGCTGGATTTGGTAAAGTTATTGAGGGTATGGACATTGTTAATAAGATAGCTGAAACCGAAACAAATTATTCAGACGACCCAGTCCAAGCTCAAATCATGGAAACAGTTACTGTTGAAACATTTGGCATTGAATATCCCCAGCCAGAAACAGTCTAAAGATAAAATTAATATTAATCACGGCTTGAGATATAATTTATAAACTGTTGTGCACTGCGGCCTGACTTTCCACCGTGGAATAGTTCCCACCGATTGGCCGCAGCCAATAGTTCTTCCTCAGGAATCTTTATTCCCTGAACTTCTGCAAGTCCCAATACAATCTTTTCATATTCCTTCTTAGAAGGTGCAGAAAAATTTATAGTTACTCCAAACCTATCTACTAAAGAAAGTTTTTCCTCCATAGTATCCGAATGATGTACTTCCCCATCCTTGTCCATATCCATCCTATCGGACCAGCTTTCACGAATTAGATGTCTACGATTAGATGTAGCATATACTAGTACATTATCTGGCTTTATCTCTAGTCCACCTTCTATTACAGCTTTTAGATATTTATACTCTATCTCAAAATCCTCAAAAGATAAATCATCCATATATATTACAAATTTATAATTCCTATTCTTTATCTGGGATATAACTGATGTCAGATCCTTAAATTGATGCTTATATATCTCAATCATTCTAAGTCCACAAGGATAAAATTCATTTAATATTGCTTTGACAGCAGTAGATTTGCCCGTGCCACTATCTCCATATAAAAGGACATTGTTAGCCTTTTTACCATCTACAAAAGCCTTGGTATTATCATATAGTTTTTCTTTTTGTATTTCATAGCCAATTAAATCTGATAATCTTAGCTTTTGTGTATTGGTTATCGGCTCAATAACTGCCCTTTCCTCTTTTATATTAATACGAAATGCCTTGTTTAGTCCTAATTTACCCACACCATATTTTTGATAAAAGCCTCTTATACAATGAAACATTTCCTCTTCATCTTTGGATCTTTCAATCTGTCCACATAGTAGCTTTATCTTTTCACTAATTCCTTTATTATACAAGTCGGCTTTTTTTTCTAATGTTTTATAATTACTTATAAGAGTAAAAAGCTTAATAGACAATTTCATCTCTAAATCTATAAAATCATAATCCCAAAGTTTCTTTAAAACTTTAAAATCCTCTTTAACTAGTTGGTTAATAGTTCCTTCCTTTGAAGTTGCATTTTCGCAAAGTAGGCTAAAAGGATTCTCCTGGCTAATAATCAAATAAGCCAAATAATTATGCCATAGGTTTCCATTGATGTCATATATTCTAGCAAAGTCCAATAGTTCATTTATAATCATATTTATTTCAGAGATAATATGAACTTCCTTTAAGCTAGATTTGTTATTCTGATTTATATCTTCCCATTGCCTTGTCACTTCTGCAAGCCTTAGTAAAAGACTATCTTCCTCTAACTTATTATATACCACCACTTTAGAAATTAAGCGATACATCACTGTCCTTCTTTCTACATCCTATCAGGTGATTCAATCCCTAGTAAATCAATACATGTTAATAAGATATCCTTAACAATTGTTATTAAATTAATCCACGAAGCCTTCTTCTTCTTGTCTTCTTCAGATAAAATTTTATTAGCATGATAAAATGTGTTAAATGCGTCAGCAAGTTCATATATATAATGGCATATTCTATGCGGCGCCATCTCTCCATAAGCTACTGATATCATCTCAGTGAATTTGCCAACCTCTAACATTAGCTTTGCTTCACCCTCTGAATAGGCTGGAAGTATTCTTTGTCCATACTCCTTTATATCTTCTTCTTGCTTTTCTAATATGGATTTGATTCTTACAATTGTATATAAGATATAAGGTCCTGTATTTCCCTCAAAAGAAGTGAACCTCTCTAGATCAAAAACATAATCCTTAGATATTTGATTAGATAGGTCTCCATATTTAAGTGCTGCAATTCCTACCTTAGCTGCAACATCTTTAGCCTCATCCTCATCCATATTACGATTTTCTATTATCTTATCATAAACTTCATCCGTTACACTTTTAATTAAATACTCAAGACGCATAACCCCGCCTTCACGGGTCTTAAAAGGCTTTCCGTCTTTTCCATTCATGGTTCCATACCCAATATGGTTTAGAATAGTGCTATCCTTTACAAGTTTTGTTTTCCTTGCAGCCCTAAAAACCTGTTCAAAATGAAGCTCCTGCCTTTTGTCTGTGACGTATACAATTTGCTCAGGATCATATAACTTCATTCTCTCTACAATAGTCGCTAAATCAGTTGTCTGATATAATGCTGCTCCATCAGATTTAAGAACAAGACATGGTGGTATCTCCTTAGTATCAGCCTCTTCCTTAACGTCTATTACTAAAGCACCATCACTAAGCCTGGTGTAATTATTATCCTTAAAATATTTCACCATCTTATCAATATAAGGAAGTGCATCACTTTCCTTTTTCCATAAATCAAAGGAAACATTTAGTCTTTGATAAATTCTCTTAAGATCAGTTACAGACACATCTAACATATGATTCCAGATTGCTTGATAACCCCTGTGTCCCTGCTGCAACTTGTAAGTGACTTCCTTTGCCTCTTCTAAAAATTCAGGATTTTCTTTAGAATATGCACTGGCAGCTGGATATATCTCTTCTAATTCTGAGATTGTAAAAGGTGCTTCCTTAGGATATTCACCGGTATAAGCTTCATCAAAGTATTCAAGGTCTGCTTTCCTTTTTTTTAACTCTGCAATAACCAGTCCCATCTGGGTGCCCCAATCTCCCAAATGAACGTCTCCAATAACTTCGTTGTCCACAAAGCGTAATATTCTCTTAATGCTTTCACCTATGATTGCTGATCTCATATGTCCAACATGTAATGGCTTTGCTATATTAGGCCCCCCATAATCTAAAATAATGGTTCTTGGGTTTTTCTCCATCTCACATCCATACTTGTCACTTTCCCCCATCTTGTTTATATAATCAGCTAAAAATTCTTCACTTAAGCTAATATTTATAAAGCCAGGTGGAAGTGCTGTGATTTCTTTAAAAATAGATTTATCCTTTAATAAATCCACAACGCTTTCTGCTATTTTAATTGGAGCCATCTTGTATTGTTTTGCTGCTGCTAGGGCACCATTACATTGATATTGGCATAAGTCTGGCCTATTAGATAATGACACAAGACCATACTTTTCCTCATATCCAGCGCCCTTAAATCCCTTTTGAACTTCTTCAGTTATTTGTTTTAATATTGTTTTCATCTCGACCTCCAGTTATAATTAACTTAATGACAACTTTAACATAGTTAGTTAAAGTTGTCATCTGGATTTCTTTATTATTTATATTTATCAAATGTTTTGTGACATTTTTAAAAAATATTGAAGAAAGGCTATGTTTTTTGTAGATTTTGTTGTATATTAGTAGTAGGATTTTTTTTATTCCAAGATATAATATACAACAGGTTTCATAAATTTTTATATTTTACGAAAGGAGATACACTATGTTCGTACAGTACTTTGGAAGTTATCTAGTGGAAAACAAGATAATTACCCAACAACAGTTTGAACTAATAATAAAAAATCAAAAAAACTCCCGGGTAAAACTAGGGTTTATCGCTGTTGCTGAGAAGTTATTAACAAAAAAACAAGCTGATGAATTAAACGAACTTCAAAAATCCAAAGATCAAAGGTTTGGTGATATGGCTATTGAAAAGGGTTACTTACTAGAAGAAGAGGTGAATCATCTTCTTAATCTGCAAGGAAACCCATATATGCAATTTATCCAGACCCTAACTGATGAAAGTATTATGACAATGGATGAAATTGAAGCAAACCTTAACGACTTCAGTAAAGATAATGATTTTTCTTCATCAGACCTTGATGACATATTATCAGATGACATTGATCGAATAATACCAGTTTTCGTTGATGTTGATGTTCCGATTCAAGGGGAATGTATAAGCCTTTTTATTAGAAATATTATAAGATTTATTGATAACAATATATTGCTTAAAAAAGCTTACACTACTAAGGAATATTCCTTCGGAAATCTAGCATATCAAAAAGTTGTAGGTGATTTTAATATTTTCGCAGGACTTGCTTCTCAAGATGATGAGCTATTAACAATTGCAAATCCATTTGCACATGAAGTTTTTACTGAAATGAACGAGGATTCTTTTGATGCAGTATGCGAATTCATAAATTGTGTTAATGGTTTATTTGCTTCAAAACTTAGCTTAGAAGATATCCAAGTAGATATGACACCGCCGCTTTATCATCAAAATCATAAAATAAGTTCCCCTGGTGGAATTTGTGTAGTTCCAATATTGATTAATAATAAACAAACAGATTTATTGATTGTATTAGATAATACAGTTGATATTGATTAGGGGGGGATTGAAATGGCTAAAATACTAATTGTTGACGATTCAAAGACATCAAGGAAGATTCTTAGAGGAATACTGGAAAATAATGGTCATGAAATAGTCGGAGAAGCTGCCAACGGTAAAGAAGGGGTTAGTAAATATGTTGAGCTTAAACCAGATATTACTACAATGGACATTACTATGCCCATTATGGATGGTCTCGAAGCTTTGAAGCACATAATAGATTACGATAGGAATGCTAAAGTGGTAATGGTTACTGCTGCTGGACAAAAAACAAAAATGGTAGACGCTATTAAGTACGGTGCAGCTGAGTTCCTAGCCAAACCTTTTGACTCAGAACAGATAATCGACATAATAAATAAGACTTTATAATTAACTACTTATACATAATATAAAAGACACGGATGATTTCCGTGTCTTTTATATTATTCTGCTTCTGGAATTATAACTGCTGCAACAATGTAAAAAAGTAATCCTCCCCCTGCTGTAAAAATCGACAACAGAGCAAAAAGTAGTCTTACCATAGTTGGATCTAGTTTGATATATTCTGCCATCCCACCACAAACTCCAGCAATCATCCTATCAGTATTAGACCGATATAATCTTTTATCATTTCTGTTTTCCAATATACAACATCTCCTTTCACTTTTAAATTAAACATGTCTAATCATAATCATTTTATGTTAAATTCAATATAATTATTATTATAACATATGACATTTTTTAATCAAATAAAAAAATTAATAATCATGGCCTTATTTATATCTTTGTTATTGTATGTTATAATCCTTATCACAGTCTTATCTAATATTAAGACATGCTACAATAAAGGAGATTAATATATTATGGCTTTAGACGGTATTGTTATTGCAAATATTGTTGACGAACTTCGTGAAAACCTTCTAGATGGTAGGATTAATAAAATCGCTCAACCAGAGAAGGATGAACTTATTTTAACTATAAGCGGCCAATCTAGAAATCGATATAAATTATTGCTATCATCAGGGGCAGGATTGCCACTTATTTATCTCACTGATAAAACAAAAACCAATCCCATGACCGCTCCTAATTTTTGCATGCTTTTAAGGAAACATCTTAATAATGCAAAGATAATTGATATTAACCAACCAGAATTGGAACGTATCGTTAATTTCAAGATAGAGCATTTTAATGAACTAGGTGATCTTTGTATCAAGTATCTTATTATTGAGCTTATGGGCAAACATAGTAATATTATATTCTGTGATGAAGATATGGTTATTATCGATAGTATTAAAAGAGTCAATCAATTTGTTAGTTCTGTTAGAGAAGTACTTCCTGGTAAGGATTATTTTATAGCAAAAACATTAGTAAAATACAATCCCCTGGAATTAGACTTTGATACTTTTAAAGATAAGATACTAAGTAAGACTCAAACAATTGAAAGAGCATTATATACTGGGATTACAGGCATTAGTCCACTTATTTCAAATGAAATTTGCCATCGTGCTTCAATTGATTCAGGAGACTCAACCGAAACCCTTAGTGATGATGAAAGTCTTCATTTGTACCGTATTTTTCAGTCTTTAATGGATGATGTGAAGAATGGTCGCTTTTCCCCAAATATTATTAAAAAGGATAGCAAGCCAGTAGAGTTTTCTAGTGTAACTCTCACTTCCTATCAGGACTATGAACTTAAAACATATTCTTCCCCATCAGTAATGATGGAGGAATATTATGCCACTAGGAGTATGCACAATAGAATTCATCAAAAATCTGCAAATCTACGTAGAATTGTTAATAATCAGTATGATCGTAACAGAAGAAAATATGATCTTCAATGTAAACAACTTAAAGATACTGACAAACGAGACAAATTCAAGGTCTATGGTGAGTTAATTACCACTTATGGCTATGGATTAGAGCCAGGTGCAAAAAACCTAAAGGCACATAATTATTATGAGGACAAAGAGATAACTATACCTCTTGATCCCACCATGACACCTATTGATAATGCCAAACGTTATTTTAAAAGATACAATAAATTAAAAAGAACCAATGAAGCATTGAATATATTAACAAAGGAAACTGCTGATGACTTATCCCATCTGGAATCCATTCAGACAGCCCTGGATTTGGCAACTGATGAAGAGGATTTGAATGATATTAGACAGGAATTGGCTGAATATGGCTATGTAAGAAAGAAAACATCAAATAGAAAGAAAAAAGCAAGTAATAAAAAGAGTAAACCTTTACATTATATTTCTTCAGATTCTTTCCATATGTATGTTGGTAAGAATAATTATCAAAATGATAGTCTAACGTTTAAGTTTGCAGATGGAGATGACTGGTGGTTCCATGCAAAACAAATCCCTGGCTCCCATGTTATTGTTAAAACTCAAGGGAAAGACTTACCAGACAAAACTAAAGAAGAAGCTGCAAGCCTGGCTGCCCACTATTCTAAAGCTTCAAAAGATCAAAATGTGGAGGTCGATTATACAAATCGTAAACACCTTAAAAAACCTAAAGCAGGCAAACCTGGCTTTGTTGTATACAACACCTACTCTTCAATAGTAGCAGGAACTGATATATCAGGAATCAAGCAAGCCTAGAAAGGGGGAGTTATATTATGATTAAATCAGATTTTCATCTACATTCTAATTTTTCCAGTGATTGTGACTCGTCCATGGAGGATATGGTTGAAAAAGCAATAAGCTTGGGCATTCAGAAGCTTTGCTTTACAGATCATATTGATTATGATTATCCACAAACTAAGGATGGATATGACTTTATGCTAGACCTAGATAAATACTTTGAAAAACTTGCCCAAATAAAGAACAAGTATCAATCAAAAATTAAGATATACAAAGGAATTGAATGCGGCTTACAGGCACATATTGCACAAGATCTTAAGAAGATGGTAGAAACTTATGACTTTGATTTTATTATAGGCTCAAGCCATGTAATAGATGGCCAGGACCCTTATTATCCAGATTATTGGCTTGACAAAAGTCAAGAAGAAGGTGTGAATAAATATTTTCAGTCAATTATAGATAATTGCAAAACTTTTGACGGTTTTCATGTATATGGGCATTTGGATTACATTATAAGATATACACCTGTAGTTCATGAAGAATATCCTTATGAAAGATACGCTGATATCATCGATGAAGTATTACAAACTATCATTGAACATGGTAAAGGGATTGAGCTCAATACATCAGGATACAAATACATCTTTAATCATCCACATCCCAGGGTTGAAATTCTCAAACGTTATAAAGAAATGGGTGGTGAGATCATAACCATTGGTTCTGATGCCCATGAGCCAAAATATCTTGCCTATGGTTTTAATAAGGCTGCTGACCTACTTAAGGCATTAGGATATAAGTATTATACAATATTTGAAAAAGGAAAACCTATATTCGAAAAGATATAGGAATTTAAAAAATTGCTTTTATAATAAATGTTGCCATGTAAAAAGACATTTAAAACATTTATTATAAAAGCAATTAAATTATAGTTCCCCCACCGACTACATAATCATCTTTATAAAACACAACCGCTTGACCTGGAGTTATGGCCCTTTGTGGCTCTTGGAATGTGCAAAGTATCTGGTCCTTAGCTGTCCTTTTAATAATGGCACTAGCCCCTTTGTGGCCGTAACGAATCTTAGCTTCTACTTCCATTTCACCTTGTAAATCTTCAATAGCCATAAAGTTTAGTTGATTTGCATATAACTTATCAGAGAAGACATCATTAGCCTTACCAATAACCACCTCATTGGTTTCTGCTCTTAGTTCTAATACAAAAGCCGGTTGTCCTAAGGATAGATTTAATCCCTTTCTCTGACCTATGGTGTAATTAACTAGTCCTTTATGTTGTCCTATGATATTACCTGAGGCATCTATAAAGTTACCAGGAGTTAAAGCATCTACTAAGTCACCCTCCCTTTCTTCCTTTAGATAGTCAGATATGAATTTTGCATAATTATTGTCAGATACAAAGCATATCTCCTGGCTATCTGGCTTATTTGCCACTGGAAGTTTAAGTTCATTGGCAATTACTCTTATCTCATCTTTGGAATATTCACCTACAGGCATTAATGTATGCTCCAATTGATATTGTGTAAGATTATATAAAGCATAGGTCTGATCTTTATCTTTTGTAACAGATTTTTTTATTGTATACCTTCCATTATCCAGCCTATCAACCTTTGAATAATGCCCTGTTGCAATATATGATGCTCCAATTCCTAAAGAACGGCTAAGTAAAGACTCCCACTTCACAAACCTGTTACATGCTATACATGGGTTGGGAGTTCGAGCATTGAGATACTCTTCTACAAAATAATCTATTACATTTTCCTTGAATTCTTTCTTAAAGTTCATTACATAAAAGGGTATATCAAGAGTAGCGGATACACGTCTTGCATCTTCTACAGCGCTAAGGCCACAGCATCCACCTTTCTCTTCCACAGAGCAGATGTCTTCGTCCTGCCAAATCTGCATAGTAACTCCAATAACATCATAGCCCTTTTCTTTCAAAAGATATGCAGCCACAGATGAATCTACTCCGCCAGACATTCCCACTACCACTTTTTTCATATTAGTATTCAACTGCTTCCTCTTCCTCGTGAACATCATTCTTTGGTTTCTTTAAGCCATCTATCTTTATATGATTTTTTTCAGCATAATCCCAAAGAGCAGCATGAATTGCCTCTTCAGCTAATAATGAACAATGAATCTTAAGAGGTGGTAATCCTTCTAAGGCCTCTGTTACTGATTTATTTGTAACTGTAAGGGCTTCCTCTACACTCTTACCTTTTACAAGTTCTGTTGCCACACTACTAGTTGCAATAGCAGCACCACAACCAAAAGTCTTAAATTTAACATCTTGTATTATACCATCTTCATCTATATCAAGATACATTCTCATTATATCACCACATTTTACATTTCCAACAGTACCTACACCACTGGCATCTTCTAATTCACCCATATTTCTCGGGTTGGTGAAATGATCCATAACTTTCTTTGTATACATATAAAAACCTCCAATTTATTTTAATCTTCTTGTTTTCTACTTATAATTATCTTTGTTTTATAAAATCTTCATATAAGGGCGACATGTTACGAAGCTTGTCAACGACTTCCTTAATCTTATCAATTGTATAGTCTATCTCTTCCTTTGTATTGTCATCACTTAGTGTGATTCTCAAAGAACCATGTGCAATCTCATGAGGCAAACCTATAGCAAGCAGTACATGGGACGGGTCTAATGAGCCAGATGTACATGCTGATCCACTAGAAGCACAGATGTTGTTCATATCTAGCATAATTAGTAAGGATTCCCCCTCAATAAATTGAAAACTCAAATTTGCATTATTGGGCAATCTTCTTTTATTATCACCGTTTAACCTGGTATATGGAACTTCTGCTAATAATCTTTTTATCAGATAATCTCTTAGCTTAATTTGTTTTTCATTTCTTTCTTCTCTTGTATCCATAGCCATTTCAACTGCTTTAGAAAATCCTACGATTGCAGGTACATTTTCTGTTCCAGCTCTTCTTTGTCTTTCCTGAGCCCCGCCGTGGATAAAGGATCTGATTCTAACACCTTTTCTTATATATAAGAAACCAATTCCCTTAGGTCCTTGGAGTTTATGTCCACTTGCACTAAGCATATCAATTCCCATATCATCAACATCAATATCTAATTGTCCAAAAGCCTGTACGGCATCTGTATGGAAAAGGACATTATGCTCTTTTGCTATTGCACCTATCTCTTTAATTGGCTGAATTGTTCCTATCTCGTTGTTAGCGAACATTACTGATATCAATATAGTAGACGGACGAATAGCCTTCTTTAATTGATCAAGTTTAATTATTCCATGTTCATCTACATCTATATAGGTAACTTCAAAACCCTTTGTCTCTAGATACTTACAAGTGTGAAGAACAGCATGATGCTCAATCTTGGAAGTTATAATGTGATTTCCTTTATCTTGGTAATAATCAGCTGTCGCCTTTAAAGCCCAGTTGTCTGCCTCCGTACCACTTCCTGTGAAATATATCTGTCTTATATCTGTTCCTATTGCCTTAGCAATTCTGTCCCTAGCCTCATCAACTGCCTTATTATTTTGTGATGCAAACTCATAAATACTTGATGGATTTCCGTATTTTTCACTAAAATACGGTAACATAGCCTCTACTACTTCTGGCCTAGTTTGGGTTGTTGCCGCATTATCCAAATATATTTTCCGTTCCATTGTGTCATCTCCTAAACTTATATTTATTTAACATTTTGTTTTTTCATATCCAAGTTCTTGGATACCTGCCTTATCTTGAACCTTTTCACTATCAGTCACAAGTTGAGAAAGCATCATATTATCTACCACATCATTTATACTATCACTAATACGCATCCAAACATATTTTGTTACACAATTATCAGAATTACTACACTCATTAATTCCCTCTAACTCTATACAATCAACAGGATGCAAATCACCTTCTAGGGCTCTCAGAATCTCTCCAACAGAAATCTCATCTGCCCTGCGAGACAATTTATAGCCTCCTTGAGCTCCACGAACACCAATAACTATATCCGCTTTTCTAAGCCTTGCAATTAGTTGCTCAAGATAACTCATTGATATATCTTGTCGGTCAGCAACTTGACTTAATGCTACTACTCCATCATCAGCATGCACAGCCAAATCAATAAGTGCCCTTAAGCCATACCTTGCTTTAGTAGTAAGTTTCATTCTAGCCCTCCATTCAAATACATGAAAACATAATTAATTCCCAGTGTTTTAATTCACATTAAATCACTAGGTTATAAACATAACATTTTATTTTATATTTGTCAATAGCATTTTCCTTTTCATAAGTTAGTCATAGTAGAAATATATTAATAGAAAGCGTTTAGGAGATTTTGTCATGGACGGAAAAGTTAAGGCTACTGCTATTAGTAGACACATCAAAAATAGTAATCTTTTTAAGGGCACTCTTATCTTAACTCTTGCTGGTTTCATCAGCCGGATTATTGGGTTTTTTTATAAAATCTTCTTATCCAATACCATGGGGGCGGAAAAACTCGGTATCTATCAACTGATTTTTCCTATCTACGGCCTTTGCTTTACTATCTATGCTACAGGAATTCAATCTTCAATTTCTAGGCTTGTTGCTGGTGAAATAGGCAAAAAAAACTCAAAAAATATTCATAAGATTCTTAGGATTGGTGTGGTTTTATCTATAAGTCTAGCTGCTATATTATCTTTCTTAGTCTTTTATTATTCAGATTATATAGCATATCGTTTTCTCTTTGAACCCCGCAGTGGCAAATCTCTTAGAATTTTAGCTCTTGTTTTCCCTTTTTGCGGTATTACATCATCTATAAATGGCTATTATTATGGATTGAAAAAAGCGGAAATACCAGCAACTACTCAATTACTCGAACAAATTGTAAGGGTTATTATAGTATATAGTATATCATTTATAACTAGTCGTGGTAACCTTACCGTTACTTGTGAACTTGCTGTTTTGGGCCTTGTTATTGGAGAAATCATATCTAGTATATATAATATACTCTCAATTTATTTTACTAAATCTCCGAAGACCCTTATCTTTGCTGGTTCAGATCCTAATGCTAAATTGACAAGCCGTAGAAAGATAATAAAAAATCTTCTTTCCTTAAGCATACCACTTTCAGCAAATCGGTTTTTCATCAATATTCTTCACAGTATGGAAACTGTTTTAATTCCAACCATGCTTAAGAGATTTGGCCTAAGTAATTCACAAGCATTAAGTACACTTGGTATTTTAAATGGTATGACTCTTCCTTTTATCTTGTTTCCATCAGCAATTATTAATGCCTTAGCTGTTCTTCTTCTACCTACTATATCAGAAGCACAGGCAATTAACAACAAAAAACTACTAAGGAAGACTACTGCCATCTCCATAAAATACAGTCTAATTATTGGTATAGTAAGCACTGGAATATTTATTCTTTTCGGAAAGGACTTAGGTCTCTCAATATTCAACAACAGTGAAGCAGGTACATATATTACTATCCTTTCTTGGATATGCCCTTTAATCTACCTTACCACTACCCTAGGAAGCATTATAAATGGACTTGGAAAGGCACATATAACCTTCTTCAACTCAATTGCTGGAATAATAACAAAGATTTTATTAATAGTAATACTTATGCCTAAATTAGGAATTCGGGGATATTTAATATCCCTTTTAGTCGGTCAATTTATTATTACAATTCTTGATTCCATTGCTGTTATCCGCAATGTTGATTTTAACTTTGATGCCATTAATTCTTTGTTAAAGCCCGGCATTATAGTGATTCTTTGTGGCCTTCTTTTAAAAGAGCTTTATATTTTTCTCAAAAAAATAACGCACATAAATGAGGCCTTATTTGTTTTAAGCTTTTGCCTATTATTTTGCGTTATTTGTATTATTTTATTCTTCATAAGTGGAGCTATTAAGAAAAGTGATTTTACATAGACGAACTATAAATTCTAAAATTATTTTTTCCATCTTCCTTTACTTGATAGCAAGCCTTATCCGCACAGTCTACAAGCTGATTATAATTAATACCATCTCCGGGATATACAGAAACTCCGATACTTCCTGACATTTGTATTGATTTTCCCTCTCTGCTATAAGTTGTATTCATAGTATTGACTAAAAGCTGGGCTTTTTCTTTAACTTGACAGGCCTGTGTGAAGTTTCCTACAAAAACTACAAATTCATCCCCACCAACTCGGCCGACAATCTCCCCATCATTAAATACTTTTCTTATTCGTTCAACAACATACTTCAGTACCTTATCTCCTTGTATATGTCCAAAATTGTCATTAACCTTTTTAAAATTATCAAAATCAAGAAAGAGTAAAGCATGCCTTCCATCTTTGTTACCATTAACAAACATGTCTACTTTCTTCTTTGTGGCTCCTTTATTGTATACCCCTGTCAAAGGATCTCTAGTGGCCTTATACTCTAATTTCTCTTGTTCCCTCTTATGAATATTAATATTAACAACCGTTCCAATTACTCTAATAGGGCTACCATCCTCTTTATGTATAGTTTTAGCTTTTACCTTGCACCAGATAAATTCCCCCAACTTATCTTTCATCCTAAATTCTGCATCAATTGATTCTTGTCCTTCCTTTAATTGTTTACAAAATTTTTCATATATTCCCCTCTCGTTTGGATGAATTGACTTAATATTAGTAGGGATTTTATCAATAAAATCAACAATGACAGAGTCTCTTCCAAATAGCTCTTTGTATTTACCAATAAAAATCATCTTATCCTTTACTATGTTATATTCAAAGATAACATCATTTGATAATTCCGATACAATCCTGTATCGTTCCCCCTCTAAAAGTAGCCTGGCCTGCATATGCTTTTGCTCTGTAAAATCAACTAGCATAATGGATACAATATGCTTGCCATCCTTAGATAAGTTTACACTTCCATTAACAAAGCAATTGATAAGTCTTTCGTCCTCTGCAACTAAAGTAACCTCAAAACCTATCTTCTCACCTTTTTGAAATCTAAAAAGGTTTATAAGCTTTTCTTTTTCTTTATCTTGAATAAAGTCTAAAACACTTGTTTTCTCTTCTAGCTTAGGATCATCTTTTGAATATCCTAGCATTTCATAAAAGCCCCTGCTTGCATATTGTATCTTATAATCATCCTCAACAACAAAATTCACAATACCGGCCCATATACTATCAGTAACTTTTTTCAATTCTAAGGCTGCTTTTGTAATCTTTTTATTTCGGACTATTCCAACTATAATCACAATAATTGCAATAATTATAAATAAACTTATGGCTGAATTAATTATAGTAAAAAGCAGCACTGGTTCATCTTGTAAATGCTGAAACAATTCCATTATTTTCATATTAATTTCCCCCGTTTAAAACAACACCTTACATGTAATTATTAATAAATATGTCTTTCCTAATCAGTATTATATAATTATAGTTCATATGGAGTTACTTGATACACATAATAATTCAACCAATTAGTATATAAAATATTAGAATGTGACCTCCATGATAGTATGGGTTTTTCACTTGGATTGTCAGCAGGATAGTAATTCTTGGGAACATCTATATCAAAGCCTTTATTAATATCTCGCTTATATTCCTTTTCCAGTGCATATCTGTCATATTCTGGATGTCCCATGATGAAAATATGTTTTCCCTCTTGAGCAATAACTATAAAAACTCCTGCTTCTTCTGATTCTGCAAGTATGGTTAAGTCTTTACATTGCGCAATATCTTCCTTGGCAATAGTCGTATGCCTAGAATGTGGTGCATAAAAGATATCGTCAAAACCACGAACAAGAAAAGTCTTCCTATTCATAACTTCATGTTTATATACACCGAATATTTTTTTATCTGTTTCTTTCTTTTGAATTCCATAATGATGATAAAGACTTGCTTGAGCTCCCCAACAAATATGTAACGTTGAGGTTACATTGGTTAATGACCAGTCCATAATCTTGGTAAGCTCGTCCCAATATGCCACTTCGTCAAACTCCATATGTTCCACAGGTGCCCCTGTAATAATAAGCCCGTCAAATTTACGGTGCTTTATATCATCAAATGTAAGATAGAACTTGTCTAAATGACTAGTAGGTGTATGGGTAGCCAAATAGCTAGCTGTTGTCAAGAATGTAATATCAACCTGTAAGGGTGTATTAGACAAGCTACGCATTAGGGCAACCTCTGTCTCTTCTTTATTTGGCATTAAATTAAGTATTGCAATCTGTAAGGGTCTGATGTCCTGTTCCAGAGCACGACCATCATCCATAATAAATATATTTTCATCCTCTAAGATTTTCTTAGCAGGTAGATTTCTTTGAACTTTAATCGGCATATTATATATCACTCCAATATTGTTTTATTTTTTATAATAACATGTTTATACCTATAAAACAACTTTTTTGCTTTACCGGTTACTTTCCTTCTATTTTTTTTAATATCTCTTCCTCTGAAATTACTTCTGTTCCAAGCTCATTTGCCCTCTTAAGCTTACTACCAGCATTCTCCCCGGCCACAAGATAATCGGTCTTTTTTGAGACACTTCCTGTCACCTTGCCTCCGTGCTGCTTTATTGTTTCCTCCATCTCTTTACGAGTCATTGAAGGTAAACTACCTGTTATTACAAATGTCATAGCGTCTAAGCTAAGATTTGTAGAAAGGTTCGACTCTAATGAATCAAAATTAAGCCCAGCATCTTCAAGTCTTTGAAGCATCTTAATATTGTCTTCATTCTTAAAAAACTCCACTAAGGCCCTAGCAGAAATATCCCCTATATCATTAATAGTAATCAATTCATCATAGGATGCTTCCATTAACTGATGAAGGGACGAAAAGTTTTTCTTCAATTCAGTGGCTGCTTGCCTACCTATGTTGCGTATTCCTAGACCTGTAATCAGTCTATCTATGTCATTGGACTTACTATCCTCTATAATCTTTAGTAGCTTATCAGTATTTTTCTCTTTCCCGATTAACCCCTGATGGATTAGTTCATCTCGGTACTGATACAAAGAATAAATATCTCCGATGTCCTTAATATAACCTTCACTAATAAGTGCTTCAATATGGGCTTGACCTAAACCTTTTATATCCATTGCATTTCTACCTGCAAAATTAAGAACATGCTGTACAAGTTGTTCAGGACAATTAATATTAATACATCTAGTATCAGCAGAATCTTCATCTTTTATTGCTGGTGAGGCACAAGAAGGACAGTCACTTGGAATAATGTAGGGAACAGTAGCCTCTGGTCTTTTTTCCATAACTACAGATAAAACCTCTGGTATAATTTCTCCTGCCTTTCTTACTATAATTGTATCTCCAATCCTTACATCTAATTCATTAATTCTATCCTGATTATGAAGAGTGGCTTTCTCCACATTAGTTCCAGAAAGCCTAATTGAATCAAATATTGCAGTAGGTGTAATTCTTCCTGTTCTACCAACAGTTAACCTTATTTCTCTAACTACAGTTTCTTTTTCTTCTGGAGGATATTTATAAGCACATGCCCAGCGGGGAGCCTTAGCTGTTGCACCAAAAAACTCCCTATCTTGCAAATTGTCAACTTTAATTACGGCACCATCTATCTCATAATCTAGATCATTTCTACTTTCTCCAATCTCAGTAACAGCCTCCCATACCTCTTCTGCTGTTTTGCAAAGCTTATAATTCTCAATCACCTTAATTCCTTGTGATTCTAACCATTGCAAACTTTCCCAGTGGCTTGAAAAAGTTATTCCTTCTGCCTCTTGAATATTAAAAACGAAAAGAGATAATTTCCTTTCCTTTACAACGGATGAGTCTAGTTGTCTTAAAGTACCTGCTGCACAATTTCTTGGATTTGCAAATACTTTTTTTCCTTCAGCATCTAACCTTTCATTAACCGCATCAAAGTCCTTGGTTTTCATATAGACTTCACCCCGTACATCAAGATAAGGAACAGGGTCTTTCAATTGTTGAACCAGGTCTTCAATAACCTTAACATTACTGGTTACATCTTCACCGTAATTAATTCCATCACCTCTAGTAACACCTAACTTTAGTTCTCCATCAGTGTATCTTAGAGATATGGACAAGCCATCAATCTTTTTTTCTACTATAAAGACCGTATCTGGCCTTTCGTTTCGAATTTTCTCCACAAAGCTATAAAGCCCTTCTTTATTGAAAACATCCTGAAGACTTAACATAGGCACATTATGGTTAACAAGAACTCCTGCCTCTCTCTTCGGGGTCCCTCCTACTTTCTCAGTAGGGGATTCCTCACTAACGTACTGAGGATATTTGTCCTCTAATTCCTGAAGTCTAATAAGCAATTTGTCATATTCATAATCCGTTATTTCAGGATTATCTTGATTATAATATCTATCATTATGATAAATTATTTCTTGTCTAAGTTTGTCTATTTCAGTCAAAATATTATCCATCTGCTTATCACCTCACTAATTTTTGTTGTCTTCTGTTAATTTGTTTAATTCCTGGATTTCCTTATCCGTGACATTTCTCCAGGTTCCAGCCTTTAATCTGCCCAACCTTATATTCATTATTCGAATTCTACGTAATCCAACAACGGTATATCCAAAATGTTCACACATTCGTCTTATCTGCCTATTTAATCCCTGGGTAATAATAATATTAAAAGTCCTTTTACCCATAGGTTTTATAATAGAAGGGTTAGTTAGTGTATCTAAAATTGGAACTCTCCCTGACATACCTTCTATAAATTTAGTGGTTAAATCCTTATTAACAGTGACCACATATTCCTTCTCATGTTCATTTTCAGCCCTTAAAATTTTATTAACAATATTACCATCATTAGTAAGTAGTATCAAACCTTCAGAATCTTTATCAAGTCTTCCAATAGGGAAAATTCTCATACCATAGTTAACAAAATCCACTATGTTATCTGGCTCTCTAGAGTCTGTTGTGGAAACAATACCAACTGGTTTGTTCAATGCAATAAAAACAAGCTTTTCTTCTCTTTCCACTGCTTTTCCTTTAAAGGTTACAAGGCTATCAATAGTTATCTTATCACCAAGCTGAGCAATCTTTCCATCTATTTTAACATTGCCATCTTTTATATGTTGGTCTGCCTGTCTCCTAGAACAAATACCAGATTCACTTAAAAATTTATTAATTCTGATTTCATCCCTATTATCCTTCGGAGAGGTTAACCTTTTAGTTCTTTTCGCCATAAATACCCTACTTTCTAAATCATAAACTATAATAAAAAACTTACACAAGTATAATTGCCAATACAATTATACTTTATCTACAAACTTTAGTCCAATCTATTTAAATAAGAAAAGGTCACAATCAAATGTGACCTTTTCTTATGGATATTGCTTATTAGATTTATAAATCATTCTTGCTTGTCATCTTCTTGTTTTTCTATTGCTTCCCAGAAATCATATAAATCTTCGTCTTTATTCAAGGCTGCCTCAAAGGATTCATTGGTTGCATTAATTAATTCCTTTACATCCTCATCATCATTTCTAGCCATATAATAAGTTTTCAATTCTTCATCCATCTCTCCTGAAAATATCTTTAATTTGCCTTCCTCATCGGTTATTATATATGATTTTGTAAGTGCTGGTGCAGGAGTATTAATACCTGTGATTTTTATCTCACTATATACATATACAATATAGGTACCCTCATAAAGACCCTTCTTCACATATGTCTTTATATTACGGTAGTCATCAACAAAAGCTGTTCTATCCTCTAATTGTTCTTCTGTATAAGCTTTGGATGGATCATTAAGTACACTTTTTATTTTTTCCATATCTGGTACATTTTTAGCTACATAATAGTCATTGAATAATTCTTCTATCTCAGGATAGCCTTTAGTCTCTAAATCATATACTGGAATTGGGGTTGGAGTTGGTGAAGGCGTTGGAGTAGCTGTGGGCATTACAGTGGGTTCTACACCCTCATGATCTTCATCATTACCTGTTGATAAGGTCGCAATATCTTCTATGTTGCTTTCACTGGCAGAACTCAAGCTTTCTTCAGCCTTAGGTCTTTCTTGTGTTATGGAAAGAACTAATATTCCAATTCCTATTGAAGCAATCGTTGTTAATAATACTAACTTTTTATATTTTAGTTTCATAAAATCTCCTTTAATCAAAATCTTGTATTAGACTTTTTATTGGTTGTTTATATAATAGCAAATATCTTAGAGGAAATCAACTGTTATTTTAATTTATGTGTAATATCTTTAACACTTTTGTAACATTTGAATTATAAGTCTCTAGTCCTTTTGCCTGAAATCCGCCTTTACTTTACCCCTTGTATATTATATAATAAAATAGTTGCACCTGTAGCTCAGTGGATAGAGCGTTCGCCTCCGGAGCGAAAGGTCGCCGGTTCGAATCCAGTCAGGTGCATTTTTATATGGTTTTTTAGACATAAAAGCAAAGAGATATGAGGAAGATAATTTATCATCTTCCTCATATCTCTTTTATTTATATACCTTTATCTTTTTATTTATTCTTGCTCAGGCTCATATAAGTCAACTAACTTTTCTAAATAAGCATGTTTATTCTTAGCATCTTTCTCTGCCCTATGGAATAACATTTCTGCTCTTTCAGGATTCTTACGACTAAGTGAATTATAACGTACTTCATTCATTAAGAAATCCCTATGACTTGTAGTTGGTGCCTTACTATCAAGAGTAAATGGATTCTTTCCTTCAGAAATTAAATCAGGGTTATAACGGAATGTATTCCAGTATCCTGAAGTAACTGCTGCTTTTTCTACTGTCTGAGCATTGGTTAGTCCACCCTTAATACCATGGCTAATACATGGAGCATAGCAAATGATTAGGGAGGGCCCATTGTATCTTTCTGCTTCTACTAAAGCCTTAAGTGTCTGGTTGTAATCTGCACCCATTGATATCTGAGCAACATATACATAACCATATGACATAGCAATCCGTGCAAGGTCTTTCTTCTTAACTTCCTTACCAGCAGCAGCAAACTGCGCTATTGCACCAGTTTGGGTAGCCTTAGAAGATTGCCCACCTGTATTGGAATACATCTCTGTATCAAATACAAGTACATTAACATCTTCGCCGCTTGCAAGTACATGATCCAGTCCACCAAAGCCTATATCATATGCCCAACCATCTCCACCGAAGATCCATTGAGACTTCTTGCTTAAGAACTCTTTATTGTTAAGAATTTCCTTAGCCTTATCACTATCACTAGCTTCTAAAGCTCTAACAAGTGCACTTGTCGCTACAGAATTTTCACGACCATTTTCATAAGTTTCAAAATATCTTTCAGCAGCTGTCTTTATATCATCATCATTACTTGTCTCAACAAGATCATTAATCTTACTTTTTTGTGTATCTCTTAATGCCTGTTGAGCAAGAAGCATACCATAACCAAACTCAGCATTATCCTCAAATAAAGAGTTTGCCCAAGCTGGTCCCTTACCTGACTGATAATTGGTAGTATAAGGAGTTGAAGGCATTGATCCAGCCCAGATGGAAGTACAACCTGTTGCGTTTGCAATATACATTCTTTCTCCAAATAACTGAGTTACTAATTTAGCATAAGGTGTTTCTCCACAACCTGCACATGCTCCAGAGAATTCAAGTAATGGTTGCTTAAATTGACTTCCCTTTACTGTAGTATCTTTAAACTTTGCTGCAACTTCTGGATTTTCTTTTAGATTAATACCAAAATCGAAGTTTTCTTGTTCTTGTCTATGCTCATCTAATGGTGTCATAGCTAGTGCTTTATTACCCCTCATACCAGGACATACATTAGCACATGAACCACATCCTGTACAGTCAAGAACTGATACAGTCATTGCAAATTCCGTGTCAGGAACACCGTTCATCTTAAGTTTATGCATTCCTTCTGGAGCATTCTTAGAATCTTCAGCATCCATAGCAATAGGACGAATTACTCCATGAGGACATACATATGAGCAGAAGTTACATTGGATACAATTTTCTGGTATCCATCTTGGAACATCTACAGCAATGCCACGTTTCTCATAAGCAGCTGTTCCTTGTGGAAGAGTTCCATCTGCACTTTCAACAAATGCTGAAACTGGTAGCTCGTTACCACGTTGAGAATTAACTGGAATTTGAATGTTATTAACAAAGTCAAGAACTTCTTTTCTTCCATCTGTTACTTTCTCGAATAATTCTTCATCTTTTGCATCTTTCCAACTTTCCGGAACTTTTATTTCAACAACTTCTTTAGCGCCACGTTCAATCGCCGCATGATTCATTTCAACAATTGCGTCACCCTTTGAAGAATAAGAAGCAGTAGCTGCATCCTTCATATATTTAATAGCATCGTCAGCAGGTATGACATCAGCCAAATTAAAGAAAGCAGACTGAAGAATTGTATTAATTCTTCCACCTAATCCAATTTCTCTACCAAGCTTAAATGCATCTATAGTATAGAACTTAATATTATGTTCAGCTATATATCTCTTCACCTGACCTGGCAGTCTCTCTTCAATCTCTTCCATGGACCAACCACAGTTAAGAAGGAATGTTCCACCCTCTTTTATCTCTTGTACCATGTTATATTTTCTAATATAAGATGGGTTATGACATGCAACGAAGTTAGCTTCGCTTATTAGGTAGGTTGATTTAATTGGTTCCTTACCAAATCTTAAGTGAGACATAGTAATCCCACCAGATTTCTTAGAGTCATAATCAAAATAAGCCTGAGCATACATATCTGTATGATCACCAATGATTTTAATGGAGTTTTTATTTGCTCCAACTGTACCATCTGAACCTAATCCCCAGAATTTACAAGAAATTG
>CAZPWO010000009.1:0-34550 GCA_964590525.1 uncultured Herbinix sp. | reverse complement strand
ATATAGGGTTGCCTTAGCGACTACATTTACCAATACAGTTAATTAGGGTGGTACCGCCGAGTCTTTCGGTCCCTTTGGGATAGAAGGGCTTTTTTTGTGTAAACTAATAAACAATTTAAATAAGAAGGAGTGGTAATATGGCTAAGGAAAAGAAACTAGTAGAAGATATTACATCTAGAGAAGAAGATTTTTCACAATGGTATACGGATATTGTTAGAAAAGCGGAACTTATTGAATATTCCAGTGTTCGTGGGTGTATGATTATAAGACCAAGAGGATATGCAATCTGGGAAAACCTTCAGAGACAAATGGATGCAGATTTTAAAGCTACTGGGGTTGAGAATGTTTATATGCCTATGTTCATACCTGAAAGCTTGCTTCAGAAGGAGAAAGATCACGTAGAAGGATTTGCTCCAGAGGTTGCCTGGGTTACCCATGGTGGAGATGAAAAATTACAGGAGAGACTTTGCGTTAGACCAACATCGGAGACGCTCTTTTGTGACTTTTATTCCGACATTATACAATCCTACAGGGATTTACCTAAGCTTTATAATCAGTGGTGTTCTGTAGTTCGTTGGGAGAAGACAACAAGGCCATTTCTTCGCTCCACTGAATTTCTATGGCAAGAGGGGCACACAGCCCATGCTACTGCTGAAGAAGCCCAGGAAAGAACAATCCAAATGCTTAATATATATGCAGACTTTTGTGAAAGGGTTTTAGCTATTCCGATGATAACAGGGCGAAAGTCTGAGAAAGAAAAGTTTGCTGGTGCTGAGTCAACTTATACTATAGAAGCTATGATGCAAGATGGTAAGGCACTTCAATCAGGAACAAGTCATAATTTTGGAGATGGTTTTGCTAAGGCATTCGACATACAATATACAGACAATAACAATAAGCTACAATATGTTCATCAAACTTCTTGGGGAGTATCAACCAGGCTTATAGGTGCCATTATAATGGTTCATAGTGATGATAGTGGATTGGTATTACCACCAAAGATTGCTCCTACCCAGGTAATGGTTATTCCTATTAATCAGAAAAAAGAAGGGGTTCTTGATAAGGCTAATTGGCTAAAAGACCAGCTAAGTGATTTTACAGTTAAGATAGATGATTCGGATAAGAGTCCAGGATGGAAATTTAGTGAGCAGGAGATACAAGGTATTCCTATTCGTATTGAGATTGGACCTAGAGATATAGAAAACAATCAAGCTGTTATTGTTAGAAGAGACACCCGTGAAAAGATTTCTGTATCACTGGATGAGCTGGCCCAGAAAGTTGGGGAAGTTCTTGATAAGATGCAGTCTGATATGTTGGAAAAAGCCAGAAAACATATAAGTGACAATACCCATTACGCAAAGAACTGGGAAGAGTTTGAGGAGATTGCTAATAATAAAATCGGCTTTATCAAAGCTATGTGGTGTCAAGAGGAAGATTGTGAAGAAGATATTAAAGAAAAAACAGCTGTAACATCCCGCTGTATGCCTTTTGAACAAGAAGAAATATCAGACACTTGTGTTTGCTGTGGAGAGCCTGCTAAAACAATGGCTTATTGGGGTAAGTCCTATTAAGCTAAATCAGTTAAAGGAGGTCTCAATGGATATTAAAATCCCCCAAAAGGTAAGTATGATAATAGATAAATTAATGGAAAATGGTTATGAGGCCTATGCTGTAGGTGGTTGTGTCCGAGATATGTGTCTAGGTAAAGAACCAGACGATTGGGATATAACTACTTCGGCTAGTCCTGTGGAGATAAAAAGCTTATTTAGAAGAACAGTAGATACGGGTATTGAACATGGTACGGTAACAGTTTTACTAGATAAAGATCAATTTGAAGTAACCACTTATCGAATAGATGGTAGCTACGAAGACCATCGCCGTCCCAAGAATGTTTCTTTTACCTCAAGTCTTAGGGAGGACTTAAAGCGTCGAGACTTTACAATTAATGCCATGGCCTATAACAAAGAAGAGGGAATTGTTGATGAGTTTGCTGGCATAGATGATTTGAAAGACAAACTTATACGTTGTGTTGGAAGTCCTAATGAGCGATTTGAAGAGGATGCCCTAAGAATCTTAAGAGCATTTCGTTTTTCAGCACAATTGGGATTTGATATAGAAGAATCTACACTTAAAGCTGCAATTGAGAAAGCTGATTTGTTGAAAAATATTAGTGCTGAGAGGATACGGATGGAGCTTAACAAACTATTAATATCAAACCATCCAGAAGTCTTAAGGGACTTATATAAAGCAGGAATCACCTCGATTATATTACCAGAGTTTGACCTTATGATGGAGACGGATCAAAAGAATATACATCATATATATACCGTAGGTGAACATACAATTAGGACTGTATCTGAGGTGGCAGGAAAGCAAGAAGAAAAACGCTTTACAGACCACGAAAGATCTGTTCTACGCTGGACCATGTTACTTCATGATATAGAAAAACCCGGCACAATTACTTTAGGGGAAGATGGGCAAAATCATTTTTATGGTCATCAGGTAAAGGGTGCTAAAACCGCAAATAAGATATTAAAAAGACTTAAGTTTGATAATGACACAATAGATAAGGTTGTTCATTTAGTAAGGTGGCATGACTACCGGTTCTCCCTTAATGCTAAAGCAATGCGCAGGGCTGTCTCTAAGATTGGGCGGGACTATATGGAACTTTTCTTTGAAGTTAGTCGAGCAGATACATCAGGTAAGAACCCTGCTATGAACCAAGAAAAACACAAGAGCTTATCAGAAGCTAGAAGGCTTTATAAAGAGTTTTTAGACCAGGATGCTTGTGTAAGCTTAGATGAGTTAAAGATTAGTGGCAAAGATTTAATAGATGAGGGATACAAACCAGGTAAAGACATGGGAAAACTTTTAGATAAGCTTTTAAAGGAAGTAATTGACAACCCTCAATTAAATAAAAAAGAAATCCTTTTGGATTTGGCCAGGGAGTTTTCTAATTGAAAAGATAAATTCCTACTGCCCTAAAAAACCATAATTTTAATGAATAGAAAAAAGCCTTAGAGAAAAACTTCATCTAAGGCTTTTTTCTATTCATTAAAACAAGGTTAATATCATAACATTAGAAAGACGGGTATTATAAAAATGTCAGGGGGTTGAGCTTTGGAAGATAAAATTAAAAAGGCATTAAAAGCATATCAATTAAAGGTTTACAACATTTATAGGGCCAGGGGGGCCTATTTACTTGAGACCGATTGTGGCCTAAAGCATTTTAAATGCTTTGAAGGGTCAAAAGGTCGAGTACAATTGGAACATACGGTTAAAGAGCACCTCTTTCAACTGGGTTATTATAATATCGACTTGTTTGTGAAAACCTCTGAAGGGGATATTATATCTTTGGATTCGGCTGGTTCCCAATATATAATGAAAAACTGGTTTTTGGGAGAGGGATGTAATCTTAATGATTTGTCACATGTTAAAAGGGCATCAACAAATTTAGGGAAGCTACATTTAATATTGACAAATGTTGAGTTAACAGCAGAGCAACTTGAGTTTAATAATTCATTGAATTTAAATGAAATATTCAAAAAGAGAAGTCGAGAAATAAGGAGGGTTAGAAGCTATATCAGGAACAAGAAACAAAAGAATGAATTTGAACTTTGTTTTTTAAATTATTATGAAGACTTTTATCAACAGGGATTAATGGCTACTGATAGGTTAGGGGAAACAAATTATGAATTTTTACTATCAGAAGCCTTAAGAGAAAGAAGGATTTGCCACGGTAAGTATACATATCATAATATTATAATATTAAAAAACAAAGGCCAAGGACCTCCGGTTTTTGATAGGGGAATAGGGACAACAAATTTCAATAAGGCATATGTTGGTGTTCAGATGGCAGATTTGTATCAGTTTATGCGAAAGGTAATGGAAAAAAATAATTGGGATATAAATTATGGAATGAGCATTATTAAAGAATACCATGATGTAAAACCTATTAGTAAAGACGAATTAGAAGTGCTTTATCTTCTGCTACTTTTCCCGGAGAAATTTTGGAAGGTTACAAATTATTATTTTAATAGTAACAAATCCTGGGTTTCAAGAAGAAACATTCAGAAATTAAAAAAGGTTGGAGAGCAAAATCCAAAGAGAAATAAGTTTTTAAGTGAGTTGGAAGCTTTAATAGAAAAAATATAAGAAGGTTTATAGCTGGATTGCGTAATAGTTTAAGGTAAGTTATAATTACATAAGATAAATATTAGTATGTAAGGGATACGTGGATAATATGACAAATAAGAAAAAATCTAAAATAAACATGAAAGTAATTATTAGTACGCTGATAGGCCTATCTGCCATATCGCTTATTCTAATTATAACTATTATTATTGTGTCTGGAGATATAGGGGGCAATTTAAAGAATAACAAAAGGCAAAGCCCATTGAAAGATGATTCTCAAGAGCAAGACAACAAGGCTATTAGTTATGATAGTGAGATGCTAGGGATGATATTAGATATTAACAGGGATGATAATCAGATAAGTTTATATAATATTAATAAGCAAGAAAGTCAAAGCTTAACCTATAGTGGAAGCAGTGATATTAGGGATAAATTTGATCAAGTTATATTAATGAATCAGTTACCCATAGGTTCTATAGTCGATGTTGCCTATGTAAAGGATGAAGACAGATTGGTTAAAATCAATGTTTCTTCTAAGGGATGGGAATATGTTGGAGTAAGTAATCATCATATTGAGAAAGAAAGTATGACTATGGAGATTGGAGATAGACGGTATAAGTACAATGACAATGTACTTGTTGTTGACCAAGACCAAGCTGTATCAATAGACCATCTAGCCAGGCAAGATGTATTGACTGTATGGGGAATAGATGAAGTGATTTGGTCTATTATTGTAAACAAGGGTCATGGAAGCTTAAGGCTTGAGGATTATGATGACTTCTTTGGAGGAAATATAACAGTAGGATATGAAGCGACCCAACAGGTTACAGATGATTTAATTCTTACCGTAAGAGAGGGAACCTATAGTCTAACAGTGGAAAACCAACATTATAGTGGAAGAAAAAGTGTTACGATTAATCGAAATGAGGAGACTCTAGTGTCTTTAGAAGGCCTTGGGCCAGGACCAATGGATATGGGATTAATTGAATTCAAGATATCCCCTTTGGGAGCGGATTTGTTTATTAACAATAATCTAACCACTTATGTAAATCCTGTGGAACTGCCTTACGGAGACTATAATCTTAAGACGTCCTTGGGAGGATATAATTCTTATGAAGGTTTTGTTAAAGTGGATAAAGCAAGAATGACTATTAGCATAGATCTACCAGAGGCAGAAAGCCGGGAGGACGTAGATGTAGATGTATCCTCAGAAGAAGGTGGAGCTACGGATTCAGGCTATGATGATTGGGAACAATCCTTAGGTGAATCAGAGGAAGGTGTTTACTGGGACACTGAGCATTATATATATGTACAAAAACCAATAGGTGCTTCTGTCTATCTAAAAGGAGAATTTCTGGGGATTTCACCAGGGAGGTTTCCGAAAATTATTGGGACCCATGTAATGACGTTCATAAAAGATGGACATGAAACAATGAGTTACACAGTAGAGATAGGAGATGATGGTTTAGATACATATATTAGTATGCCCGAACTTATACCATTACAATGATTGATAATATCTTTTATTGTCATGTTATTATATAAAAATAAGAAAAATGAAGTTAAAGAATCTTTTTTGTCAATCGATTCTTTAAAGTCCCTCTTTTCAAATAACATATTTTGGGTTATACTGTATGTAAAATTATGGGAAAGAGGGACTTTTATGATTAAAAATATTTTTGAGGAAAACATTTTAATTTACATTTTTATAGGGTTATGCATTCTTGGAGTCTTGCTGCGAATGATGTTAAACTTATTCTACAGGTACATGGTAAGGGGGACGGATAAAGTAGGAAAAAGCAAGAATAAAATGGTGAAACACATGAAAATAAAGTTCGAAAGTTGCTATAAGTTGAAGATAGGCGTGTATAATGTTGATACATTCGTGGATAAAAACGTTTTAGGTCAAAAAATCTGTGGATTACTCTTATCCACATGGGAAAACATTAGTGGACAAGTTTTATATATATCCTTATTAATTGTTCCTATTACAGTGATTTTAGGGGTTTTATATGACTGTGGACAAGATGAAATTTTATATACAGGTGCTGTGGGTATTTTGCTTTCCTCTATACTAATTATTGTGGATAAGTCTATAAATCTTGCCACGAAAAAACAAATGGTACATTTGAATTTAATGGACTACTTTGAAAACTATTCTAAAGTAAGATTTGAGCAGGAAATATCAAACCCGGAATTAACTGACTATTACCGGAAGGAATACCTTGAAGCGGTAGACTCTGGACAAAAGGAACTAAATAGACGAAAAGAGGCAAGAAAAAAGAAAGAGGAAAAACGAAAAGAAGAGGAAAGGAAGATCCAGTTAGAACGTAAAGAGAAGGAAGAAAAAAGGAAAGAAGAAAGAAGGCGTATTGCAGCTGAAAGAAGGGAAAAGGAACTGCAGAAGTTAGGGCTATTGGAAGAGGTAGCCAAACCACTGAAGCAGGAAGAAGATAAGGCTGTAAAACAGAATGAAGGGAATCCATTAGAGGAGGTTTCTGAGGAGATAGCAGCAAGTATATCAAAAGGTGATACAAAAAACCTAATGTCTCCTGAAGAAGAAAAGATAATAGAAGATATATTAAAAGAATTTTTCTCTTAACTTTTATAGAGAGTTATTGCATATAGTAATTAGTTTTGGTAAAATATATAAAACAGAAGAAGGGGAGATTTTATGACAAACAAAGTAAGGTTTGACTACTCTGCAGCTAAAAACTTTATAAATCCAGAGGAAATAACCATGATGAAGGAAGCTACTCTTGGAGCAAAGAATATGCTTGTGGAGAAAACAGGACCAGGGAGTGAATATTTAGGTTGGATTGATCTACCTGTTGATTATGATAGGGAAGAGTATGATAGGATTAAAAAGGCGGCAAAAAAGATACAGGGGGATTCAGATATATTACTTGTAATAGGAATAGGAGGCTCCTATCTAGGAGCTAGAGCAGCTATAGAAAGCTTGCGTCATTCCTTTTATAATTCTGTATCTAAAGATATAAGAAAGACTCCAGAAATCTATTATGTAGGGAACAACATAAGCTCTGCTTATATAAGGGATTTGATGGATGTTATAGTTGATAAAGATTTTTCAATAAATATTATAAGTAAATCAGGAACTACTACTGAACCAGCAATTGCTTTTCGTATATTCAAGAAAATTTTAAATGAAAAGTATGGAAAAGAGGAAGCGGCAAGAAGGATTTATGCAACTACTGATAAAGAAAAGGGAGCCTTAAAGGACCTTGCTAATGAAGAGGGTTTTGAAAGCTTTGTAGTGCCAGATCATATTGGAGGACGTTATTCTGTACTAACAGCGGTAGGACTTTTACCTATAGCAGTAAGCGGGGCTGATATTGATCAGTTAATGAAAGGTGCTGCAAGTATGAGGGAGTATTGTCTTAACAATGCTTATGAAGAAAATGATGCCCTTCTTTATGCAGCTATTCGTAACATTTTGTTTAGGAAGGGAAAATCTATTGAGATTCTTGTTAATTATGAACCTTCCCTACACTATGTAGCCCAGTGGTGGAAGCAGTTATATGGAGAAAGCGAGGGGAAGGACCAGAAGGGGATTTACCCTTCATCTGTAGACTTCACAACAGACCTTCACTCCATGGGACAATTTATTCAAGATGGACAAAGGATAATGTTTGAGACAGTATTATCAGTTGAAAAATCTTCAGAAGAGCTTTTAATAGAGGCAGAAGATGGTGACCTAGATGGATTAAATTATCTTGCTGGAAAGACAGTGGAATTTGTTAATGAAAGTGCTATGAAGGGTACTCTTCTAGCTCATACAGATGGTAATGTTCCAAATCTATTGGTTAAAATACCAGAGTTAAACGAGTATTATCTTGGACAATTGTTTTATTTCTTTGAATTTGCTTGTGGTGTAAGTGGTTATATATTAGGGGTTAACCCATTTGATCAACCAGGGGTTGAAAGTTATAAAAGTAACATGTTTGCCCTATTGGGAAAGCCAGGCTATGAAGAGGAAAGAAGCAAATTATTAAAAAGATTATAGGAAAATAAGAATTTTTAATCACAAGAAATTATATAAAGAGTATAATGATAGAACATGGAGGTTATAGGGTAGTAATTAAGGGATGTCTACATATCTTTGAAAAATCGCAACCGAATCCCTTTTACCAGATTGCTATCTTGATACCTTACCAGAATATTCGGATGCTTAACATAGATATGACAATCCGCCCCTTTATTAATTTATATAGAGGGGCGGATTTGTGTATGCATTCTTTAGTTATAATGGCATTACAGCAATATATTTATATATTAGAATATAGTGACAAAAGCTACCCCCCATAACAAAGAGATGAAAGATCTCATGAAGCCCAAAATGTTTAAATCTACCATCAAATACAGGAATCTTTAAGGCGTATATTATACCACCTACAGTATATATAACACCTCCCAGTAAAAGCCAGAAAAATGCTGGTCTGGATAAAGCACCTATAATGGGCTTAAATGCAAGTAGACAAGTCCATCCCATAGCAATGTATATAACAGATGATACCCATTTGGGACCATTAACCCAAAAGGCGGTTATAATAATCCCAATTATGGCAAGGGACCAAATTAAAATTAATAAGCCGTTACCTACAAATCCATTTAGGGCAATTAGGCAGATAGGGGTATAAGTACCAGCTATTAATGTATATATAGCCATATGATCAAACTTTCTTAACCTTTGGTTTACTTTATCTGAAATATCAATCGTATGATAAAGAGTACTGGCTAGATATAATAAAATCATGCTAAATAAAAAAATTATCACTGAAATAAAATATATTAATCCTTGGTTTGCTCCCCTTATTAACAAAGGTATAGCAAAAATAATTGATAAAAGAGCGCCTATAAAGTGTGTCAATGCACTTCCTGGATCTTTTATCTTATCTATTATCTTAGTCATAAACCCTCCTTATAATAACAAAATTTAATAACTACACCACATAGTTATGAGAACTATATGATGCATATACCAATACTACTACTAAACTTATTAAAATGCAATATATTTTTTTATTATTTTATGGTAAGATAGATATATTAGGATTTGTTATAAGAAAACTTTGAAACAGGAGGAACTAGTATGGACTTACAAATAGGAGAAATTATTAGATTTAAAAAGCAACACCCCTGTGGAAGTAGTGAGTGGGAAATCCTTAGGGTAGGAATGGATTTTCGCTTAAAATGCATGGGCTGTGGCAGGCAAGTTATGCTAGGTCGAAAAAAAGTAGAAAAAAACCTAAAACCAATAAAGAAAAATAACATTTAAATACTATGATTTGATAATAAGAAAGGAAATCCAATGAAGAATTATGTATTGATTGACCTAGATGGAACACTAACAAACTCCAAGGAAGGTATTACAAAATCATTACAATATGCACTTCAATATATGAATGTAATAGAAGAAGATTTGGATGTACTTACCAGGCATATTGGGCCACCCCTAAGGGAGAGCATAGACGAGTACTACGGATTTAATGACGAAGACATAACAAAAGTCATTAAACATTACAGAGACCGCTATAATGAAAAGGGTCTTTATGAAAATAAGGTTTACGAGGGAATAGAGTTATTGTTATCAAAATTAAAACAAGCTGGCAAATACCTTATAGTTGCCACGTCAAAGCCAGAGGAAGCGGCTATAAAAATATTAAAACATTTTCATCTGGATACATATTTTGATGACATTTGTGGTTCTTCTGAGGAAGAAGGTCGTAATAATAAAGAGGATGTAATTAGGCATGCCCTAGAGAAGAACCAAATTGATGACCTTAGTAAGGTTGTTATGATTGGAGATCGAAAGCATGATATAGAAGGAGCAAAGGCAGTAGGCATATCGTCCATTGGTGTTTTATATGGATTTGGAGATATAAAGGAGCTAGAAGAGGCTGGAGCAGATATAATCGGAGAAAGAGTAGAAGAAATTTATGATATTGTGATTGGCTTATAGTGGCAAAGGGGGTTACTGTGAAAGCAATTAGGATTAGAACAGATCAAGCAATTGCAGGTATGGAAGTAGCTGCAGATATATATAGTGACATTGGCCTTTTAATTTATCCTAAAGGAAGCGAATTAGATAATGGGAAAATTGCAAAGTTAAAAGACTATAATGTTTATGGTTTATATGTTTATAGAAGTGATGACCTTTCAGGCATTGGGGAAGAATCCTATGTTGATTCATTAAGAAACACAAGTGAATTCAAAAAATTTAATAGGACTTATGTGAAGTCTGTTAATGGGGTTGAAAAAAGTTTTGAGAAGCTTGTCCGTGGTGAGGAGAAAGGCCTTGTATATCAGCTTTTAGAATATGTAGATGAAGTCTTTAAAGAAGGACGCAATGGTGCCCATGTATTTGAGATGCTTCATGGGATTCGTGATTACGATGATATAACCTATGTGCACAGTATGAATGTGTCATTGATTTGTAGCATTTTTGCAGGTTGGTTGAAACTTCCTGAAAAGGAAGCAAGGGTACTTACTTTGGCTGGTTTACTCCACGACATAGGAAAGGTCCTAATACCAAAAGAGATATTAGGAAAAAAGTCTAAGTTAACAGAAGATGAGTTTAAGATTATGAAGACCCATACTGTTGAAGGTTATAAAGTAATTAAGGACAGCCTTATTGATGTTAGGATAAAATATGCAATATTAATGCATCATGAGAGAAATGATGGTTCTGGCTATCCTAATGGCTTTAAGGGAAAGCAGATTGAAGAGTTTTCTAAAATAGTAGCTATTGCCGATGTATATGATGCCATGACTGCTGACCGGCAATACCGAAAAGCAATATGTCCCTTTGATGTGGTTGCAGAGTTTGAAAGGGATGGTTTTTTAAAATTCGATACAAGATATCTAATGATTTTCTTGGAAAGGATAGTAGAATCATATTTACATACCATTGTCCGCCTTAATGATGGAAGGGAAGGTGAAGTTGTTATGATTAACAGGTTCTCCCTCTCCAAACCAGTAATTCATATAGGTGATACCTTTGTTGACTTGTCTAAGGAGTCTTCATTACGTATTGAAAGTATAATCTAAGAGGTTTTATTTAATAATTATATAAATACAACTTGAACCAAGAACATATAAAGTAATGTTCCCCCGCTAATACTAAGCAAAGTATTCTTTTTTCTCAAGTGGAGAAGGACAATTACAAAGATACTTATAGCTTCAGGGATACCGTAGGGATAAGTTATGACACTAGTATCTTTTAGGCAATATACTACTAGCAAACCCATGACTGTAAAAGGTAAGACCTTTGATAAAAACTTAATATATGAGGGCAATTCCTTGCTATCTGGGAATAATATAAAAGGAAGAACCCTAGTTAGAAAGGTGCCAAGAGCCAAAATGCCAATTGTTATCCACATCTGCGTATTTGTCATGTCTTCATTCTCCTCTCAATAGGGCCCTTAAGAATGGTTACCGTTAGAATGGTAAATATTAAGGCTGGAAGAAGAAAATTATCAGGACCAAAGATTAGTCTGCAAAATATTGCAACAGATATACCTATAATGGCAGGTAAATGGTTTGAGTTAGCTTGCCACTGGTCTATTAAGATTACAACAAACAAGGCGGTTAAGACAAAATCTAGCCCCTTGGTATTGAATGTAAAGAAAGCTCCTAAAAGTCCCCCAAGTACAGAACCACATATCCAATAACAATGATTCAGTAGGGATATATAGAAGAGAAAGGGACCCTTGTCTACGCCTTGGGGAGCTTTTACTGAACAAAGGAGAGAAAAAGTTTCATCGGTTAATGAGAAAATCAAATAAGGTTTGAACTTATCAGTCCCCTTAAACTTTCCTAACATTGAGATTCCATAAAAAATGTGTCTAGCGTTAACCATAATGGTAACAAGCAATGTTCCTATGGGATCAAAACCGGCGGAGAGTAATGATACAGATAAAAACTGCAGGGATCCAGCATAAATAAAAACACTACTTATAACAATCCAAAACAGAGGAAATCCCTTACTATTCATTAGCATTCCATAAGCAGAACCAAGAAAAATATAACCGGCTAATACCGGAAGAGTGTGGGGAAAAGCAGCTTTGAAGGCTGCCTTATTTTGATTCATTATATAAACATCCTTTCATTAATAAGTTTGAAATTTCTTTCTAAAAATAGATTATAGTATTAAATGCATAAATAAGCAATATGTATCAAAAAAGGTCGATATCTATAAAGTCAAGTATTTACTAATAAAATCAAGAAAAGTACACATAATACATAGTAGATTAACAGAATATAATTTAAAAGTAAAATATAAGCTGAATTATTCATGTAAAGCACTCATAGAATTTAATAAGTATTAATTCTATGGAGGTTATTATGAAAAAAATCAGAGGGATAAGTCTAATTTTATTAATAGTGTTGCTAGGGCTAGTTAACACTGGATGTAAAAAGGATAAAAATGAAATAAAAAAAATAAGAGACTTAGAGTTTACAGTGGTAAATGATGAAGAGTTGCCTGGAGAATTAAAAGAGGTTATAGATGAAAAAAAAGAAAACCCCTTTAGGTTTTCCTACTCAAATAAAGATTATCTTTATATTATAGAAGGATACGGCATGCAAAATAGTGGTGGATATAGTGTTTCTGTAGAAGAAGTCTTTTTAGCCGAAAACGCCATTTATTTTAATAGCAATTTAATTGGCCCCTCTCAGGATGACACTGTAAGCCAAGGGGTCACTTATCCTTATATTGTGGTAAAGTTGGAGTTCATAGATAAGAAGGTTGTCTTTGAATAATCTAATAACATAAGAGGTTGTCGGAAAGTTGTCAGAATACTTGTTGACAAATATTAGAACTTATGGTATAATTAAAAAAGAAGCATAAAAGTGTAAGCTTTTCCAGGCCATTAAGTATTACAATTCGCCAGATGATTAATACTACTTGAATTGAATATGTGAGTTATCTCTAGGTAGTCTAACTTGTAGTTTTTAGATGATGATACAACATTAGTGAGGAGTATGCCATGATGAAACAAATTGATGTTAACAAGGTTCGTAATGCCGTTGTAAACCATACTGGTAAAAAGGTAAAGATAAGAATTAATAGAGGAAGACACAGAATTGATGAGGCAGAAGGGTTTATATCGGAGACCTATCCAAGCGTATTTACAATTAAGACCTTTGAAAACAAAGGTATGCCAGAGCGAATTATGGCATATAGTTATACAGATGTATTCACAAAAGATGTTGAGCTTACATTATGTACCTAATTACATTATATAATTTATTACCTTATGCTAATATAATAATATGATCTATGAAAGATAGAAAAGCCCCTTTAATCTTAATTTATAAGATTAAAGGGGCTTTTCTGCTTGATTTTAATCATAATTAGCTTTTGATTAGAATAAGATATGAAAGAGAAATGTAGTTGGCTATAAATCAAGGAGGGGTTATAAGGTGGAGCTTGTTAAAAAAAATATTCACATGAATAAATTAAAATGTAAGAGTACCCTGCAGCTTACATTGGACGATGACTTTAATGTTCCTGATGTAAAACCAGACATTGCTAACATTATTACAGAACAGGGAGAAATCACCATCAAGGATATAAAGGCTATGGATGGAAAGTTATTAGTTAAAGGAGCTCTAGGTTTTAATATTCTTTATCTAAGTGATGACAATCAAAATCCAATACATAATATATCAGGAGATATTCCTTTTGATGAGATAATCAATATGGAAACATCTTGTGCAGATGATGAACCTACAGTTAATTGGGAGCTAGAAGACTTATCTACAGGCCTAATTAATTCAAGAAAAATAAGCGTTAAATCTATTGTTAGTTTAAATATTACTATAGATGAACTTTACGATGAAGAAACAGCAGTTATGGTAGAAGGGTCTGATGATGTTCAGTTCATTAATAAGAAGATTGAAGTCACAGATGTAAGCATTAATAAGAAGGATACATTTAGAATTAAGGATGAACTAATACTGCCCAGCAATAAGGGAAATATATCCTCTATTCTTTATAAGGACATACAATTAAACAATGTGGAAGTTAGACTTTTAGAGGACAAATTTAGCATCAAAGGAGAACTACCAATATTTGTTCTGTACACCACAGAAAGCGAAGAAAGTCCAATGGAATATTATGAAACAGAAGTACCATTTGGAGGAATTATTGAATGTAGTGGCTCTAATGAAGATATGATAGATGATATAACATTTAAAGTTCTTAGTAATAACCTTGAGATCAAAGAGGATGGGGATGGGGAAGGAAGAGTTCTTGATTTTGAAGTAATACTTGAAATGGATATTATGGCTTATGATATTCAAGAACCAGAAATTCTATGTGATATATACAGTCCATCAAAAGAAATAACTCCAGTTACCCGCAGGGCGGAATATGAAAATTTAGTAGTAAAAAACAATAGTAAGTATCGAGTTGTGGATAGGATTAAGGTTTCGGAAAATGAACCTAAAATACTTCAGATCTGTCACGCTAATGCATCAATAAAAATTGATGATATTATTCCAACAGAAACTGAACTTAATGTAGAGGGTGCAATAGATATTAAGCTTTTATACATTACAGAAAACGATAATAGGCCAATGAATGCCATAAAAGGTTCTATACCATTTACCCAGAGTATAGAAGTGAAAAATATAAAGGCAGATAGTAGTTATGATATTAAACCCAGTGTAGAACAACTTGCTGTTATGATGCTGGATAGTGACGAAATCGAAGTAAAGGCCACAATGAATTTAAATACAATAGTCTTTGATAAGGTTGTAGAAGAAATAATTACTGATATTGAGGTTGAAGATATTGATCTGGATAAACTTCAGGCAATGCCAGGAGTGGTAGGATATATGGTAAAACCCAAAGATACATTATGGAATATTGCTAAGAAATATCATACCACTGTAGATGCCATAAAGAATATAAACAATCTGGAAGAAGACATAATAAAGGAAGGGGAAAAGCTAATTATACTTAAAAAGGTAGAAACAATTATATAAGTATAGTCTTATTTAAGGCCAATAGGGGGTGGTAAGGAAAATTCGCTTTTTAAAATTAGAGTTTTTAATCTTATGATATGCCTTTTCAGCTGTTTTATGGTTTTCAAATAAACCAAAAACAGTTGGACCACTGCCACTCATTAAAGAGGCAAGGGCTCCATTATCAACCATTAATTTTTTTATATTATTAATGCTAGGATGTTCCTTAATTGTTACAGACTCTAAAACATTGCCCATATGAGAGCCTAAGTCTAGAAGGTTATTATTATTAATAGCTTGAACCGCTGCAGCAATATCAGGATGAGAAATATGGGAATCAAGTTTTAAATTCTCATATACCTTCTTCGTTGATACGTTAAATGCTGGCTTCACAAGAAGAATGCTACAAGGAGGCATATTCTTTAGGGGGGTAAGAATTTCTCCTATTCCTTGTGATAAGGCTGTTCCCATCATAATGCAATAGGGAACGTCTGCTCCTAGCTTTACCCCAAGTTCCATCATATCTTTTAAAGATAAAGCTGTATTAAATAAATAGTTTAAGCCCTTAATTGTGGCTGCTGCGTTAGCACTACCCCCAGCTAGGCCAGCAGATACAGGTATCTGTTTATAGATGTTTACAAAAACCCCTTGATTTATATTATAGGTTTTTGTAAACAGCTCCACTGCCTTATATACAATGTTATGATGATCTAAGGGTATATAAGGCAGATTACTTTTTAAATCAATAGAATTTTTCCCGTTTTTACGTATGTATAAGGTGTCATGCAGTCTAATAGACTGCATAATCATATTAAGTTCATGGTATCCGTCATCTCTCTTGCTAATTACATCTAAAGCAAGATTTATCTTTCCGTAAGCTTTTATAGTAATAGAATTCATATATTTTACCCCTTTCATATTGGTGTATTTTATCATATAACAAACACCATTACAATTGGGTGTGAAAACAACTTTACTCTTTGTTAAAGAAATTCTTGAATATCTCCCATAACTTAAACTTATATTTTATGGTTATATCCTTGTTGCTAAAAATCTCTTTGTACTCATCATCTGTAAGTAGAAATTGTAGTTGCTTATCAGTTTCTTGGTCTACTATGCTATAAGTTTCATCCACAAAACATAATGGTGGAAAGAGTACGCACCACCAATTTTCACCCCTTGCCTTGCCAATCTTCACTTCTAAAGCATCATAGTTACCAGGTGGGAAAGTATATGATCCATAAACCTTCAGAGGAAAATAAGTATTTGTTATTGTTACTGATACTGTATTATTTGAGCCATTTTCAGTAAGGACTTCATTTGCAGTAGCAACAATCTCATTAATTCTGTTTTCTATTATATCCAGGGCCTGGTCCTTGCTTTGAGCATCTTTTAATAATGGAGATAAGTTATTAACCAAGGCATCTTTGACCCTGTATTTTAATAATTGTTCATTATAGTTATTGCCATTTGCAATAACATGAAATCGAATGATATCATCTGCAATTCCCTTCTGAAGTTGTCTGGCTTTTGATTCACTCTTTACCAGAAAAAAAACAAAATATATTAAGACAAATGTAAATATAAATATAAGCATAAAACGAAAAAACCTTCCTAATGATTTCCGATTATCTATAGTTGATTTATTTGATGACATAAAAGCCCCCTCTCATCAATTGGCCTGAATTTTAATATGTAGGCATTTACTAACTTATCTAAGTATAACCAGGTTGATGGAAAATATTCACAGGCAGTAAAACAAAGGCTCTTGAACTTGATATTATTACATAGTACAATTATTACTTGTAGAAGGTTGACTAAGTGAGTCCATAAGATAAAAGGAGTAGCTATGACAAGAGATGTGAAAGTTAAAATAATAGGAAGCCAGAGGGGCTTTGAAGAAGAGGAAGAAGTTGTTAAAAAAGAAATTAGTGGTTGCTACTATTATCGTAATGATAAGCATTATGTTTTATTTGAAGATAATGACTTGATTGATTTCTTAAGGGCTTCTGGAGAAGAAGTTTATATAAAGAATAAAAGCCGTGATAGTAAGATGATATTTAATATAAATGAAGAAACAAGAACTTCTTATTACACTGATTATGGCTCTTTGGATATGGAGATAAGCACCAAGGGACTAAAAATCCATGAAAAAGAGGACATAATAGCCATAAAGTTATGCTATACACTGTCCTCTAATGGGAATCGTATTTCGGAAAACATAGTTGATATTATTATTGAGGCTGAATAAAGCCTTTATCATCTATTTCAATATTAAAAGATATACTTTGAATGAAATCAAAATACTTTTCTTTCTCTTCTTCTTCATCAATCATATAAGTATATGTGTCTTTACACATTGCAGGTATAATCTGAACATCAACGCTGTCATCAGTGTTTAGGATTAATTTAAAGAGAGCGGTTTCCCTTGTTGCACTAGAAAACCAGAAGTTACCAAGGCTATAAGCAATTGGTTTACCCTTATAGAATTCAATTCCCTGTAAGACATGGGGATGGCAACCAATAACAGCATCAACCCCAGCGTCGATATATTGTTTTGCCATGTTCCTTTGATAATCTAAAAGCTTATGGGTGTTTTCCTGACCCCAGTGAACATAGGCAACAACAAAATCACTATTTTCTTTGGCTTCTTCAATTGAAGGGATAAATTCTGAAGGATTATAGGTTCCAATTACACCTGGCCTTGTATCAGTGGCATACCATTCCATAACAGGAATCACTCTAGAAGCGGCCACAATGCCAATTGTCTTATTCCCTATAGTATAATATATAGGTGCTTTTGCATCATCCCTATTTAGGCCAGCACCGACGTAATCAATTTCAGCATCATCTAAGGCTTCAAGTGTATCGTAGAAAGCTTCTTCCCCATAATCCAGAACATGATTATTGGCTAAAGATACAATATCCACTCCCATCTCATGAAGAATGTTAACTCTTTGGGGATTGGCCCGGAAGGTATAAGATTTATCAGGGGCCTTTGTTCCCCTTAGACTATAAGCAAATTCATTATTAAGCATCATAATATCAGCTTGATTCATCTCATCTATAAGACCTTGGGATATGCCCCCAAGTATGCCCTTGTCTTCCTGATCGTACTTTCTCATGGGTCTAGAATTTTCATCAAAATTTATATCACCAGCAAATACAATACTAATAGGAAGGGCTTCTGCTTCTTCTACTTCATCCACAGCTTCATCAGTGTCAGTGTCGTCATCTACTAATGGTGTAGGGCTAGGGTCGGGAGATATATTTATTTGTTCATCCTCATCATTTTCATTAGCCCCTTCTATCTCCTGGGAAATATCTATGTCTGTTTCTTCCTGGTCACGGTGACCTTGTAGTTTAAAAGCATAAAAAATACATCCTGCTAAAAGCAAGAGGGTAACTACAATTGCAGAAGAGTAAATAATAACTTTCTTAATGTTCATAATACTCCTTTGTTGTGAATATATAGTACTGGTATTTTATTTCTTTTTTGAAAACTTATCTTTTATTTTTTGACCAAATCCAACCTTTACAGTTTTGTCTAGACCTGATCTTAGGCCTTTAACATCCATAATGTATATACCACTAATTACAGCTTTTACTTCCTTTTTAACAGGAATTTGATCAAATATTTTTGCGTCACATATTAAGGACATTATCTGTGGACCTATCTTTGCCTTAACAATGGGAACTTTTGATCCACGTAAATACTTTGGCGTTTGTTCAACTACAACTGCTGGAAGATTGGCATCCTTTAATTTCATTTTCTTTTTATCAATTACGAGAATAGAAAAGGTTTGTGCAGCGGCATTCATTTGTGTTTCAGATTCCGCCTGCCTTTTCTCAAGTCTTCTACCAACAAAATACAAGACAACTAAAATAACAACAACAACTAAAACAATAATTAATAAAGCAGTTAAAAAATTATTCATGGTTTATGTACCTCCTAGTTTGTACCTATTTATTTTATGCCCTAAGGGCTCTGTATATTGTAACATCTAGATTGTCTTAAATCAATTTTTGATTTTTGTCTAATGTTTCCTTTATAATGCCTTGTACATAGGCACCTAGGAACTTTCTTTCTTCTTTTTTTAATTCATTAATATAAATTGGCTTGCCATACTCAACAATAACAGTGGCTGATTTAATTCGTGGAAACTGATTTTCTAAAATAGCCTCTGTATTAGTAATTGAGATAGGGATTATGGGGCAACCACTTTTTTCGGCTATTTTAAAGCTACCCTCTTTAAAGGGTAACATTTCTTTGCCTTGGTTTCTTGTTCCTTCAGGCGCAATAAATACAGAGTGCCCACTTTTCACTAACTCTATACCTTCTAATATGGTTTTAAGTCCTTGCCTAAGGTCATTTCTATCTAAAAAAAGACATTGAAGAAATTTCATCCATGTTCTTAAAAAAGGCACCTTAGCTAGTTCTATTTTACCCATATATCCTGTAGGATTAGGTAAAGATGTGAAAGTTACAGGTATATCAAAAAAGCTTCTATGGTTTGAGATGTATAAAACAGCTTCATCCTTAGGGATGTTCTCTAGACCGATTTCCTTTCTCTTTACTCCTGATAGAAACATTACCACACTAAGGGCCCATGATATAATAGCTTTTGAACTAATGGCCATGGCTTTAGTGTTTGTTTTACTTAAAATGAATTCCAGCAAAAGTAATGGTATAGTTAATATAAAAAATAAGCTCAAAAAAATCACAACCAATATAAGTCTTATCATAATTCCTCCGTAAATATACTTTTTGTATTTTATTATCAGGGATAATTACTTAATCATCCCTATCTTCATCTGATTCGTCATCAAGTTTGCCATCAATATCTTCATCTACTTCATCATCAGGCTTGTCGTCCCTATCTTCATCTACTTCATCATCGGGTTTGTCATCCCTATCTTCATCTGATTCATCATCAAGTTTATCATCCCTATCTTCATCTGTCTCATCATCAGTTTTGTCTTCCAAGTCCTCGTCTGTCTCATCATCCAACTGGTCATCCAACTCATCCCCAAGTTCATCATCTAATTCTTCATCCAGCTCATCATCTAAATCATCCTCTGGATCTGGAATAGGGGTGGGAGTAATAGGTGGTTTATAGTTAATTAAACTTGCGTATTTACCTTCAAAATCAAAGTCATTACTAGGGCTATAATTATAATATTCTTCTAAGGTTAGATCATTGTCATATAAGTATTTGGCTAGATCTATACCTACATAACGAATATGCCAGGGCTCATACTCATAACCAGTAATATCTATTGCATTGTCCCCATATCGAATAATAAAGCCATAATAATGGGCATTAGCTGCAAGCCATTTCCCTTCTGGACTACTGGAAAATCTAGTTACCAACCGGTATCTTAATCCCTTAGTGGATACATCCATAGCAAGACCTGTTTGATGTTCACTAACACCAGGTACTGCGGAATACTTTAATGTATGAGTTTTTCCTTTGTGAACTATATTATTAAGAAATATGTCCCTTTGCCTAGTATAAGACCGGTAACCAGATACTCCATATAACATATGTCCTTCATCTTTCGCAGCTGCAAAAAGTTCTACTATAGCTTCTGCAGCAACAGTCCGCATTAATTTTCTGTCTTCTAAACCTGAATAGTCAAATGGAATGTTTGGCATGACTAAATCTTTTGGAAGATAATCTTTAGGCAGACAAAACTCTTTATTTACAAATACAGTAATGCTTTCAGGGTTTAAGTCCATCTCAGTGGCAGGCTGCCAGGTTTTTTTATTCTGCTCATTCATATTATCACCTTCTATGACATTATTATTATCATATTCATGAAGCTGTGTTAAGTATGAATCTTTTTGGGAAATATCTTTTATAGTAACGGCCCCAGGAGTCACAGCTATAATGTTGACATTAGAATCTAAGCTAGAAGCAGAAACAATATCATCATTTTTTGCTGGTCTTATCCTTTCACTTGTAAAAAGAAATATTATTAATGTGGACAAGGAAACCATAATAGTTGTTGAAATAATTACTATAATTCTCTTCTTTGACAAAAAGTTTCCTCCTTTATAACTTTCGCCGTGTTTACCTTAAGCTGTTGTAAAATTAATTTACTTAATATGATCATTAGACATTAAGGATGCTTCATCTAAAAGTGATGTCTTCATCTGATAGAGTTTATTGGACAAGTCGACATATACCATATGAGGGTTTGTTAGACGCCTTGCTTCATCCCACAGGGTATCTAATTCTTCCTGGCAGTATTGGCGGATTTCTAAAACAGATGGAGATTTATATACACATTTACCAGATAAGAATATTGGAACTAAAAGTTCTCTTAAAGTATATGTGTCAGCTTTTAGGTAGGTTTTCTTCCATGTTGCAATTGGGTCAAATAATAAAAGTGGTTCAGATGAAGAATATTCTTCTTCCTCTAGGGCAATTAAATCAGCTTTAATCTTTCCGGTATCTTTTTCGTATATGCGGTAAACTTTTTTGTTTCCTGGATTAGTTACCTTTGCTTGGTTATCAGAAACCTTAAGCTTTGCCACAAAGTCCCCATCCTCTTTTATAGCTGCGAGTTTATAAACCCCTCCAAATGCTGGGCAATCTTTTGATGTTATTAATTTTGTTCCTACGCCCCAGGAATCAATTTCTGCACCTTCAGTCATAAGAGAGTCTATAATGTGTTCATCTAAATCATTGGATGCTGTAATTGTAGCATCATGGAAACCTGCATCGTCTAACATCTTTCTGGCTTTCTTGGAAAGATATGCCAGGTCACCACTATCTAATCGAATACCGTATTTATCAGGGGTTTTACCTGCATCCCTATACTCTTTAAAAACCTGAATTGCATTAGGAACACCTGAGCGAAGGGTATCATAGGTATCTACCAGTAGGGTAAAGTTTTTAGGGTATAATTCTGCATATTTACGAAAGGCCGTAATTTCATTCTCAAAACTCATAATCCAACTGTGGGCATGGGTGCCTAAGGCAGGTAAATCATAAAGCTTTGCAGAAAGAACATTGCTAGTTCCAGCGCAACCACCTATTACGGCTGCCCTTGCTCCGAGGGTTCCTGCATCTGGACCCTGGGCCCTTCTAAGTCCAAACTCCATAACTGCTGCGCCTTTAGCAGCATAAACAACTCTAGATGCTTTTGTAGCAATTAGACTTTGATGGTTTATAATATTAAGTAATGCGGTTTCAATTAATTGTGCTTCCATAATAGGAGCAATGACCTTTAATATAGGTGCCATAGGAAATATAACTGTACCTTCAGGAACAGCGTAGATATCTCCTGTAAATTTAAAATCTTTAAGATAAGATAAGAAGTCCTCTCTAAAAATACCTAAGCCTCTTAAATACTCCAAGTCCTCAGAAGTAAAATTAAGACTTTCTATATATTCAATAGCTTGTTCTAAGCCGGCGCTGATGGCGTAGCCACTTCCGCAGGGATTGCTTCTATAGAACAAATCAAAGACAACAGTATCGTTATTATTATTAGCATAATAACCTTGCATCATAGTTAATTCATAAAAATCAGTTAGCAAGGTTAGATTTCGTTTACCCATTACAATAATCTCCTTTGGTTGATGTTATTAATATTACAGATAATTATATACCAAATAAATAGAAGTTACCATATAAAAAGCGAAAAAGCAAAAATATACTATTGACATTTTGTGTGGATTGTATTACTATCATAACAAATCAAAAACTAGTTAATGACAATGACGGAGACAATAGGCAACCGGTGAAAGGTAAAGCGAACCAAGGATAGTGAAAGCTTGGTCCAAGTAGCGGATGACTGAAGATCACTCTAGAGTTGCATGGCCCAAAGGGTAACCCAGTAGGTTGTGTCGGTATCCACCGTTATATGGATAATATATAAGCTGACTTTAATAATTAGATATTAAGGGATCTATGGCTTGGTATGTGAAAAGGTGGTTATTAATGATAGCAATGCTCTCATCCTATTTCGGGTGAGGGCTTTTTATATTTTATAGGGACAAATTAATTGGTTTAAGTTGTGAGATTAGTAAGATGAGGAGGACGGAATATGTATAATAAAGTTTCAACAGATTTAAATTTTGTAGAAAGAGAGAGAAAAGTTTTAGACTTTTGGAAAGAAAACGAAGTTTTTCAAAAGAGTACTAAATTAAGAAAGGGAGAAAAGAAGTTCACGTTTTATGATGGACCTCCAACTGCAAATGGAAAACCCCATATTGGCCATGTGTTAACAAGGGTAATCAAAGACATTATACCAAGACACAGGACTATGAAGGGATATGATGTTCTTAGAAAAGCTGGGTGGGACACCCATGGACTGCCTGTAGAATTAGAAGTTGAAAAAAGGCTGGGCATTAGTGGTAAAGATGAGATTGAAGAATATGGACTAGAAGCTTTTATTGAGGAATGTAAGAAAAGTGTATGGAAATATAAAGCCATGTGGGAGGATTTTTCTGAGACTGTAGGTTTTTGGGCAGACATGGATGATCCTTATATAACATATGAAAATGATTATATTGAATCTGTATGGTGGTCACTGAAGGAGATATGGAATAAGGAGCTATTATATAAAGGATTTAAGGTTGTTCCTTATTGTCCAAGATGTGAGACCCCTCTTTCCAGCCATGAAGTGGCTCAAGGATATAAAGATGTAAAGGAAAAATCCCTTATTGCAAAATTCAAACAAAAAGACGCTGATGACACATATTTCCTAGCATGGACAACTACCCCCTGGACATTACCATCTAACGTGGCGCTTTGTGTCAACCCAGAGGAAACCTATGTTAAGGTAAGTGTATCTGTAGATGAAAAGGGAAATGTTATTAAGAAAGACAAAGAACATGAAGATTGTGCTTGCCATGGGGACCATGGAGAAATATCTAAAGAAGTAAGAAGGGAAAAATATATTCTTGCTAAGGCACTTCTTGAAGACCTTTTAGAAGGTTCATATGAAGTGGAAGAAAGTTATTTGGGTAAAGAATTAGAATATGTAGAATATGAGTCATTATTTGATTATGCTGATATAGATAAAAAAGCATATTATGTTACCTGTAATACCTTTGTTACCCTAACTGATGGTACAGGAATTGTTCATATAGCCCCTGCTTTCGGTGAAGATGATAGTCAAATAGGTAGAGAATACGATCTTCCATTTGTGCAACTAGTAGATGGCAAAGGAGAATTTAAGCCGGAAACAAAAGAACTTGCAGGAATGTTTTGTAAAGATGCAGATGAAGTAATTATGAAAACGCTTTTTGAAAAAGGGCTTTTGTTTAATGTTCAAAATTATGAACATTCTTATCCTTTCTGTTGGCGCTGCGACACACCCTTAATATATTACGCAAGAGAATCGTGGTTTATTAAGATGACTTCAGTAAAAGAGGATTTGATTGAAAATAACAAAACTATTAACTGGATGCCAAAAAGCATTGGGGAAAGACGCTTTGGTGACTGGATAAGGAATGTGCAGGATTGGGCAATTTCAAGAGACCGTTACTGGGGAACACCTCTTCCAGTATGGGAGTGTGAGGAAGGACATCTTCACTGTATTGGTAGCATAGAAGAACTAAAATCCATGTCAGATAACTGTCCTGAGGAAATAGAACTCCACATACCATATATTGACAAGGTGACAATTAAATGTCCACAGTGTGAAAAAGAGATGAAACGTGTAGAACCTGTAATAGACTGCTGGTATGATTCTGGTGCTATGCCTTTTGCTCAGTGGCATTATCCTTTTGAAAACAAAGATATATTTGAGGAACGTTTCCCAGCGGACTTTATAAGTGAGGCTGTGGATCAAACCAGAGGTTGGTTCTACTCATTACTGGCTATTTCAACAGTGGTTTTTGATCAAACATCATTTAAAAATTCTATAGTCCTTGGTCATGTACAAGATGCAGACGGACAGAAGATGTCTAAGTCTAAGGGAAATGCAGTAGATCCATTTGATACTTTGCAGGAACATGGGGCAGATGCAATAAGGTGGTATTTTTATACAAATTCAGCCTTGTGGCTTCCTAACCGTTTTAGTGATGGAGAGGTAATAGAGGGTCAAAGAAAGTTTATGGGGACATTGTGGAATACCTATGCCTTCTACATCCTTTATGCCAATATTGATCAGTTTGACCCTGGAAAGTACCAATTAGAATATGATAAATTACCAGTTATGGATAAATGGCTACTTTCAAAATTGAATAGTCTAATTAAAGAAGTGGACCAAGACCTTGACAACTATCGTATCAGAGAAGGAGCTACAGCAATAGCAGAGTTTGTAGACGATTTATCAAATTGGTATGTTAGAAGAAGTAGGGAACGTTTCTGGGCAAAGGGAATGGAGCAGGACAAAATTAATGCTTACATGACATTATACACAGCATTAGTAGAGCTTGCTAAATTGGCAGCTCCATTTGTTCCATTTATGACAGAAGAAATATATCAAAACTTAGTAGTAAAGCTTGATGAAAAAGCCCCTAAAAGCATACATTTAAGTGATTACCCATCTTATAATGAAGATTATATTGATGAGGAATTAGAAAAGAATATGGACCAAGTCTTACAGCTGGTAGTTCTTGGCCGTGCATGTAGAAATACTGCCAATATCAAAAATCGTCAACCTATTGGTAAGATGTATGTAAAGGCAGATAGCCAGTTATCAGAGTTCTTTAACAAAATAATTGCAGAAGAGCTTAATATAAAAGAAATACTATTTACAGACGATGTAAGAGAGTTTACTACTTATAATTTTAAGCCTCAATTAAAAATTTTAGGGCCTAAGCTTGGTAAAGATGTTGGTAAACTTCGAAATCTATTAGGAGATCTAGACGGTAGTGCTGCCATGGATGAGATAAATGCTACAGGTAAATTGAAAGTCAATTTAAATGGACAAGAAATTGACCTAGATAAAGAGGAATTATTAATTGAAGCAACTGAGATGGAGGGTTATATATCTGATTCTAATCGAGCTGTTACTGTAGTTCTTGATATCAACCTTAGCCAAGACTTAATAGAAGAAGGTTTTGTTAGAGAAATCATTAGTAAGGTTCAGACAATGCGTAAGGATGCTGGCTTTGAAGTTATGGACAATATTAACCTATATCAAAGTGCTAATGATAAGATAAAAACCATTATGGAAAGAAATGCCCAAGAAATAAAGTCAGAGGTTCTTGCTAAGGAAATTTCTTTTGATCAAGAGAAAGGCTTTACAAAGAAATGGGATATTAACGGTGAAGAAGTAGTTCTAGCTGTTGAAAAAGCCAACTAACAAATTTTTTATTAAAAGATATGATTTATTTGCATTCTGTTGGAAATAGTTTATAATAGACTTATATATATAAACACCTTTTTGTGGATTATGTACAGTCTATGATTATATTCAGGAGGGATGAGGTCATATGAAGTTAATATATGTAATTGTTAGAGATATTGATAGTGTTGATGTTACAAAAAAACTGAACAAGAAGGGTTTTTATGTGACTAAATTAGCCTCAACAGGTGGTTTTTTGAAAGAGGGAAACACCACATTAATGATAGGTACAGAAGATGAAAAGGTGGATGAAGCAGTAGAAATCGTAAAGAATGAGTGTGGTCCAAACAGACAAGTTTATTCTAATCCAATTACCACATCGGATTTTACACCTGTTAACACAGTTGTTAATGTAGGCGGGGCAACTATATTTGTAGTAGACGTAGAACGCTATATTAAGATATAATTATAATAATTCAAGCTAAAAAAGGCTTGTTCCCATGAGGAATATGTTCATGGGCTTGCCTTTTTAGTTTGAAAAGACGTATCAAATCCGAGTGACATAATCAGGGGGTACAGTTATGAGTTATAATGTAATAGACATGATTCCAAAGGATTTATTGAAGGAATTAATAAGCAAGGGAATTTCCGAAGAAGAACTGGTTTTTTCTGCTAGATCGGATATGAATAAAGACGGACGTTATAGTGACGGTTATCTTCTTTTAACAAAAAGACACTTGATTGTAAGTATACTACCAGTAGATGAAGAAAGAGTCCGTCTTTTTGGTGGATATAAAGATCATGAATTTATAAGACAAGAAAACTCCAATAGGGATTGGAAGGTTGATATATATCCATTGGAGAAAACTGAATCTGTGGAAGTTCAGATGCTAGTATCAGGAGGGCGGCTATATGCCACCATAGATGGTGAAGACCATGGATTAGCAGTGTTCACCAATTCGTGTATGGGGGATATGAAGCGTCTTGAGAAAACATTTAAGAATGTAAAAAAAGAAGAAACAATTAAAGAGGAAGACCTTGGGATTCAAGTTGAAGAAGGTTATTGTCCTGAGTGTGGAACCAGATATCCAAATAGTAATAGAAAGATATGCCCGAAATGTATGGATCGTAAATCCATATTCTATAGGACCTTAGCTTATTTTAAACCCTATAGGGCCAAGTTAATAGTTGTGGGCTTTTGTATTATTGCTACAGCCCTACTTAATCTTATCTGGCCATACCTTAACGGTGCAATTCTATACGATAAGGTTTTAGCCAAGGACCCAGAGTTTTTAGATTTTTTTGGAATTCCTGCAGGGAAGGCAATTTATCTACTGCTAGCCCTTGTTATTACCATGTTTTCAACCAGGCTAATGATGCACCTGTTCAATATGATCCAAGGAGTTGTTACAGCTAAGATAGTACCTAATCTTGTTAAAGAGATTAAGTCCCAAGTCTTTGATACTATGTCAAAATTATCTGTTAGTTTTTATAACAGAAGGCAAACTGGTGGCTTAATGACAAGGGTTTTAGATGATGCAGACCAAGTGACGGACTTTTATATTGATGCACTGCCGTATTTCTTTATGCATTCACTATCAATTATTTTTATAAGTATTATTATGCTAATAATGAATTGGAAACTTGCCATAGCTTCCTTGTTCCTTCTTCCCCTTCTAACATACGTCAGTATAAAGATGCTTCCAAAGCTATGGAACTTTTATAGTAAAAGGCATAGGGCTACTCGAAGCTTAAGGGGGCAAGTTAATGATAATATAACTGGTGCCCGTGTAGTTAAGGCCTTTGGACAAGAAGACCAGGAACTTAAAAGGTTTGATAAGTATAATGAAAGAGTAAAAGGGGTAGAGTTGAATCTAGTGGCCTTTGATAATAGGTATACGGCTCTCTATAGTATAGTTCAGAACATATCTTCAGCTATTGTTTTAGGTCTAGGGTCCTTCTTAGTCCTAAGTGATGTTACAGGTATGGGACTAGGTACCTTAGTTACTTTTATAGCTTATGTCAATCAGCTTAGGGAACCACTGAATTTCATGTCACAGATATTTCGTAGGTGGACTGAAAGTATGAATAGTTCACAGCGTATCTTTGAGATAATTGATGCGGTTCCAGAGATAGAAGAAAGTGATAATCCTGTTAGCTTAGAGGAAATGAAGGGTGAAATAAGCCTTAAAAATGTGACCTTTGGTTATGAACCTAACAAACCAGTACTTAAAGATATTAGTTTTCATGTGGATGCGGGTCAGATGCTGGGCATAGTAGGGCGTTCTGGTGCAGGGAAATCAACCTTAGTTAATCTTATCTCCCGTTTATATGATGTAGAGGAAGGGGAGATTCTTATTGATGGGATTAATATTAAGGATCTTTCATTTGACGACCTGCATAAGAATATAGCCATGGTATCCCAAGAAACCTACATCTTCATGGGGACTGTAGCTCAAAACATTGCATATGCCAGACCAGATGCTACTTCTGATGAAGTAGTGATGGCTGCAAAGATGGCAAGTGCCCATGATTTTATCTGTAAGATGCCAGATGGTTATGATACTATGATTGGTTCATCTGGAAGGACCTTATCAGGAGGAGAAAGACAAAGGGTATCCATAGCAAGGGCAATACTGGCTAACCCTAAGATTCTTATATTAGATGAGGCTACGGCATCAGTGGATACAGAAACAGAGCAGGCTATTCAAAAGTCCTTGTCACAATTAGTTAAAGGAAGAACTACTTTATCAATTGCTCATAGGCTATCAACTTTAAAGGATGCAGACTTCTTGGTTGTACTTGACGAAGGAAGGATAACTGAAGAGGGTAGACAAAAAGAACTTTTAGAACAAAAGGGTACCTATTATAAATTAATGCAGCTACAAACCAAGGCACTAGCTTTGAGAGGAATCGACTAATAGATTTTATGAGGTGATTAATGTATGAGACCTAAAGATGAGTTACAAATGGATGAATTTGATTTTACCCAAATGGAAGAGCAGTCTGAGGATTTACTAGAAATAAGATATATAAATAAGGATAATGCTAAGTTCGCTAGGACACCTGGTGGTTTTGTGTCTTTAGAATATCAAGGGAAGTTTTACGAAAGGGTTGGGGTATATAGAACATTTCCATTTACCGATCCCAACCACTATATTTCAATAAGGGAGACTGACGAAAAGGCCAGGGAGATTGGAATTATCAAGGACCTATATGCAGACATATCTGAGGAAGAGGTTAAGGCTCTTAATGAGCAAATGGACTTAAGATACTTTACTCCAAAAATAGAAAAAATTATAGAGATAAAAGAAGAGTATGGATATGCATATTTTGATCTTATAACCAACTATGGTCCTAGTAAATTCACTATTCATATGAGTAGCGGATCAGTTGTGCAACTCTCAGAGACCAGGCTTTTGATAACTGATTTAGATGGGAACAGATATGAGGTTCCAGACACTAACAAGTTGACAGCAGGAGAATTAAAAAAGTTGGATCTTTTTATATAATATGGAGGCAAAATATATATGAATTTAAAATACAAACTGCCTAAGAAGGAAACCAAGCTCTTAAATCTTTCAGATAATGAGAGTATATGGTATTGCGCTCCTTATGATATATATAAGGGACAGGGTTTCGAAAGCTTTGGCTATGTAGTAGTTACAGAAGAAAGATTACTTGTTTTAAATGAGAATATAATACTAGAGGAGATATTGCTTACTGATTGCGAAAAGATTCATTGTGAAGCCCTTGTGGACAATGGAATATTAGTTGTGCGAAAAGATAATGTGGACCATATAGTTGCCAGGTTTTCCATGAAGCATCTATCAAGGTTTTCTTATATTGCTCGGGGTGCAGAACTTTTAGCCAGGGACACAAAAAGATTAGTTGTCAGTAAAGAAAGTGAAAGGATCTGTGACCGCTGTGGTAGAGGTCTACCAGGGACCAGCTCTTGTCCCCATTGTGATGGGCGCTTTTTAACCTTAAAAAGGTTTTGGAAATTATGCGGAGACCATCAATTAAGATTAGTATTAGTATCTCTTTTAATGGTTATAGCGTCATTTATAAGTTTGTATATGCCAGAAATTCAGAAAAGGTTTATAGATAATGTCTTATATGAAAGGGCGGGAGGCCTGAATGATGTACTAGTGTTCGTCGGACAGATGGCAGCCTTAACCACGGCCCTTTTAGCTGTAAACCTAATTAAAAACTGGTGGTGTGCCACCCTGGGAGCAGGAATAAGTATGGATTTGAGGGAGAAGCTTTATAACAAGCTTCAGGATTTATCCTTATCATTTATACAAAGGAGAAGGCCAGGGGAATTAATAAATCGTGTTGTATGGGACACGGCACATGTTAGAGCCTTTATGGAAAATATTTTTAGTAATATGTTTTCGACTTTAGTAACAATGGTTGGAGCCTTAATTGCCATGCTGATTATGAATCCGTTCTTGACTTTGTTATCAACAGTTTTTGTAATATTTGTTGTGGTTTTAAACCGTGTATTTAGGCAAAAGACTAGAAGAATGTTTCGTGCACAAAGTAGGAAAGCGGACAAGTTGAACTCGTCCTTGCAGGATGTTATCTCTGGTATTAGGGTTGTAAAATCTTTTGGTAAAGAGAAAGAAGAAGCTCAATCTTTTCGTGAAGAAACAGAGGAATTTGCAATTGTCCAAGAAAAAAATGAGGTTTTCTGGGCGTATTTCTATCCCTTAGTAGCATTTATTATGGGAATAGGTACATATGTTGCAACATTCTTTGGCGGTGCTTTAGTTTTAGATGGAAATATGACAACTGGTGAGTTGATTCAGTTTATTACCTATACAGGAGCCCTTTTTGGTCCCCTAGGATGGATGAACCACCTACCAAGGTCTCTTAGAAGAATGGTTAACTCTTTAGAGAGGATTTATGATGTCCTAGATGAAGAGCCAGACATTGTTGATGGAGAAAATGCAAAGGTAATTGATATTAAGGGTGAAGTTGAATTTAGGAATGTTAGCTTTGGATACAAGACTTACGAGCAAGTTTTAACAAATGTTAACTTAGAAGTTGAGCCTGGTGAAATGATTGGCCTAGTTGGCTCTTCAGGAACTGGTAAGTCTACTATGATTAACTTAATAATGCGTTTATATGATGTAGAAGAAGGGGCAATTCTAATTGATGGAGTAGACCTCCGTGACATTAGTATAGATAGTTTGCATTCTCAATTAGGGATAGTCTTACAGGAGACGTTTTTATTTACTGGAACTGTATTTAACAATATTAGATTCGCAAAGCCTGATGCAAGCCAAGAGGAAGTTATTGCTGCTGCAAAGGCTGCCAATGCCCATGATTTTATTGCTAAGATGCCAGATGGCTATAATACCTATATTGGTGAACGAGGTTTCACAGTATCCGGAGGAGAAAGGCAAAGGATAGCCATAGCAAGAGCTATATTAAATGATCCTAGGATTCTGATCTTGGATGAGGCAACTTCTAGTCTTGATACGGAAAGTGAATATCTAATTCAAGAGGCTTTGAATAGGCTTCGTAAGGGAAGGACAACCTTTGCAATTGCCCATAGATTATCTACTCTTAGGGAGGCAGACCGGATTGTAGTGATTGACAATCATAAAATTGCTGAGATGGGTAGCCATAATGAGTTATTAGAGAAAAAGGGCATATACCATAAATTAGTTGCGGCGCAATTAGAGATGCAAAAAGTGGACAATTTGTAGTCCCATAGAATTAGATGGTGAAAACTCTGTGAAATTATTATTTATACTTTAAATATATATGAAAATATGTTATAACAATAATAGTAATTAAAATTTGGTCAGCATTTGACTGCCGATCTGAAGAGGAAGGAATAAGAAGATGATAAAAAGAGGTTTACTATTAGTTTTAAGCCTGGGGGTATTATTAAGCTTTGCTGGATGTGGCTTTTTGGCAAAACAAGACCCTAATGATGCTAAAAACAATGAAGGCAAGGAAGAGGACGCAGATATAGATGTTACCGATAATAATGATGATGAAGTAGAACTTGTAATGATAGAGAATGACTTATCTAAAGGTGAGTATAATCTTGATGATTATATAAAGCTTGGTCAATACAAGGGAATTGAAGTGGAAGTAGAGAAAAGGGAAATTACAGAGGATGACATTAATCTAACTATACAGATTTCTATGAGGGATAGTGGAGCAGACCTAACGGATGTTACTGGACGACAAGTACAGGTATCTGACACCCTTAATATAGATTTTGAAGGCATAAAAGATGGAGAACCATTTGATGGTGGAACAGCTGAAGATTACGAGATAATGATTGGTTCAGGTGCTTTTGTACCTGGCTTTGAAGAACAACTTATAGGAGCTAATGAAGGTGATGAGCTGGACTTAGATATAACTTTTCCAGAGAATTATCATGAAGAACTAGCTGGAGAGGATGTTATCTTTAAAGTTAAGATTAAGGGAATAAAGCATTATGATTTAAACGAAGATTATGTAAAAAACAATACAGATTATAATTCCGTAGATGAATATAAAACTGCTGTTAGAGAGATACTTAATGATGAGATGGAAAAGGGTATGATAGAAGCTAAGCAGAATAATATATATCTAGAAGTTTTAGAACGAGCAGAGATTAGCAGTATACCAGAAAGCTTATATGCTTATCATAAGGAAGACTTACGAGTTTATTATAGTAATTTAGCTCAAGTATATGGGATGGATATACCAACACTTCTTTCTATGTCTGGAATGACTGATGAAGATTTTGAAGAAATTGTGGAAGACTATGCAGATACATTTTCTAGAAGAGACTTAGTACTAGCAGCTATTATGGAGGCTGAGAACATAACATTATCTGACCAAGAATATGAAGAAGAAGCAGAGAAGCAAGCCTTAGAATATGGATATGATAGTGCACAAGCTTATATCGATGTTCAAGGAGAAGAAAGATTAAGGGAATCTTTCTTAATTAAGAAAACTTTTGAATTTCTTGCAGCAGAAGCAGTTGAGATATAATAGGAATAATGTGGCTTGACAATAATTTTTTGTAATGCTATACTGTCCGTGGCACTATTTAAAGATAGTTTTTGGAAGGGGCTTATTTAAGCCCCTTTTTATATAATTAATAAAGATTATATGACAACAGAAACAAAGAAAGGAAACATGTTATAAATGATGGAAAAATTTGATAGTTTTGAAACGCTTCCTGAAATAGCAAGAGCTGTAGAGGATATGGGATTTGAAGAGTTGTCCCCTATACAGAGCAAGGCAATTCCCCACATTCTAGCAGGAAAAGACATAATAGGACAGGCCCAGACAGGAACAGGTAAGACTGCGGCTTTTGGAATACCTATGCTTCATATTGTAGATCCTGATGTAAGAAAAGTACAAGCGCTTGTTTTATGCCCAACAAGGGAGTTGGCAATACAGGTTGCAAAAGAATTTCGTGATTTAAGTAAATATATGCATGGTATCAAAATCTTACCTGTATACGGTGGACAGGAGATATCTAAGCAGATACGCTCTTTAAAAGGTGGAGTTCAAGTTATAGTAGGAACACCTGGTAGGGTTATGGACCATATGAGAAGAAGAACAATACGCCTTGATGATATTAAGTATTTTGTACTTGATGAGGCAGATGAAATGCTTAATATGGGTTTTAGAGAAGATATTGAGACAATACTTGAGGGTGCAGCAACAGATAGGCAGACAGTTCTTTTTTCTGCTACTATGCCAAAACCTATACTTGATATAGCCAAGAAGTATCAAAAGAATGCAGAGATAATAAAGGTAACAAAGAGGGAACTAACAGTACCTAATATAGAGCAATATTATTATGAAGTTACACCTAAAAAGAAGGAAGAGGTATTGGCTAGACTTCTGGATATGTATAATCCAAAACTTTCACTTGTTTTTTGTAATACAAAAAGAAAAGTGGATGAATTAACAAGAAATCTTCAAGGAAGAGGATATTTTGCAGAAGGTCTTCATGGGGATATGAAGCAGCATCAAAGAGACCGGGTTATGCATAGTTTTAGGGATGGACGAACAGAAATATTAGTAGCAACTGATGTAGCAGCAAGAGGAATTGACGTAGATGATATAGAGGCAGTATTTAATTATGACGTTCCCCAAGATGATGAATATTATGTACACAGAATTGGACGGACTGGAAGAGC
>CAZPWO010000008.1:0-34645 GCA_964590525.1 uncultured Herbinix sp. | reverse complement strand
CCGATAAATGTAAGTAAAAGTCCCATCATAATATTACGAACACTTTTCCTAGTTAAATGCAATGAAACAACTTGAAAAATTAGAAAAATTGCAACAATTGGCAATAAAGCAATAAAAATTTCAACTGCTATTTTAGGAAAGTTACTTAAGAAAGGACCCATAATTGAACCTGAGTCTATTTCGGGAATCGCCGACCCCCCTGTCAACTCCTTAGCATCAGATAGAATACCCATAATTGAAACACCAAGTATTGCCCCCATAGATGCAATCCCTACCAAACCAAAGCTGTCACTTTCTGAGCTTTTACTGTCCTTCTTCATCGAAGATACTCCTACTGCCAGTGCCAACATAAAAGGTGTCGTTAAGGCACCAGTTGTTGCCCCAGAGGAATCAAAGGCTACTGCTAAAAATTCTGATGAAGTGAAAATAGATAAAATAAATATAATAGTGTAGAAAAAAGTGAAAGTTTTGTTAAGAGGAATACTGAAAACAATTCTAAGAAGTCCAATTGCCATCATTACACCAACTCCAATAGATACATTAATTAAGATAGAAAGCTTGGGAATCAGACTATCAGTAACAAAGGCTACCTGGTCCGCCAAAATATGTAGATCTGGTTCAGCAATAGATATAAAGAAACCTAAAGCAAGTCCAGCAACCACAATAATCCAAACTTTGTTCGATTTTGCAAAATTAGACCCCATATGATTACCAATTGCGGTAATCCCTACATCTACTCCTATTAGAAAAATCGTCAAACCTATAAAAACAAATAAAGCCCCAATTAAAAATCTAATAATTTCTATAGTCTCTAGTGGGGTTATTGTAATATGTAGAATTATAACAATTAATGTAATTGGAAGCACACTAGCAACTACTTCTTTTAACTTTGTTGTTAAAACATTCAAATCAAACCATCCTTTCAATCCCTTCTTTTACTATTTCTCTTTTATTTTCTTTTAACCACTATCATTTGTCAAGTGTTTTTTTAGTATTCTTAAATAAGTTTTTATAAGAACTTTATATATATTACCGAGAAAATAAAAAATAAGTAATTAACTAATACTATAAACTTATATATAAAAAAGCTATAACTGTTTTACGTATAAATGTAAATACAGCTATAGCTTTTATTGTTAATAATGTGACATTCAATCTTGTATCTAATTATTCTTCTTCAGATTCTTCCCCTATTACTTCAACTTCTACATCTACTTCATCATCCCCATCTTCTTCTTCTTCAACTTCTACTCTAGGGATGTTAATTGTAGCAACTAATTCTTCTGTATCTATATCCATGGTAATACCTGAATCAAGTACTACATCCTTAATGAAGATAGAGTCTCCATCTTCAGAGTTAGATACATCAATTTCAATAGTATCAGGAATATCCTGTGGTAAACCACTAATTGGTATCTCATCCATCTGTGAATTAACTATCAAGCCTTTTGCACCAAGGGAATCAGTACCAACAAACCTGATAAGTACACTTGTCTGCATTTTCTCTGTTAATGAAACTTGTTGGAAATCAACATGATGGTATTCATATGTTAGTGGTGTCATATCAAGATTACTAACCATTACATTGTATTCCGAGTCACTAGGACCCTGCATTTTAATAACTGCATTTCTTCCAAATCCCTTTACTACACCTCTGAAATCACTTGCTTTAACAGCGATTGGAATTGACTCCATGCCTTTTCCAAAGATAACTCCTAGTACATAACCATCACTTAAATATCTTTTTCTTTCAGGTTTACTAACCTCTTCCCTTACCTCATATTTTAATATTGCGGATTCTGCCATTTTCTTGGAACCTCCTAAGTTATATTAGTATTGTACGCCTATTTACTTATTATATATCAATGTCAAGTTAATAACAGTTTACTTACACACAGAAACTAATCATATCATATCTTTGAGTCAAAACTCAAATTTTTTCATATGAACTGGTTGTTGCCTAATAATAAATAAGCTATATTACCATTGTATATATTTAATTACAATTGTCAAGTTCTGAGATGTCTTTTTATAGTTTTTTTCTTAAAGTTGATATACAATTTTTACACACTCTCTCTATTATAGCATATTATGTATTAAAATCAATTTTAAGGAAAGTAAATATGAATTATAATCATAGAAGATATCCTTACCCATATAGAGCTGATCCACCTATGTACGATTCTAATAATAGATGCAGAAGATTTCCTAAAGATTATGGACCACTTCCATATTCTTTAAACATAAGTAAAGCTGCAAAAACTAACAACAATTACCGGACAACAGTTTGGACAGGAAAGCATCTGCAACTTACTCTTATGAGCATTCCTGTCGGAGGAGAAATAGGCTTAGAAGCCCATTATAATCTAGATCAATTCCTTCGTATAGAAGAAGGTAGTGGCTTGCTATTAATGGGTACAGAAGAATGTAACTTAGATTATAAAGAAAATGTATGTGATAATTATGCGGCATTTATACCAGCAGGCATATGGCACAACTTAGTAAATACAGGAAACAAACCTATAAAGTTGTATTCTATCTATGCCCCACCTGAACATCCACCTGGAACTATTCATAGAAGCAAGGAAGATTCTGATGCGGATGAAGACCATTAGAATATGGATTGAAAAGGTATCCTTTGACAATATAAATCAAAGGATACCTTTTTTCATGGCTTGCTTATTATATTCTTCATCAATTTGCTAACAGCTTCTTCTATTTTGTCATACTTAATACCAGAATAATTTATTATTATAACCCCATTCTTCTTTCTCCTCTTATCATAATAATATTCTGACAGACAAGACAACCTTATAGATGATTTTTTGCTAGTAGAAACAATGTCTTCATCACTCATATTAGTATTTAATCTAAGAAGAAAATGAAGACCAGAATCCTCCTCTAAGATTGTTACTTTTTCATCCGGATCATTATCTTTAATAGATTGTATGACCTTGTCCCTTTGCTTCTTATAGTGGGTACGCATTCTGTTAATGTGACGTTCAAAAAATCCTTCTGAAATAAATTTAGAAAGAGTTAATTGTTCAAAACTTGGTACCGTGCAGGAGTAAAATCCCAATCTCTCTTTATATTCTTTGGCAAGATCAGGGGGTAAAACCATATAACTAATACGAATTGATGGTGCTATACTCTTAGAAAAAGTATTAATATATATAACCTTTTGATTATGGTCAATACTTTGCAATGTTTGTACTGGTATTCCAAGATATCTGAATTCACTATCATATTCATCCTCAATAATGTATCTTCCATCCTCTTTATTTGCCCATTCCAGAAGCTTATGCCTTCTTTTAATAGGCATAACTATTCCTGTTGGAAAATGATGTGCTGGAGAAATATGAACTATATCTGCACTTGACTTATCAAGCCTCTCCACCGATAAGCCACTTTTATCCAAAGCAATATACTCACAAGATACACCATTACTTTTATATATTTTCCCTATCTTTTTATAACCAGGGTCTTCAATTCCATAAACCTTATCTCTTCCCAAAAGTAAGATAAGTAGCCCATATAAGTGCTCTGTCCCAGAGCCAATAACAATGTGTTCTGGAGATACTGTCATTCCTCTGAAATGATACAAGTATTCTGATATAGCCTGCCTCAACTCTCCAACACCATTATAATCCATAGGTTTTAATAATCTTTCATCCTTTTCAGATAGAATCTTCCTCATAATTTTTGCCCAAGTTGAGAAAGGGAACTTATCTGAATATATATGATTAGACTTAAAATCAAAGTCATATTGGTATTCATCTTCAACTATATCAAAATCTTTATCCATAGTTTGGACTAGACCCGGATATACACTTGGGCCTATTTTATTTAATAAAACTTCATCTAGGCTTTTAACAAAAAAACCTTTTCTTTCTCGGGAATAAATATATCCTTCTACTTGAAGTTGAGAGTAGGCATTTTCAATTGTCATAACACTTATTTTCAAATGTTCAGCCAAGTTTCTTTTTGATGGAAGTTTTTCATCAGCTTTCAAATTACCTTTTAAAATATCTTCTTTAATATAATTATATAGTTGGACATATAAAGGATCTTTTCCATCCCTTTTAATATCATAGGTAAGCATTTTTAAAAACCTCCAAACTGGTCATAACAAGAATTCATTAATTGATTATGTTAACAATATCAAATCATATTATAATATATATAAATCAATAAGTAAATGGGAGGATACAAACCCTGAACAAGCAAAGATAACCTAAGAGGCAGGTGCTTGTACCCTTATGACCCTAAAAACCATTCTAGTGGATACAGTGACAGCAGGGGGCTTGCTAGAATGAGTGACCCTAAGAAATATATTAATTATTCAATCAATGAATTCATTTCTTTATCTATGTCAATACTATATATATCACAAAAATATTCACCTGTTTTAAAGAAAGGATATAACAATATGAGCAAACAATCACAAGATAAACACAGAAAAGAAATAGAAGAAAAGAAAAAGAAAGCTTTTAAGAACAATTCATCAAATAATCATTCATGTAACTCATCATGTAATTCTTCATGTAAAAATGCCAGCAGAGAGGGCATTGGAGATGGTGATCCCCATGGATACTCTAAAAAATAATTATTAACCTTAATATCATAAGATATAAAAAAATCACCATAGATATTATTTTTATAATATCTATGGTGAACTTTTTTACCCTAATTATTATACTCTCATTATTATACTGGCCTCATATATATGACAAATCAATTGTACCTACTCTTTAACACCACCTAGAGCAACTCCCGCTACTATATATTTAGATAATAAGAAATACACAACAAATAGTGGTAACACTGTTAAAGTTAGTCCTAAATAAATTGATCCTAATTCCGTCTTATAAATATCACCTCTTAAAAGGCTTACCATAATTGGCATGGTAAATTTGTCGCTTTTAAGTAATATAGAAGGCATAAATAAATTGTTCCAACTTCCAACAAAAGCAAATATAGCCTGGGTAGCTATAGCCGGTTTCATAATAGGTAATATAATTCTATTGAATATGAAAAACTCTTTTCCTCCATCAATCCTTGCAGAATTAACTATATCTATCTGCAATGTAGCTTGCAAATATTGCCTCATGAAAAACACAACCATCGGCGCTGCAATTCCAGGTAATATAAGAGGTAAAAAGCTGTTGTCTAAACCAATCCTATACATAAACTGATAAAAACCAATTGATGTTACCTGAGCAGGTATCATCATAACTGCCAAAATAAATGAAAAGAATGGTTGACGTAATCTCCAATCATAGGCAACTAAAGCATATGCTGTAAGTGATGAAAAATACACTGAACAAGCAGTTGAAAATGTGGATATAATCATGGAGTTAACAAACCCCATCCAAGGATTAAAACTCTTACCTTTAAAAACTTTAAGGTTATTAAATAAATGTTTAGACGGAATCAAAGAAACAGCACTTTGCTGTATTTCAGGAGTGCTACGTGTAGAATTGACAATCATAATTACAAAAGGCATTATGCTTAAAACCGCTAAAATTATACAGACTATATATATAATAGCCTTATATATTCTACCTGTACCTGTCGTCTCATGCCTCATCTAATCTCCCCCCTTACTTCTTCTTGAGCCAATCTTAACTTTTTCATTTCTTTTCTGTGGGCCTTCTCTTCTTTTCTTTGTTTAGCAGCATCTTTATCACGCATAAGAAGGAATACTACAGAAGAACAAGCAACTATAATTACAAACATAATCATACTAGCAGCTGCTGCTCTATTAAATAAATAACTTCCACTAAAAGCTTGATTATGAATAAATACACTAGTTGTAAGCGTGGAATTATCCGGTCCACCATTTTGGAACAACCTAGGTATATCATACATATTCAAACCACCAATAAGACTTGTAACTAATGTAAATACTAATATGGTTCTTAAATTCGGCAGAGTAATGCGGAAAAATCTCTGGCGGCCATTTGCACCATCGATCTCTGCGGATTCATAAAGCTCAGGATTAATACCTAATATACCAGATACTAATATAATCATGGTATATCCATACCACATCCAGAACTGAACAAATGCAACAACCCCCCTAGCTACTGTTTTACTTCTAAGAAGATATATAGGGCTATCTGTCAAACCCAACTTCATTAGAATATCATTAACAGGACCTGTTGGATATCCAAAAAAGGTTGCAAATAATATTGCTACTGAAGCTGCAGTTATAATATTAGGCATATAAAAAATAACCTTAAAAAAGCCTGCTCCTTTAATTTTACGGCGATGGTCTGTAAACCACGCAGCTAATACAAGTGCTAAAAGAACCTGTGGAATAAAGTTTGCAATCCAAATTCCAATTGTGTTTTTAAAACTCTGTTGAAAAGACTGATTCTTTAGTATTAATTTAAAATTAAAGAAAATATCATCTAAAAATTTAAAATCTGTCTTAAGTATGCCCTTTAAATCAGTAAAGCCTATAACTGCTGTATAAATTGTTGGATATAAATTAAAAATAAGGAAAGCTAATACAAATGGTATAGAAAACAGATATCCATATTTTGCATAGCTTACTCCCTTGCGTCTCATAATATTTCACCCCCGGTATATTTTATGTCTTTTCACAATACAGGGCAGGCTATAAGTCATTCGCCCGCCCCAATATTGAAAATTATATTCTTTTAACTATGTTATTTATCATTCTACTAATCTACTATTATATCTAGGTTATCTGATACAGCCTGTTTGAAATCCTTAATAGCTTCATCACGTGTCTTATTACCAGAGGTGTATTCACGCACCTGGTCACGCCAGTGTTCATTGATTGTCTCATCATACTGAGTCAAGTTATCGCCTTTTGCAAACTCTCCAGCAGGAATAAATACTTCAAACATATTCTGTCCGTCTAAGAAATCAACTGTACCGTCGGCAGTTTCCATAACCTTACCAGAAGCAACCGCGTCCGAAGTACCGCCTTCTTCAAAAAGATTACCGTTAGCCCAATAAGTCTGAAGTCCATCCTTAGAACTATCAAGAGTAATCCATTCAATTATTTTCCCAACTGCATTAGGTACCTTAGTGTCCTTGTTGGCAAGAACCCAAGTACCGCCCCAGAAGAATCCTAATGGTGGTTCACAAATAGCCCAATCGCCATATGTTCCTTCACCTTTAGCTTCTCCACCACAGTTAGGAGCTAAAGTATAGTTGATTAACCATGCAGGTCCAAAGTAACCAAAGATTTCTTTTTCTCCTACACCTTTCATATCTGCAAACCAAGCATCTTGCCAGTCCTGTGTATCATTATGATACCCATTCTCTTTGAGTTTCATAGAATGATCTAAGAACGCTTCACGCTTAGGATCGATAGTAAGTTTTCCATCAACTACCCAACCTTTATCAGAACTATTCTCAACAGCATGCCATAAGTCACCATCGCCGGATACTATACCATATCCTTTTGCTTTTAGCTCTTCAGCAGCCACAAAGAATTGATCTAAACCAGGTCCAATTTTAGTTTTAATAACTTCTGGATCATCTGTTCCCCATACATCTTTGGCAATAGAACGACGATAGATAAAAGCACCGCCAGTTGCCTGGAAACCAAGACCAACTACATCCCCATCAGGGTTTGTTCCAATATCAACAGTGTATTGAGCAATCTTAGAATCTTCTATAAGACCGTCTACGTCAATACCTAAATTCTTGTATGGAGCAGCGTATTCCCAAATATCCCCTTGGGTATACTTCATAACAAATGCCGCCTCTGTACAATAAATATCTGGTGCACCTGCTCCACCACCTGATAAAGCTTGGTCAAGCGCTGGTTGATAAGCACCATCTGTTGTAGCTATAATAGTTGTTTCAATTTTATAGCCAAAATCTGGGTTGAACTCTAAAAACTTGTCAATAATCTTTGGAACCTCATCAGTGAACGCATAAAGATTAATTGTATCTACATCTGGATCGTCCTCTTTTACTACCCCTGAAGCACCTTTGTCATCTGTTCCACATCCTGTAAGAGCAATTGACATGACAAAAACTAGTGAAACTAGTAATGCAATAAAACGTTTCATACTTTCCCTCCTCATAATTTACTTATATAAAGTGTACAAAAGAATTATACACATTATATTCCATGCAATCTTCTTGATAATTGCTTTTTTCTAATCAATTATTGCTTTTTCAAGACTTATTTGTTGTTTTCTAATATGTTTTTCAAATTTATAAGTTTATTTTGTATGTTTTTTTAAAGTATTTTGTGTTTTACGACTTAATCATTGTAATTTTAGCCATAGATTATTTTATATTTTATATTTATAAGACCTTTCGACGGTACGTTATTCTCGCTTGCATGTCCAAACTTGTCAACATTATTATAACTTTCCCTTTAATGAGCTAATTATTTTATGTATATTCTATTACATGGAGTAATATTACATAGCTTAGAGGGTAAATTAAAAAGTTTACTTGTCTATATTTCTAATAGAACCCAGCCCTAATAAACTTCCTAATATACCAAGAAATGCACTAATAGAAGGAATGATCAGTAGAATATTGCTAGTCAGCCCCTCCTTAGATGCCAGTGGCATAAATAGTAAAGCTCCACTTATCCGGTCATAACTACCATTGATCATTATAATAAGTAATCCCGTTGCCACAAGCCCTCCAATAAGCATCAAAGCAAGCCCAACAAACACATAAGGAAATCCTATAAAACTATTAGGTGCCCCAAGTAACCTAAGGGTATAAATCTGTTCCCTATTATTATATATACCTTGGCGTATTAAATGAGATAACGTGATTAAAGAAGTAATAGCTACTGCAACAAATACTAAATAACCAAATATAGACATAATATTAGTGATTTCTTTAATGCGGTTTAAAACTTGTCTGTTGTCTCTAATATAATCAATTTGTTCCATGGCGCCTATTTCCTCTAAGACAATCTCCATATCCTCCATATATATACTTACCTCTACAAATGATTCAAATGGATTCTCATCAAATAGTTCTAATATTTCAGCTTCATTTCCAAGCATTTCTTCCATATTTTCATAGGCTTCCTCTTCTTCTACTATCCTAGCACCCCACACACCGTCCAACTGCTTAATTTTATTAACAAGTTCTAAAGATTCTTCATAATCTATATCGTCAACAAAGTATGCACTTATTTCTGCTTCCTCTGACAAGGCAGTAACCATTCTTTCCCCTATAGAGGCAACTATTATTACCAAACCAAACAAAAACAATATTAATACACTACTTAATAGAGACATTATATAGGATAAAGCGCTCATTCTTACGGTACGGTATGTTTCTTTAATGTAATACCCCATGTTATAAATAAAGTTTTTCATATAAATTAATCCCTCCGCTCTACTGTATACTTACCATTATCCACCCTAATAAAAGTTGCATCTTTTTCATCTTCTATCAAATGGGTAGCGTGGGTAGTTATAATAACAGTCACATCATGTTTTCGAAAGGATTTTAACAATTGGATAATCTTAATTGCATTATCATAATCAAGGTTTCCTGTGGGTTCATCTGCCAAAATTAAAGTAGGTTTTCTTGCAACTGCTCTTGCAATTGCAACTCTTTGAGCCTCCCCCCATGATAGGTTTTCTACCATAGATTCTTTTTTATGTAATAGGCCTACATTTTCCAAGGCCTTAGCAGCTTCTTTCTTACTTACTCCTGGGGAAACACCTAGAAATCTCATACCAATACGAACATTCTCTAGTGCATCTCTTCCACTTATTAGTTTAAACTCTTGAAAGACTGGTCCTATCTTCCTTCTAATTTTCCTTATCTTCCTTTTCCTCTTGCCTTTCATCTCAATACCCATAAGATGCAAAGAACCATTAGTAGGGTATTCTATGCCCATTAAAAGTTTCAAAAAACTTGTTTTACCTGAACCGCTTGGCCCTGTAATATACACCAACTCACCAGGTTTTATATCAACATTAACCCTATCTAATGCCAGTGTACCGTCAGGATATTTTAAAGACAAATCTCTTGCTACAATCATATTTAACCTCCAATACAAAACTCTCAAAATAATTATGTCTTATTTTAAAATTAAAATGGAAATAATTTTATTATAAATTCTATATGTTTTTCCTTGCTTATAATAGAATCCAAATTTATATCAATAATTAACATATCACCTGCTATTTCATTAAAATCAATTATTAGGGAACCTTCTTTAAATAGTTCATCTATTGACATTCTTTCTAAAGTCATATTATAAAAAGACCCATTATCAACTTGAAAAACTATAGAAGCTGGTCCTACTTGTAAGAATCGCCCTTGAAGAACAAGCTTTCTTTCTGGAATCTCCAAAAACAGACTATCTTCTATAAAGCTAAATACAATTTTAGGTAAATCCGAATTCTCTTCAATAATTCGGTTAAATGTGTCTTCATGAATAGCACCTTTTACGGAAAATAATGAAAATTCTATATTCAAATCTTCCATAGTAAAATTACCTTGGCGAATGATTTTCCCAAAGTCCTCAACTATACTAGCAAAAATCTTCTGTAAATCCTCCCACATAAATTCTAAATCCCTTAGATATTCAGAATAGACTTCTTTCTCTTCCTTAAGAGCATATAGTTTAGCTTCCTGCTCTTTTTGCAAAATTTCATGCTTGTTTATAGCCCTAGTAAGCTCATCTCTTTTTTCTTCTTGACTTTTAATATTATCTTGAAGTTTATCCTGAGCATCTGTTAGGAAAGCTTTTACTTGATTAAGAGATGTTAGTAGTTCATCTGTATTACGGGAAATGTCTTGTATTAAATGCATCCCCTTTAAAAAACTAGAGAAATCTTCTGCAGATAATAGTATCTCTAGATAAGAAGCTGGTCCCCCACGCTGGTATGCAATCAATACCTCTTCTAAGAGATAAAGTTTTTCATCATGCTCTTCTTGGTTGTCTTTAATTTCCCTTTCTAAAAGAAGAAAATCCTTATCAAGCTTATCAATCTCATCTGTTAATCTAACCTCCTGCCTTTTCATTTCTTCCTTTTCCTGACTTATAAGGAATAACTCTTGTAGAACCCCCTCTTCTTCATCACTTATCCCATCAAGTTTTTCTCTAGTTTCAATAATTGGCTTAACTTCACCATGAACCTTTCCTGGGACAAAACTAGTTATAGTTATAATTAATAAAGATAATAAAATAGATTTTGATTTACTCCTTGCCTTTTTCATGATTTCACCTCCAGATATGAAAATATGCCTACTGATAAATATGTATTTAGTATAATTGAAATAACCTTCTGTAACAAGTTTAAAAAGACGTTAATCCGCCTTATTAAGTAAAAGCAAATTAACGTCTGTCTTATTATATTTTGAAATATATTTTATATGGAAAAGCTATCAAAATAACCTTGGATTAATACAACCGGAGTACCTTTATCACCACTACCAGAAGTCAAATCTGATAAGGAGCCTATTAAATCAGTAAGCCTTCGTGGAGTTGTTCCTAGAGAAGAATCATCACCAGTCAAGTCATCTCCCTTATTTTTAATATAATCAGAGATAGCACGTTCTAATTGCTCTCCTTCTAAGTCCGCAAAGTCATTGTCAGCAAGGTATTTTAATTTCACTTCATTTGGCTGACCACCTAAGCCTTTAGTATAAGCAGGAGATACAACCGGATCTGCCAGTTCCCATATTTTACACACGGGATCTTTAAAGGCACCATCACCATATATCATTACCTCTACATTTTTACCTGTTTTCTCCAACATCTTCTTTTGAATTGAATCAACTACAGGCTGGCACTCCCTTGGAAATAACTTAAGGGATTCATCCGTAGCTAAATTACTTCCCAACAAACCATAATGTTCATTATATCCACTACCATCAATAGATTTGTTAAGTATCTCTTCTAGGCCGTACAGTTTTTCTACACCAGCTTCTCTTAAGATGCGCTTCGTTCTTGCACTGCTATGAATGTCACAATTAAGTACAGTTTTTGTATAAGATAAAATTTCCCTACAATCATTTGCAAGAATTATCTCTATTTCACAATCCTCGTTTATAACTATATTTTTATAATAGTCAATATAATCAACACCGGTATAAGCATGTTTTGTGTAGCCAAAGAACTTACGATAGTCTTTTTCAGTTAAAACATCTGTCCAAGGATTAATATTATGTTCTTCTAGTTGATCAATATCTACCATCTGATTACCAACCTCATCGGCCGGATAACTAAGCATCAAAACAATCTTTTTGACTCCCCTTGCAATACCCTTAAGACATGCTCCAAAACGATTACGACTTAATATAGGAAATACAATTCCTACAGTTTCATCCCCAAACTTGTCTTCTACATCCTTGGCTATCTGATCAACAGTAGCATAGTTGCCTTGAGCACGGGCAACAACTGCCTCTGTAATGGCAATAACATCTTTATCCCGAATCTGAAACTTCTCGCTTTCAGCTGCATTCAAGACACTTTCAACAGTTATATCTACAATACTATTACCTTGACGTATAATAGGTGTCCGAATCCCTCTTGAAATAGTTCCTACTAATCTTCCCATAAGCTTTGACTCCTTAATAAACAGCATTTTTTCACACTTGTAAAATAAATGAATGACATTGATTAATCAACTCACCCTAGCTATTATAGCACGAAGTTTGTTTTAATTACAACTAATAGTCTTTTTATTGTTTATAAGTAATTTTAATCTTACATATAAGAACTTGTTTTTGCATTAATATAAGCCTATATAATTAATTATTTATTCTTATTATGAAAATGTTTTCGTGAATATAAGCATATAGATTGATTAATTTTATATTTTTGGTATAATATAAAGTATAATACTATAAGAAAAGGAGAATTGATATGGCAAAAAAAGTAGATAAGGCGAAACAAAAAGAACCTTTAGTAACCCATATTTATACTGCAGACCCTTCCGCTCATGTATTTGAGGGGAAATTGTATATTTATCCATCCCATGACCTTGCGGATGATGGAGTTGAAGATGATGATGATGGAAGTCAATACACTATGGAGGATTACCATGTTCTTTCAATGGACAGCATTGATGGTCCTGTTACAGACCATGGACAAGTCCTTCATGTAGATGATGTTCCTTGGGCATCAGAGAAGATGTGGGCTCCTGATTGTGCTTACAAAGATGGAACCTATTACTTCTACTTCCCGGCAAAGGATAAAGAAGGAATCTTCAGAATTGGTGTTGCAACAAGCAAAAACCCTGCAGGCCCTTTCAAAGCTGAACCAAATTATATTCCAGGTAGCTATAGTATGGACCCTGCTACATTCATAGACGATGATGGTAGAGCATATTGCTATATCGGCGGACTATGGGGTGGCCAGTTAGAGCAATGGAAAGGCGGAGTTTATAATCCGGATGGAAAAGAACCAGCTGATGATGAACCAGCTCTTGGACCAGTTGTTGCTGAGTTAAATGATGATATGTTAACCTTTAAAGAAGACTTACAAGAAATTGTTATCCTTGATGAAAATGGCAAACCTCTTCTTGCAGGTGATAGGGAAAGAAGATTCTTTGAAGCACCTTGGGTTCACAAATACAATGGTAAGTACTACCTATCTTATTCCACAGGTGATACTCATTTACTGTGCTATGCAATTAGTGACACTCCAAAAGGACCATATGTTTATGGTGGAAGAATTCTTGAGCCTGTAATCGGTTGGACAACACATCACTCAATCGTTGAATATGAAGGCAAATGGTATCTATTCTATCATGACTCATCACTATCAGGCGGAATAAATAGTCGTCGTTGTGTTATGTTTAGAGAAATCACTTATAATGATGATGGAACAATCCAAACCATGCATCCTTATGAAGACTAATCAAATAATTACAAATAAAAAAAGTCCCTTGCTGCAACTTAAGTAGCAAGGGACTTTTTTATAACTAAATAATAAGTTAGCTGGCTAATATTCCTCCATTATTAGAAATCACCTTACATCCAAAGCCACTATAAACCAACCTGTGACTTAGACTGTGGGGTGTTTTTCAATCTAGAAACTCCAAGACCTGTACAATATAAAAATGGGCTTTTGGCGCAAAATCACTAGCCTAATGTATCAAATCATCCAAAAGCCCAAATGTATAGCCCATGTCTTTCCACTTGGTAATTAATTCATCTAATATCTCAGAGTTTGTTTTTGATGTGCTGTGCAACAGAACTATGGCTCCTGGATGGATTCTACCAATTAGTTTGTCAAATGCTTCCTCATGGGAAGGTTGATCGTCGTTATACCAGTCAACGTAGGCAAGACTCCAAAAGAATGTATAATATCCTAATTCATTTGCCATCTCCAAATTATTTTTACTGTATTTACCTTGTGGAGGTCTGTAATACTTACTCATCTTCTGCCCTGTAATTTCTTCATAAGCCTTCTCTAAATCTTCTGTTTCCTTTTTAAAGGCTTCTGTGGTAGAGATTTTAGACATATCAGGGTGTGAGTAGGTATGATTAGCTACAATGTGTCCTTCCTCAATCATACGCTTTACCAATTCGGGGCTTGTATCCATATAATTACCTACTAGGAAAAATGTTGCTGGAACTTCATGTTTTCTTAATGCATCTAGAATAATAGGTGTATATCCATTCTCATAACCTGCATCAAATGTAAGATAAATTGTCTTTTCATCTGTGTCTCCAATATAATAGGTATTATACTTCTTCAGTTCATCAGCTGAGGCATTTGCAGTAGGTGGTTTTCCGCTTTCTGAAAAACCAAGCCCCCAATTTTCTCCACTTGAATTCTTAGACTTTTCTTTACCATAGACATTCTGTATTAGGGCAATTCCACCACCTAAGCAATAAGACAAAGCAAAAATCAAAGCAAGAACAAATATTTTTTTAATATTAAATTGCTTAATAAATTCCATCATATAACATCCCATAATATATTAGTTATTATAATATATTTGCATAAGTCTATTAACATGCATTAAAGACTAATAAAGTGCAAGCAATGATTAAATTCCTAGCAATCTTGTAGCCAATGAAAAATAAACCAGTAATGCTAATGCATCCACAATGGTTGTAATTAAGGGACCTGCCATAATGGCTGGATCTTGATTAAGTTTCTTGGCCAATATGGGTAAAAGACCACCAAGTAATTTGGATGCAATTACAGTAAATAACAAGGTCAAACAAACTGTTAAAGAAATCCTCATCCCCGCTTGACTAATAAAGTATAAACGAGCAAAATTAAACACTGATAAAATAAGTCCGACTAAAATACCTACCCTGAACTCCTTCCATAAAATTTTCATAATATCTGTTGTTTCTATATCTCCCAATGCCAATCCTCGAATAATAAGTGTAGAGGATTGAGAACCTGCATTACCTCCAGCATCCATAAGCATTGGTATAAATGAAGCAAGTATTACTACAGAGGACAGAACTTCTTCATATATACGAATAACTCCACCAGTAAATATAGCTGATATCATTAATATAAGTAACCAAAAGATTCTACGTCTTGCAAGTTCACTTACCTTGGTTTTCAAATAGCTTTCTTGAGATGGTTGTATTGCAGCCATTATTTGGAAGTCTTCCGTGTTTTCTTGGTCAATTATATCAACAATATCATCTATAGTTACTATTCCTACAAGTCTACGTTCACTATCCACAACAGGCATTGTGTTAAAATTATATTTTTTAAATTTAAATGCTATATCTTCTTGATCTTCTAATGTATTAACGTAAATCACTTCTTTAGACATAATATCCTTTACTAAATCAGTAGATTCACTTAAAATTAATGTCCTTATAGATATTACTCCTTCTAGCTTTCTTTCCCTATCAATCACATAACAGGTATCAATAGTCTCTTTGTTAACCCCTGTTTTTCTAATGTTGTCAATTGCCTGTTCAACAGTCATTTCCTTTTTCAAGTTAACAAACTCGATTGTCATTATACTTCCAGCTGATTCATCTGGATATTGAAAAAAACGGTTGATTGTTTCCCTTTTGTCTTTATCAGTGTTTTTCAAAACTTTTCCAACTATATTGGATGGCATTTCCTCTAGAAAATCTACAGCATCATCAAGAAACAATTCATCAACTATGGATTTTGTTTCTCTATCAGAGATAGACTCTACAATATATCTTTGTTGAGCAGATGACATGTGAGAAAATGATTCAGCAGCAATATCCTTTGCTAGAAGTCTGAAAATTCTCAAAAGCATATCAGACTCTGACTCTTCTAAAATCTGTGCAATATCCGCTGGATTCATCTTATTAATTTCAACTTTTACCTCTGAATACTTTCCCTGCTCCATTAAATCCATTATAATTTCATTCATTTACTTACCCTCCTTACACATTAATGACTACATATAGTAGTTATTTCGAATCAATAACTACAAACTCCTATTTTAGTAAAATAATATGACCTATAAATATCTATAAAAACAAATAATCAAGTAGCTTCTTACCATGTTAATGTAAAGCACTACTTGATTATTATATCAAACCTTGTTATATAACCCAAGAGTTTATTTTGTCATCGGATATACTTTCCCAATGGGTACTGTAAACATAAAACCGGACCCTGTAAGTGACAAGTCTGATATTATATCCTGAACAACCGTCACAGCCTTATCAACCATTTCCTCATCCTCTAATACAGTAAATATTGTTTTGCTATAAGGATGGGAATCTTCTAAAACACTTTTCAGCGCCCCAAATAAAGGAATCTTGCTGTGATCACCTTCAACAATGGCTCTTCCCATTCCCTGACTGTCTAATATAGTCGCCCCACTTATACCTTCTTCAAGAAAACCTGATAGTACATCTTCTAGATAATCAACTGCATTCATTACAACAAATAAAACATACATATTATTACCCCTTTCAATAGATATAATATTTTAATACTGAACAGATATATTTAAACTCATTTATCTATATCTATTCTAGCTAAAGCCTTTTAATCTTTGTCAATAACTTTGGTTTTTTGCTTTACTGCCCCATTAATTTCACCAGCTTTATCAATGGCTATTTTTGCAAATATGGGTCCTGAAACCTCATAAATTAATACACTAAACATAATAATTGTACTAATAGCTACCGCAAACTCTGGCAATTGTTGTCGTACTACTACTAAAAGTCCTATGGAAATTCCACCTTGGGGTAATAAGGCTAGGCCTAGATATTTCCTAACTGCTGGTTCTGCTTTAACAGCTTTTGCACCTACCCATGCACCAATTATTTTTCCTCCTGCTCTAGCAGTAATATAACCTATTCCTAACAGTCCAACGGTTTGTAAAATGCTTAGGTCCAAGCTAGCTCCCGCTAAAGTAAAGAACAAGGTAAATACTGGTGCAGAAAAATCATCCACTGAATTAAATACTCTTTTGGATTTTCTCGACATATTTACAAGCATTACACCCATTACAATACAGGTTAATAGTGCTGAAAAACCCAGCTTATTAGAAAGTCCTGTTGCAAGTCCAATTGCACCCAAAGAAATCATCTGCACCTCATCCCGCCCACGAGCTTTTTTCGTAAGGAATACAAGGATTACACCCAAAATTATACCTAAAATCAGAGAACCTCCAATTTCAATTACTGGTTCACTAATCATCTGGAAGACCGAATAGTCTTGTTGACCTAAAGAAATTTTTGCTAGGGACATTGCAATAGCAAAAGCTATTATTCCTAGAACATCATCTAGGGCTACAACTGGTAATATAGTCCTTGTTAAAGGACCGTCAGCCTTAAACTGCCTAATAACTAAAAGCGTAGCAGCTGGCGCAGTAGCAGCTGACATTGATGCAATTACTATGCTAAACTCAAATGGCTGATTAAATATGAAAAACACAACAGCAAAAACTAAGGCGATAGCACCTATAACTTCTGTGATTGTTATAACTAAAACAGATTTTCCCAGCTTTTTCATATCCGATAATACAAATTCACTACCAATACTAAAAGCAATCATTGCAAGAGCCAACTCATTAATAACTGAAAATGTTTCCATATCCCCAGGACTAATATATCTGAAAAATGATGGTCCTAAAAATAATCCAGCTACTAAATAACCTGAAACATTGGGGAGTTTAAAAATCCCTGCAACCTTTCCTCCAATAACACCTACAAGTAATACAATACAAATTTTTAATAATATATCCAATTTAATTCCTCCACATCATAATAACATTATTTAAACATCATGACGCAAAATATCGCTCTTTTTCACAAGATTTAATTTTATACAAAAATTAGACCCTCCCTTCCCCGCCCTTTTATTAACTAAAGATATATTATACAATCAATTCTTTAGCTTTATTATTTTCTTGTGAGTGCCAAATTATACATATACAATTTATCCAAGAAGTTTTACTCAAGATAATTCAACATATGTAAAAAGACATGTAAAAAGCGCATAAAAAAACTCAAAATAGTTTCGTCATACGCTTGGTTTTCTCCTATGGGATTAGCTGACGGGTTAGGGCTTCCAAGTCGCCCATCTTAATTCATAAAAACTGACATTAAGATTCACCCCATAAATCGGGTCCCCCACTACCTATTGATATTCGGAGTTGTTTTATTAATTATAGCATATATCTGCAGAAATTACAAATAAATTAAAAGGTAAGACCATACCTTTTCTCTCTATCAAACTATCAAAGGAATAAAGCCCTCCTAAATATAATCACGATAGCTTTTTTTAATAAGTTTATAATATTTTACATAAAATCCATCAATGACATCTGATTAGAGATAGGTATGTCACCAAACATTCCCATATTGGCCATGTTGTCTACAACTGTAGAGCTTACTTTTGTCCTTATCTTATAATCTTCCCTGGACATGAATTTGCCGTGTTTTCCTGCCTCTTCTGCTGCATCAGCAGCCTTTTCTCCCATACCATCTATGGTACTAAGTGACGGCATTATCTTATCATCAATAATCTGAAAAGTTCTAGCCTTAGCCCTGTAGATGTCCAGTGGCATGAAATCAAAACCCCTAGCATACATTTCTTGGACTATTCTCATTTCCCTAAGGGTATCTTGTTCCTTCTTAGTTAAATCATTATGCCTACTCTTATAATCTGCAATATGCTCCTCAAGTCTTTCTTTACCTAAACACATAAGTTCGTAATTAAACGCTGAAGCCCTAATAGAAAAATAAGTTGCATAATAAGCAAGAGGATAATAAACCTTAAAGTATGCAATCCTAAATGCCATCATTACATAAGCGGCGGCATGGGCCTTGGGGAACATGTATTTTATCTGTTTACAAGACCATATATACCAATCAGGAACATCACAAGCCAACATAGCATCTTCCCATTCTCCTATTAGACCCCTTCCCCTTCTTACGCTTTCCATTATTTTAAATGACAATTCTGGTTCTACACCTTTTGATATAAGATAAGTCATAATATCATCACGGGTACAAATGGCTGTTGAAAGAGTACATTTATCCTCTTGGATCAGGACTTGGGCATTGTTAAGCCATACGTCTGTACCATGGGATAATCCAGATATTCTAACTAAGTCAGAAAAGGTCTGTGGCTTAGTATCTGCAACCATCTGCATAACAAAGTCTGTACCAAACTCTGGAACACCAAGACATCCTAGTTTACATCCTCCAATATCCCTGGGCTTTACCCCCAAAGCACTTGTATCATTAAAGAGGCTTAAAACCTTCTCATCATCTAGTCTTATATTTTGTGCATCTATACCTGTTAAATCTTCTAACATTTTAATCATAGTAGGATCGTCATGTCCTAGTATATCAAGCTTTAGTAAGTTGTGTTCAATAGAATGATAATCAAAGTGGGTTGTAATAATATTAGTTTTCATATCATTAGCAGGTTTTTGTACAGGTGTAAATGAATTAATATCCTCTCCATGGGGCAATACTACTATACCACCAGGATGCTGGCCTGTACTTCTTCTTACTCCAACGCAGCCCTGTATTATTCGTCCAATCTCTACATTCCTTTTATAGATATCTCTTTCTTCAAAATAATTCTTCACATATCCAAAGGCGGTCTTATCTGCCATAGTACCTATGGTTCCTGCTCTAAAGGTATGTCCTTGTCCAAATAGTTTCTCAGTATATTCATGGGCCTTACTTTGATATTCCCCTGAAAAGTTAAGGTCAATATCTGGCTCCTTGTCTCCACTAAAACCTAAAAAAGTCTCAAATGGTATATCATGACCATCCTTAGCCAGATGTTCCCCGCATTGTGGGCAGTCCCTATCTGGCATATCACAACCAGAACTACCTCCATATGCCTTCACATCCTCAGAATCAAAGTCTGACAATTGACAATTAGGACAATAATAATGAGGTGGCAGGGGATTAACTTCAGTAATTCCAGCCATTGTAGCAACAAATGAAGACCCAACAGAACCTCTAGAACCAACTAGATATCCATCCTCATTAGATTTCCACACTAGTTTCTGAGAAATTATATACATAACTGCAAATCCATTACTTATAATCGATTCTAGTTCATGGCTCAGACGTTGCTTGACAATCTCCGGAAGAGAATCTCCATACATGGAATGTGCCTTCTCATAACATATACTCCTTAATTCTTCATCAGAATTTTCTAGAACTGGAGGATATTTACCCTGCCTTACTGGATAAATATTCTCTATCTTATCAGCTATTAAGTTAGTATTTGTAATCACTACTTCTTCAGCTTTATCTCTTCCTAGATAAGAGAATTCTTCTAACATCTCCTCTGTGGTACGAAAATATAGTGGAGGCTGCATATCTGCATCTTTAAACCCCTTGCCTGCCATTATAATTCTTCGATATATTTCATCCTCTGGATTCATAAAATGCACATCACAAGTTGCAACTACAGGCTTATTGTATTCCTCTCCAAGAGCAATTATTTTTTTATTAATTTCAATAAGATCATCCTTAGAATTAATACCGCTTCCTCTACCTGCTTCATTACGAATTAGAAATTCATTATTATCCAAGGGTTGAATTTCTAGGTAATCATAATAGTTCACCAACTTATCAAGCTGGCTACTTGATTGTTTGTTAAGTATTGCAGAGTATATTTCTCCTGCTTCACAGGCTGAACCGATTATAAGTCCTTCTCTGTGCTCCTCTAATAAACTTTTGGGTATCTTTGGTTGCCTATGGAAATAATCTATATGAGACTTAGATACTAGCTTATATAAATTAACCCTACCAATATCATTCTTAGCCAATATAATTGTATGAAAAGCAGGAAGCTTTTTAATGGCTTCTGCTTCCATCTTCCCTAATCTATCAATATCATTAACATTCTCTATATTTTGTTCTTTTAATTTTACTACAAGCTTTATAAATATTTCTGCTGTAGCCCTAGCATCATCTAAGGCTCTATGGTGGTTGTCCAATGATACATCCAGTGCTTTTGCAACTGTATTAAGCCTAAACCTACTTAGGTTTGGTAGAAGTATTCTTGAAAGTCCTACTGTATCTATTGTAGTAAAGTTTGCCTCAGTGGCTAATCTTCTTGCGTTAGCTTTGATAAAACCCATGTCAAATGATGCATTATGTGCCACTAAAGTTGAATCTTGACAAAATTCTAAGAATTCTGGCAAAACCTTGTCAATAGTTGGGGCCTTAATTACCATATCATCATTAATCCCTGTTAATTGCTCTATCTTATATGGAATTGGACGCTGTGGGTTTACAAAAGAACTATATTGGTCCACTATCTTCCCAGCTACGACTTTCACTGCACCAATCTCTATTATTCCATCATTTTCCTTACTGAATCCTGTGGTTTCAAGATCAAAGACTACAAAGGAGCTGTCTAAACTTTGCCTCCTACCAGCTGTTACCACATCCTTCAGATCATCCACTAGATAGGCCTCCATCCCATAGATAACCTTAAAGTTTTTAGCTCTTTCCCTCTCATCCTCATCCTCATAATCATTGGGATTTAGGGCGTTGTTGGCATCAGGGAAGGACTGAACAACCCCATGATCTGTTATAGCTATTCCTGGATGCCCCCAATCAAATGCCGTTTTTATAAGCTTTTTAACATCTACAACAGAGTCCATATCACTCATCTGAGTATGGGCATGAAGTTCAACTCTTTTCACAGGAGCATTATCCATCCTTACTGGTCTAGAATCATTAACAGTCTTAATACCAGCAACTGAACCTACAGTGATTTCCTTATCAAATGTATCCATCTTGGCAAATCCCTTAAGCATATAGAATTTACCATTGGATAGCTGTGACATAATTTCCTCTTCTTCTATTGTTTTAATAAATATCTTAACCTTTATTGAGTCCATAAAATCAGTTAAGCCAAATGATATCAAGCTTTTCTCATTACGTAAGCCCCGGGCCTCTAAATCGAATAATTGTCCCCTAATAACAACCTCACCAATCTCATCTATAATATCACTTATAGGTATAACATCACCTTCAAAATTTCTCCCATAGATAACAGAAGGATCATTAGGTAATCTACGATAGCTATTTCTTCCTTTAGTATAATTAGAAGCATTAGGGTTTTCCTTTTTAGTATTTGATTGTCCTTTAGGAGCTAGATCTTTTTCTTGTTCTTGTTCTTGTTCTTTTTCATTTGCTTTAACTTTTACTGCTTGACCTATATTACGACTGTATGTATGATTACTTTCTTTTTTCCTGGATTTTTCTTTTACACCTTCAAAGGTTACCTTTATATCATAGTCAAACCTTTCTTTAAATGTTTCTTCTAGGAATGCCTTTATATATAATGACCTTTCTTTAACTATATAATTATCCATTACCTTAATATTAATATCCATATCTTTTATAGAAACTTTAGCACTGGCAAGAATATGATAATTGATAACGCTTTCTTCCTTCAACTCCTCTAATAAGGAATCTAGGTAGATTGGATAAAGATTAGACAGATCATATTGGGCAGAAAGTTCATATTGGGGTCTAATTGTTGCAGTATTGCCTGTATGAAAGAAAATCTGTTGGTTAAGATTCTCTTCCATCTTCTTCATATCTATCCTCTGAATAATATGGCTACTTAGAGTATGTATTAAGGCAGTCTTTTTTTCTTTAGATACAACTACCTTAATAACATCTACCTCTCTAAAAAGTTTATTCAATCTGTCATCTACAGAAATCTTATTAAATGCTTCAAAAAATAACATTCACTTATCTCCTGTTCTAATCCTTCCAATTAAGTAACTCTTCTCTTAGGGCAGATAACAAGTCTTCTTCTGCAACCTTACGAATCACTTGGCCTTTCTTTATCAAAATTCCAACACCTTTACCACCAGCTATTCCTATATCTGCTTCCTTAGCTTCTCCAGGCCCATTAACAACGCATCCCATAACAGCAAGCTTAATATCTAAATCTATATCAGCTACCATCTCTTCAACTTGACTAGCAAGCTTAATTATATCAATTTCAGTCCTACCACATGTAGGACAAGATATAACCTCAACTCCCCCTTTGCGATATCCTAGGGTTTTAAGAATAGTCTTAGCTGTCTTAATTTCTTCCAGGGGATCACCAGTTAAGGACACTCTAATTGTATCACCTATACCTTGATGTAGAATAATTCCCAGTCCAACAGAGGACTTTATATTGCCAGTGTTTATCGTGCCAGATTCAGTAATCCCCACATGTAGAGGATATCTCGTCTTTTCTGCAATAATCTCATGGGCCTTTATACACATCAAAACATCAGAAGATTTTATGCTGATTACAATCTGATCATAGCCTAAGTCTTCAATTAATTTAACCTTATTCAAGGCGCTTTCCACCAGGCCTTCACCTGTTACGCCCCCATATTTTTTTATAATATCCTTCTCTAATGAGCCACTATTTACGCCAACACGGATGGGTATATGTCTTTCTTTTGCAACATCCACCACTTTTTTTAGTCTTTCATCCCCTCCGATATTACCTGGATTAATCCTTATTTTGTCCGCTCCATGCTCCATGGCAGCAATAGCAAGCCGATAATCAAAATGAATATCGGCCACTAAAGGTATATCAATATTTTTCTTAATTTCTAATAATGACTCTGCAGCAGCCATTGTGGGTACAGCGCAACGGATAATATCACATCCAGCTTTAGCAAGCTGATTAATTTGTCTAACAGTACCCTCAACATCTTCCGTTCTTGTATTGGTCATGGACTGAATTAAAATCGGATTACCAGCACCAATAACTTGCCTGGCAATTTTAATTTCCTTAGTTTTATCCCGATACATTCAAACACCCTTTCACTAATAAAACACTATTATCCAAATATGTTTTTAACATCGTTAAATAATACAAATATCATAAGTCCAAATAATAATGCCATTCCAACTAAATGCACAATAGCTTCTTTATCCTTTGGAACAGGTTTACCTCTTACAGCTTCAATAAGCAAGAATATGATTCTTCCACCATCTAGAGCTGGTATTGGCAATAGGTTAAGAACTCCTAGATTTGCACTTATTAAGATTATAAAATTAGCTAACTCTAATAATGTAACACCGATTCCATAATCTTCAGTAACGTCTACAATTTGACCAACTATATTAACAACACCAACAGGACCCGCAACGTTATCCATACCTATCCGCCCTGTGACCAAATAACCTAAACTTTTAATTGTAGAAACTATATTATATTTCAATTCATAAAAACTGTATTTAATAACATTTAATGTTGATATGTCTTGGTTAAAATAATTATATCCATAGCCCATTTCATAATATACATTTTTTTCGGGAGTTAAATTAATTGTTATATCATTATCTTGGGCCACACTATAATAAGTAATAGTAACAGGTTCTGTTGTCATTGGGTTTGCCTTAAAATATTCACTAATGTCACTTCCCGTTTTTATCACAGTTCCTTCTATGTTTTTTATAATATCTCCTGGAACTATTCCTGCCTTAGCCATAGGACCCTCTTCAAGAAGAGGTTCGATTACAGCTAACTCTTCATTTGGTGTATATTGAAATCCTAACTGATAACGGACAATCTCATCTGCCTTTATAGTAACTGTTCTTTCTTCACCGTCTCTTATATATGATATATTGATGCTTTCATCTGTAACCGGATTAAACATCTCGTAAAGCATTATCTCTCGACTAATATTTATTTTACTACCATTTATCTCAGTAATAAGATCTCCCTCTTTAAGTCCAGCTATATCTGCAGCGGAGCCTTCTTCTATACTTGAGATGGTTGGAATGTCTATTCCATTTGCCCCTAAAACCACTAAGGCCAAAACAAATGCAAGAATAAAATTAAAAAATCCCCCAGCAAATAAAACTGAAAAACGGGCCCATACCCCCTTTTTATCAAATGCTCCTTCATCATCTACTGATTCATCTTCTCCAAGCATCATACATGAACCACCAATAGGCAAAGCCTTCAATGAATATCTTGTTCCACCTTTTACAAAGCTTGTAATTCTAGGCCCCATTCCTATAGAAAACTCTGTTACCGTTATGCCATTCTTCTTAGCTAATAGAAAATGCCCTAACTCATGAACAAATATAACAATACCTAACATAAGTATGGTAATTATAATTTTAATAAAACTCATATACTTTACTCCTAACCTTTCTTATATTATTCCAAACCACTATATTAAAGTCTTTAGAAAATCATATGTTTCTTCTTCCGAAATAAGAATTTCATTTACATTTGGATTAAGAATCAACTTATGATGACCCATGGCTTCACTAATCATAGATGGAATATCAGTAAAACTTATTTTACCCTGTAAAAATCTTGCCACAGCCCACTCATTGGCTGCATTATATACCGTAGGCATACTTCCACCTGTATTAGCAGCTTGGTAGCCCAGTTTCAAACCTTTAAAAGTCTCCATGTCAGCTTCTTCAAATGTAAGTTGTTGTAGTTTAATCAAGTCAAGTCTTTCCCCTTGAACAAGTTCTTTTCTACCAGGGTAGAATAAGGCGTATTGTATAGGGATAGCCATATCTGGAACCCCTAATTGACCTATAATACTGTTATCAACGTATTCTACCATAGAATGAATAATACTTTGTGGATGTACTATAACTTTTATCTTGTCAATATCAATGTCAAATAACCAAGCAGCTTCCATTACTTCAAGACCTTTATTAACCATGGTTGCTGAATCTATAGTTATCTTTGACCCCATAGACCAGTTAGGGTGCTTTAGGGCCTCTTCAGGAGTAATATCTTGTAGCTGTGATAAGTTTCTCCCTCTAAATGGTCCACCAGAAGCTGTAAGAATAATTTGCTTAACTGTATCTTTGTCTTCTCCTTGAAGTGCTTGGAATATTGCGGAATGTTCACTATCTACAGGAAGCAATGATACATTATGTTCTTTAACAAGTGGCATAATAATATGTCCTGCAGTTACTAGGGTTTCCTTATTAGCAAGAGCAATATCCTTACCCTCTTTAATTGCTGCTATTGTAGGAAGAATTCCAATCATTCCAACAATTGCTGTAACAACAGTATCAGCCTCTTTAACAGCCGCACACTGAACAAGTCCATCCATCTTACTAACAACCTTGGTAGATAAATCTTTAATATTCTCTTTTAGTTTCCCTGCTTGTTCTTCATTATATACACAAACCAGGCTCGGTGTAAACTCCCTAATTTGTTTTTCTAAAAGTTCAATATTGTTGTTTGCCGCTAGTGAAACAATATTAAATTCCTCATTATATTCTCTAACAATATCTAGTGTCTGAATACCAATAGACCCTGTAGAACCTAATATAGAAATATTCTTCATAAAAGCCTCCTAATTCATTGTGCTCGTACTAATATAACCTTTATTAAAATATTTGAGACATATAATATACTACAGGGGCGGTGAATATTATACTGTCAAAGCGATCAAGTATCCCCCCATGACCTGGTAGTAACTTCCCATAATCTTTAATGTCATAGTCTCTTTTTATAGCCGAAGCCGCTAGGTCTCCAATCTGGGATATTACACTAGCTGCTGCACTAATTATAGCAAATGCAACTTGTGGATTACTGATAACTGTAATTCTATCTTGAAATATTACTCCATAGATAAAACCGATTAATGCAGCTCCAACTACACCACCAATATGCCCCTCTACAGACTTTTTCGGGCTAAGTTTCGGGAAAAATTTATGCTTACCAAATAACATCCCAACACAATATGCACAAGTATCTGAGCCCCAAGCTCCAATAAATATCAGCCAAACTATTATTGCTCCATCATCTAATCCACGAACCTGGTATATGTATGACAATAAAATACCTACGTAAAATAATCCAAAGAAAACTATAGCTATCTCTTCTGTCTTGTGTTTTGGAAATGAAAATACATAAAATGTCATTAATAACAGGATGAATAGAATAAAAAGTAATAGGTTGTATTCTTCCTGGTTAAAATAGATTAGTCCATAATATGTCAAGGCAGCTATATATCCAATAATACCAGGAGTTTTCTTATTCATATCAACAACTCGGTATAATTCCATCATTCCTATTAAGGATATAAATAAAGTGGAGGCAAATAACAGGTTTCCTCCTGCCATTACTACTAATATGGTCAATATAAGTAGTATGATTCCACTAACTAATCTTTTTTTAAACATTATTCATCCTCCTATTAGAAAATATTATAACAATGTTCCAAATTTTCTAGTCCTTGTATTATAGTATTCAACAGCTTTCATTAGTTCACTTTTATTAAAGTCTGGCCATAATGTATCTGTAAAATAAAACTCCGTATATGCCATCTGCCATAATAGAAAATTAGATGTTCTCATCTCTCCACTAGTACGAATAAGTAAATCCGGATCTGGTATACCCTTTGTATCAAGATATCTTTCAAATTTAATATCATCTATTTGTTCAATTGTTAATTTGTTATCTATTAGATCTTTAGATAATAAATTAATAGCACGAATTATCTCGTCTCTTCCTCCATAATTAATAGCAATAGTTAAATTAAGTCCTGTATTCTTCTTTGAGGCTTCCTCTAGATTCTCTATGCTTTTAACAATGTCATCTGCTAATTTAGTCTTATCTCCAATAACCCTAACCTTCATATTGTTTTTTTTACTTTCCTTGATACTACTTTCTAAATATGTCCTTAATAGCTTCATAAGCTCATTAACTTCGGACTTTGGACGATTCCAGTTTTCTGTAGAAAATGCATATATGGTAAGATATTTTATTCCCATATGATATGCATCTTCACATATCTTCTCAACAACCTTACTTCCTTGGTTATGACCATAATTTCTAGGCATCATCCTCTTCTTTGCCCATCTTCCATTCCCATCCATAATTATAGCTACATGATTAGGAATTTTTAATCCATCTTCCATCGTATCACCTACTTGTTTGATTATTATATGCCATTATAAATATCATTCTATAATTTGAACAGGGGTGCCTCAAAAGGTATTTGTCCTTTGAACACCCCTGCATAAAGTCTTATAAATTATATTTATACTGTAAGAATTTCTTTAGATTTTTCTTCAAGTACTTTGTCTATTGTATCAATAAACTTATCAGTCATTTTCTGTACTTCATCCTCAAGCACTCTTTGTTCGTCCTCTGATATATCGCTTGATTTTTCCATCTTCTTAATTGAATCATTAGCATCCCTGCGAATGTTCCTTATAGCTACTTTTGCGTTTTCAGCTTTTTTCTTAACATCCTTAACCAAATCTTTTCTTCTTTCCTCTGTTAGCTCAGGGAAAATTAAACGTACAATTTTACCATCATTACTTGGTGTTATTCCTATATCAGATTGCATAATTGCCTTCTCAATATCTTTTATCAGTGTAGCCTCCCATGGCTGTATCTGAATAACCCTAGCTTCTGGAACCGAGATATTTGCTATGTTCTGTATAGGAGATGGCTGACCATAATAGTCAACTGTTATCTTATCCAAAAGACGTGGGTTTGCCCTTCCCGCTCTAATGTTTGAAAATTCTTCTTTTAAAGCGTCAATTGAGTCACTCATCTTATCATTATATTCTTTTATTCTACTATCCACAATAATCCCTCCATAAATGTTTTTGTTTTAATACTACTGAACCTTTATCATTGTTCCTTTTGAATCACCTCTTGCTGCTTTTACTATAGCCTCTTCTTCTGAAAGACCAAATAATAAAATAGGCATCTTATTCTCAATTGATAAAACCGCTGCTGTAAGGTCAATAACACCTAGCTTATTATCTAACACTGTCTCCATTAATATCTGGTCGTATTTTTTTGCTAAAGGGTTAAGCTTAGGATCACTATCATATACCCCGTCAACTGCTCTGGCCATTAATATTATATCACACTCTAGCTCAACTGCCCTAAGTACTGTAGCGGTGTCTGTAGAAAAATAAGGATGTCCTGTGCCACCTGCTAGAAAGGCCACTTCTCCCTGCCTCATAGATCCTACTACCTTGTCCTTGGAAAATAATTGTGACATTCCTCCACAGGAAAATGGTGTATACACTCCAGTATTCATTCCTACATAGCGAAATATCTCAGATACGTAGATACAGTTCATTACTGTAGCTAACATACCAATCTGATCAGCCTTAGTGCGATCTATTGTCTCACTAGTTCGACCTCTCCAGAAGTTCCCACCACCAATAACTATGCTGACTTCAATACCATCATCAACAAGTTGCTTTACTTGCTTGGCAACCCTTATACAGGTTGCTTCATCAAATCCTGTTTTTTTATCCCCCGCCAGGGCTTCTCCACTAAGCTTTAGTAATACCCGCTTGTATTTATTCATCTATTTGCCTCCATATTCACATAATGTCATTATTCATTTAATAATTTACCATAAAATTTGTCTTATTACTAGATAAATCATATTATTCAAAGACATTTTCTACGTCAACATCAGAATAGGCGAGAGAACAGTGACCTTCTATTACTGCACCATTATTAATCTGTACAGACTGTGCTTTAATATTTCCAAGGATAATTGCTGTTGAATCAACTATTACAGGTCCATTTATGTCAATTTCACCTTTAACGGCACCAGCAATGACTCCTGAAGTAGCCTTTATATCCCCAATAATAACAGAACCTAATCCTACTTTGATACTACCTTCACTGTTAATATTTCCTTCAAGGCGTTCTGTATTAACATATACCTCTGCAGCTGTGGATTCACCTTGCACTTTACCTGTTATTGATAACTTACCAAGGCACTCTATGTCACCTGTAACTATTCCTCTAATTTCAAGTGATCCCTCTGAGGAAACATTACCTTCTATTGTGGTTCCCTTTGTTATAACAGTAACATCATCTTCATCATAAACAAAGCTTGAATCTCGCTTCTTCACTTCACTTTCCTTTGTTTCCTCTTCTTCAATATTATTTTCCTCATCTAGTGCATCAAATAATTCCATGTCTATGTTCTGGTCCATCTCTTCACCTTCCTCCATTTTATCTAGTATGTCAACTTCTGTCTTTTTATTTTCTACTTCTTCGGTCTTTACAGAGTCTTCGAATTCTTCTGTGTCTTCTACATTTTCCCCATCTTCAACATCTTTCATGTCATCAAAGTCTTCCACTTCTTCCATATGGTCATCTTCTCTTTCTTCTTGGGTAAACTCATCTAATATTTCTTTCATCTTCTCACTATCCACTGAAGAATCTTCCTCTTCTGTATCTAAGGTATTAACAAGCTGCTCTTCTTCATCTGAAGTGTCTTTCTTGTCATCAAGTATCAATTCATCTACTGCCTTAGAAAAATCGTTCTTAAATTCCTTGAAAAAACCCATAAATTCATTACCTCCCTATTTATTATTCTTTATTCTACTGAATTTGCTTTTATTTGCTGAATTGGTGTTACAGTTTCATCTAAAGGTAAAATAGTTGCCCCCTGAGAAATTAATTTCTCTATAAGTTCTGGCAAGGATTCTACAGTAGTTAACTTAGAACGGGCATCGTGCATTAGAACAATGGCTGTTTTCTTATCTTCAATACCATTTAATACATTGTCTACTAGCTGTTCTTTTGTATATTGTTCTCCTACAGCATCACCATTTACTACATTCCAATCATAATATTGTATGGATTTTTCATTAAGAAATCTTATAAACTCATCCATACCATTCCTATTAACGTAATTTAAACTTCCCCCAGGAAAGCGATAAATTGTAGGTTTATATTCAGTAACATCATATAACAAATCCCATAGTTTTGTAAAGTCCTTCTCAAACTCTTCTAATGAATTGTATATTTCTCCATATTCATGTGAATATGAATGCATTCCTAATATATGACCTTCATCAACAATCCTTCTATAAATATTTTTTGATACTTGATCTGTTTTTCCATTAACAAAAAATGTAGCTTTTATATCATATTTGTTTAATATATCAAGAATATCATTAGTATATATACTAGGTCCGTCGTCAAATGTCAGATAAACTTTTTTACCAGCATACTTTCCTTCTTTATTATCATCAAGCCCTAAGGCTGTATTAGATTCTTCTATAATTTCTTCTTTATCTTTATCAAGATTTTGATCTGCTTTTTCATCTTTTATAAGCAGATTATCTACTTGATCATCCAAATATGTAATATCATTATTATCTAAAACGTCATGACCATCATAGTGGTTAAAATCATTACTAGTATTATTTTCATAAAGAGCTTCATCGGCGGTTTCTGAAGCATATGCATAAGAATTATTGTTTTTAGATATATTGCTAACATCATCAAAGCCTTTATGTAATTCAATTAGTACGTCAACCTGCTTATTTAAATGTAACACTTGTCTTGCTAGGATGATACAAAAAATCATTGGTAGAATCAGACCTATTAAAACCATGGTAATTATTCCAACCTTTATATTATGTACTCTTTTGCTTCCTGATGAAGAAGTTTTTACTTGGGAAGAAAGCTTATTGTTTGTGTCTTTTTCATTGGTCACCTTATGCACCCCACATTTTTTACAATGGTCAATAGTTATATATACATTCTATCATATTACTAAGGAAATTAACATAAGGTTTAAAAATTATGCTCATTTACATATATATTTACAACAAAATAAACCGCCCAGATTGACATAAACCTGGACGGCACTTATTTATCCTAAAACTCAAAATCAATCTTATCATTTTGTCCTAATTCAAAGGGACCAGGTATAACGTCTGCATCAGGTCTCTTTCGTCCAAAATAATCCCTATCAAAACAATAAGGACTAGTATCTGCTTGCTCAAATTTCATATCAGCGTGATAAGTCTTGCCAAGCAGGTCGGTGGTAATCAACATTGTAGATGTTTCCCCAAGCAGTTGGGGTTCATTAACCTTGATTTGCACTGTAGCCTGAGCAAGATCAATCTCCACCTCAATGGCCTTTTGCTCATATACCTTTGAATTAGCTTCATGACTACTTGGTACCCCATTGTTAAGGTATATATTCCCATCAATAGCCACCGGAAGAACAGCATTTCCCACAAAGAAATCCTTTGCGGCATCTCCTAGCTGGATAATTTCCTCCCTAGTATATTCCCACCATTGCTTATCCTTGGCATTTGGATGTTTATTGTAGCCTCCTAGCCCCACAGGATGTAGATAGCAAATAGAATCGTCAGGAACACCATCCATCATTGTCTTTCCGTCATCTCCAACCTCATCTCTTGCTTTCAGTGGAAGATGCTCGAAAAAGGTTATGGGTACAGGTTGCTTATTCTCATCATTGTCCCCTAAAAAGATATTGTTGTAGTACCTGTCGTCCCCTCCAGTAATATTGGAGTATCCTGCCATTGCTGTCTCGTGAGGGAAATGATAGGGTGTGATACGAGTAACCTCTGAACGAACAACAAATTTACCTGTAAATAAATTATGGACAAATGCGCCCCCCTGTGCCATATTTCTAAAATTCATAGGTGATAGAAGCATATTATGATCAACCATATAAGGACCATGGCAAACCTCAATAAAAAGATCCTCAGAAAGATTATCAAATAATACATTACGGCTGATGCGGGTACCCTGTGCCTGCCAGTCTAGCCAAATCCCACGGTAACAGCCATATATTTTATTTTCACTAATTTGTGTATCCAGGGCCCCGTGTAGCTTGATTCCTGCTACTTCGGCACCGTGTCTAAGCCTCTTGTGGTGAATATTGTAGATACAATTCTGATAAATGTGGCTGAAGGCTGCACCCATATGTCCCACAATAGCTGCTTGTTCACAATCATGGATCACGTTTCCTCGAATAACATGACTACCTACTCTATCTTTGTGCCAGCCTGAACGTAAGGCTCGTAAAATAACCTCCTGCTCACGTTGAGTACCCCCTTTCTTATGTTTACCAGAATATTTTTCATGGCCAGTACCTATTTCTGTTCCTAAACTGATACCAACGCTTTTGGATTCACTGATTATATTGTCCTCTATAACCCATCCCTTGCTCCAGTGGGGTCCAATCAAACCTTCCTGGTAGTCAGTGGGAGGTGCCCATTGAGGAGATGCTTGGCAAAGTGTGAAGCCACTTACAGTTATATAGTTAAGTCCTGGTTTTTCTGGCCAGAAACAATAAGGACGAACATTTATTTCCACATTTTCCTTACGAGGATCTTTTCCATCAAAATTAGCCCAGATTTTTGTTGTACTAGGGCCAACTTCGGCATACCATTTTAGTAGTGAGTCCTTTGGATATTTGGCATCGGGCCAAACTTCCGGCTTGCGTACTTTATCAAGACTATCGCATTCATATAGGGATTTACCATCCAAATATACATCAGCTAGATGAACAGGGAAAGCTCCGTCAAAAAGCCAGTCCCCCCTTAACTCCAGCTCAAAAGGATTACGTATGTCAAATATGGAATTTGGGACTTGTGTACTCCAAACATGGTCTCCATCAGGGGTCCAGTTTGAAATTCGTTCAGCCCCTGTAATAACCACTTCACCGTCTCCCGCTGATCGATATATTATTCTATGCTCCTTTGTTCCACCATTGGCCGGATTTACCCATTCCCTGTATATTCCAGCATGAACAATAACTGTATCACCAGCCATAGCAAGAGCCGCAGCCCGTGATATTGTACGAAAGGGTTGATCAACTGTTCCTTTTGCTTGATCATTTCCCTGTATTGACACATGATATTCCATAAAACCTCTCCTTCTTCCTAGTTCTATAATTGTGATATGAACTTCCATGCATTGTCTAAATACTTGCAAATGCAATTCGGTAATTCCATCCGAATATCGGGGAGTCATTTTTAACAATGGTCTATAGTTATATATGCATTCTATCATATTACTAAGGAAAATAACACATGGATCAGCTGATTTGGTGGATATTAAAAGACAGACTCATGTCTAAATATCCCCCAGACTAAAATAATAATGTGAAAATGCAATAAAATACAACTCTTTGAATAAATGCATTATATATAATGTAATAAAGAACAGTTTTTTCTCTATAAAACATAAATTTTCGTAAAGATTTTTGTCATCTTTTATGATATATTATATATCTATAACTAATTGACATATAAGTTACTTGAATGTAGATAACTTAAAGTTAAAGTACGAAAGGAGATAGGCAATTTGTTCTTAATTAACATTTTGCCGGAAGAACATGAAGAATAGAATAAACAAGTTTTTCGAACTTGGACATAGTATTAAACGACAAGTTCTAATATGGTTAACAGTTAGTTTATTACT